>NZ_AJTQ01000167.1 GCF_000262345.1 Streptomyces xiaopingdaonensis | reverse complement strand
CGGCGGGCACGGACCGGCCGACGCACACGGCGCGGGCTGCCACGTCCGCCGACCGCAACGACAGCCCGGCGCCGTACCGGGTCAGGGCTTGCGCGCGACGAGGCCGAACTGGGCCACCTCCGCGCCCTGTTCGCCCTCGGGGCGCCAGGCCGAGCAGGAGACGATGCCGGGGGAGAGGAGTTCGAGCCCCTCGGTGAAGCTCTCGATCTCGGCGCGGCTGCGCGCCGTGATGGGCGGCTCGGCGTTCTCGTTCCAGAAGGCCATGGCGTCCGCGTTGCCCTCGCCGCCCAACTCCTGGGTCGGGTGCGAGAGGGCGAGGTAACTCCCCGACGGCACCGCCGACACGAGGCGCCGCACGATGCCGCGCGCCTCGTCGGTGTCGAGCACGAAGTTGAGGACGCCGAGCAGTATCACGCCGACGGGGCGGTCGAAGCGGAGCGTCTCGGAGGCGGCTTCCAGGATGGCGTCCGGGCAGTGCGCGTCCGCGTCCGCGTAGGCCGTCGCGCCCTCCGGCGTGCTGGTGAGGAGTGCGCGGGCGTGGGTGAGGACGGTGGGATCGTTGTCGACGTAGACGATGCGCGCCTCCGGCGCGTGGCGCTGGGCGACCTCGTGGGTGTTCTCGGCGGTTGGCAGCCCGGTCCCGATGTCGAGGAACTGCCGCACGCCTGCCTCCTCGGTGAGGAAGCGGACGACGTGCCCGAGGAACCGCCGGTCGGCGCGGGCGACTTCGCCGATCGCGGGGTAGACGCCCGTGACGTGGTCCCCGACGGCTCGGTCGACGTCGTAGTAGTCCTTGCCGCCGAGCCAGTAGTTCCACACGCGCGCGTTGTGCGCCACGGTTCCGGTGCCCGCCGCGCCCGTCCGGGCTTCCTCGCTGCTGTCGCTCACGTGCGCTCCTCCCACTCGGTGGTGTGAATCACCTTCATCATGCACCGCACCGTTCCCGGCCCGGCGCCCGGGCGCCGGGCACGCCGACGGGCGGACCGCCCGCCGATTCGGCCTGCACCCCGCCCTGTCAACGAGCGAGCACGCTGGGTAAGTTGGGCCGCGACCGCGAGGGGAGGGCCGCCCGTACTCGTGCCGGGCCCGCCCCGCCGTGTGCGACGTCTACAAGGGAGCAGTACATGACGTTCGAGGAAGAGTGGACGAGCCTCGTGCGCCGCCAGGAGGGCGCGGACTCCACCGGTATGCGGCTCAACGAGGCCGGCGGCGGCTCGTACGGCAGCTATTCGCCCGACCTCGTCGTCCGCGACGACGAGTTGGGGAAGATCGGCAACCAGGCGGCCTCCCTCTTCCGGCAGATACAGAAGAAGGCCGACGAGGCCCGCGAGGAGACGTCCACCGCGGCCAACGACCTCACCGGCCAGGACCTCGCCATGGGCGCGGCCCTCCTCGCCGTGCACGACGCCTGGAACACGCAGACCGGCACCGTCAAGGAGGCCTGCGCCCACATCTCCAACCACCTCGACTACACGGGCAAGTTGCACGACCGGGACGAGGACAAGATCCGCACCTCGATGCGGGACGCGGGCGGGCACCTCATGACTCCGTCACGCATACGCGACCACATCGACTGAGGGGGAGCCGATGGCCGGCGAACCGCTGCGTTTCCAGACTCTGGACAACCTCGAACTCGGCAAGCTGAAGCGCGCCGCCGACGCATGGACGTCGATGGAGAGCGATCTTCAGGAGATCGGCGACGGCGGCGAGGGAACCACCGCGGCGACCCTGGAGCGGACCAGCCGCAACGCCGATTGGAAGGGCGAAAACGCGGCCGTCACGCAGAGGTTCACGCGCAGGACCGCCGAGCAGATCCGCGCGATGGCCGACCACGCCGAGAGCGTCCGCGATGTGCTCAGGAACGCGCACACCGCGTTCGAGGCGTTCAAGAAGCAACTGGACCGGCAGGTGGAGGACGCCGCGGAGAGGCACATCCGCGTGCTTCCCAACGGCACCGTCGAACCGGTGGAGGATCTCTCCGAGGGGGACACTCCGTCACCGCTCGTCCTCTCGCGGGTCAAGCAGAACATCGACCGCATACTCGCGGGAGCGGGCAGCGCCGACGAGGCGGCCCGCAGCAGCCTGGCAGAGCTCGCCGAGGACCGCCACGCTTTTCCGAAGACGACATCGAGCGCGGACCGCAATCTCCTTGAGGAGATCGCCGAATCCGCCAAGGGGCAGGTCGTTCCTCCAAAGGACGACGGGCTGCAACTGGCGTCGTGGGGGTACGGGCACCTCAACACGGCAGCGGGTACGACGGTTTCGTGGTTCACCAATGTCGAACACGGGCATTTCGCACCGCGCGTCAACGGCCAGTTCGCTCCGATCGCACCGACGGTCCTTGGACGCACGCGGCAGGCCCTCGACTCGAAGAACTTCATCCCGAAGGCCAACAGGGCGGTCCAGCACAACAAATGGGCGACAACGGGCAAATGGGCCGGTCGTGCCGGCAATGTGGTGGGGGGCGTCAGCTCTGCCTACGGGCAGTGGACGGATGATGCGGGGCGCGGCTACGGCACCAGTGAACGCGTTAGCCGGGCTGCCTTGCGCGGCGGGGCTGTAGGCGTGGGCGGTTGGGCCGGTGCGGCGGGCGGGGCAAAGCTTGGTGGCGCGATCGGTACGGCGGTGGGCGGCCCCGTCGGCACTGTGGTTGGAGGCTTCCTCGGAGGCGCGGTCGGCGGGATCGTGGGTTCTGGGCTGGGCTCCGAGGCAGCTGATCACATCGTCGATGCTGGTGGAAAGTTCTTTGGTGGTGTCGGAGACGGCCTGGGTAAGGTCGGCGACAAGCTGAAGTTTTGGGATTGAGGGGCTGTGTTCGTCTTCGTAATTGGCATGGTGGGCGCCGGCCTCATAGCGTTCACAGCGTGGTCATGGCGTGGCCGCAGCGGTCGGGCACGTTGGTGGACGCGCGAGGTGCAGGGAGAGTACGGCGTTCTCGTCGTGTTGCCGTCCGGGGGGCTCCTCTGCCTCGGAGGCGCGCTAGCGAATGTCGACGCGCTGTTCATCCCTGGCGGGGTCTTGATGATGGCCAGTTTCCTCGTCTTTGTATGGGGCTTCCTGGTGACGACCATTGCCATTGCGTGGTGGCCGATTCACCGGCTGTGGGGCCCGCGTTGGTATATCCGGATGAGTAAGCAGGAGCGTTCGGACGCGCTCACTGGTCAGTTCGCGACGGCGGCTCGGCGTGCCAGTGCTGGGAGTGCGGGTCCAGCTCCGGAGTGGCTGGGTGCCGTGGTGTCGACTTGGGGCGCGGGCATGGTCGTTGACGCGGAGACGCGTGAGCGCCCGGACAAGGTCTCGCGTCGGGGGACGGTTGCGGGGCAGCTTGCGGCCGGTGAGGGTGGTGTGTGGTTCGCCCCGAATGGTGCGCTGAGTGCGGAGTGGACGGACCGCGCCCAATTCGCAGCTCGCTGGGAGGAGTTGCGCGACGTCCGGCGTGTACCTGCCCGTGCGGGTGTGGACGGCGTGCGCCGGCACGGTTTCCTCTACCGCTCCTGGTTCCCCCGGCTCGTCGTCACGACCGATGCCGGCGACCATCTCTTCGAGGTCAACTTCGGACAGGCCCGCCGAGCGGCGGACACCCTCAACCGTGAACGGACTCGTGTTGCGCGCTGAACACTCGCTGGGATTCACCTTGGACGCCCCCGACTCCTGGGAGGCCGTCCACGACCCGAGCCCTGGAGTCGCGTTGGCGTTCCTCGCTCCGGAGGCCGCCGCGTTCCGGCCCAACGTCGTGGCGACCGTCGGGCCGACCACGGCCGAGAGCGGCGACCTCGGCGCCTGGCAGCGTGCGGCGGCCGACGGCCTGGGCGAAAGCGTCGATGATTTCCAACTCCTCGACGCGGAGGTGGACGAGGAAGGGTTCCGCCAGCTCGCCGTGTACGTCGACGCGCACAGGTCGCTGACGCTGGAGCAGTGGGCGTGGCGCTGGCAGCGTCCGGGCCTCGACACTCTCGACGTGACCCTGTCGGCGACCGTCCCGACGCTCCTGTACGACACGATGGCCGACGAGTTGGCCACCGTCGCCGCAAGTTGGCGCTCCCTCGGGGAGGCGGAGTGAGACTCAACGCCGGGACCCCACGCGACGGCATCGTCCTCACCGAGGGCCGTCTCGAAGCCCTGCGGAACGCGCCTCCGGACGACGATCCGGTGGCCACCGCCGCTCTCACCGTCCTCGACGACCCGCTCGCCGAGGTCGTCGTGGAGGCGACGGGACCGGACGGACGCCGGGCCGCCGCCTTCGCCCTCGGGGCCGAACTCTGCTCAGTCATCCTCACCCGCCCCACGCACGACCCCGAACTCGCCGCCGTCACACCGGAGTCGATCCCGGCCGTCGTCGCCCGAACGGTCGGCCTGGGCCCCGCACCGTACGTCGACACCCCGCCGCTCACCGTCCCCGAGGCCGACATCGACGCGCTCGCCGTCCCGCCGCCGCAGGTCTCATCGGCGCTCGCCGCACACCCCGTGGGCACGGCGCTGCGTGAAGGCCCCTGGCGACTGTGGCGCTTGCAGGCAGCGGCCCCCAGCGAGGAGGGCGACGGATCGGCGCTCGGCGCACGTCTGGACGTCCTGGGCGCGCGCGGCTACGGATGGTGGGTACTGGAGGAGTCGGCGCAGGGCGTCCTCCTCTCGCCCACGACGGCGACGGCGCTGTGGCGGGGGCTCAGCGGGCTGCTGGGGTGAGTCCGCCAACTGCCGCCTGGGCTCGGCGACTTCTCACAGCAGGTGGTCCGCCTTGCCGGCTTTGATCTCCAGGATGAGGCTGCGGAGGGCTTCGCGGGTGTCGGAGAGGGCATTCTGTTCTTCTCCGGCTACGGCGATGTAAGCGTTGCCGTCCTCGTCGGTGCCGAGGCGGAAGCAGTTGACGCCCGCGCCGCAGTAGGGGTCTTCCCAGGCGATGTTGTCCATGGCTCGTTCCTCACATGTCGCGTTCGATACCGGCGATGAACTCCTGGGAGCTGCGACGTCCCAGAGAACTGGCTTTCATCGAATCCAGTTGAGCCCGGTAGGCCGCCAGTTGAGTCGGCTCGGACAGGAACTCGGCACGTAGCGAAGTGTCGAGGGCGACCGTATCCAGCTGGTGCGGCGACTCCTCGAAGTAGGTGACGGACTGACCGGCTCCTCTGAATGCCCCCGCATGGAAGGGGATGACGTAGATCGCGGCTCGGTCGTCCTCTGAGACTTCCAGTAGACGTCGAAGCTGTTCTTTGGCGGTGCTCCGTCCGCCGAACTGCATGCGGACTGCTGCCTCGTGGAGCACGACCTCAAGGGACTGTGTGCCACGTCGAAACCAAGCGGTCTGTCTGTCCAGCCGGTGTTGGACCCGTGCCTCCACGTCGACGGAGTCGAATTGAGGCAAAGCCAGGCCGAATACCACACGGGCGTGGGCTTCCGTTTGGAGAAGCCCAGGCAGATGCACGGTCAGTCCGAAACGAATGCTCTCAGCGTGGTGTTCGAGTTCGGCCACGTCGAGAAACCCCGTTGGCAGGTGGCCGTGGTACTGGTCCCACCAGCCTGCTTTGCCGGATACGGCCATGTCGGAGAGCGCAGACACCAACCCGGTGTCAGTACACCCGTAGTTGAAGGCGAGTGCACGTACTCTTGCCGAGCTGACGCCGGACCTGCCCGACTCCATGTTCGGGATGTTGGTGCGAGGTACATCGAGCAGCTTCGCGGCGGCTTCGGTGGTCATCCCGGCGGCTTCCCGCAGCCGCCGCATCTCAAGGCCGAGGCGTCGTTGCCTCTGCGATGGTCTGCTCCTCGGAGCCATGGTCTCTCCCGTGTGGTTGTCCCAGAGTGATTGTGCCGCTACTGCGTGCCGAGAGTCCATCGGCTGACTCGGTAGTACACGTACTAGGATTTCCGCTACAGTTGGTAACGCACCGACTACACAACCGAGTCGGAAGCGCATCGCGCGAGCCTGCCCGCACGCCTCTGCCCTGGAGGGAGTGGGCCCGCGCCGGGGAGACAGGCCACCGGCCGTCGCGTACAGGTGCGTTCAGCGGGGCGGGGCGCGATGGCCCGTCCCGGATCGCCGGCTCACCAGAGGGAGTCCGCATGTCCCTGGCCACGTCATTGCTCTGTTCGCCTCCGCAGTCCCTGTGTCCGTCGACGGTGGACCCCTCGCTGCCCGGCGTCGACACCTTCGCCTACGAGCTGCTGCTGCCCTGCTCGTTGGCGGCCCCCGCGCTCGCCCGTTCCGTCGTCTCCGTGCTGCTGCGCTCGCACGGCCTCGAAGCGGCGCGGGACGCCGTCCTCCAGGTCACAGGCGAACTCCTCGCCGCGGCCTGCCGGTTCGGGGGCGGGGCCGAACTGCGGCTCTCGCTCTCCTGGCAGGACGACGAGGTGTGGACGGTCGTGCACGACGGCCACCTCCCGCACCGCAACCCGCGCCTGGGCGCCCGCTGCGAGGCCCGCCGGGAGGACGCGCTCGCTCTCCTCGCCCGCGTCGTCGACTCCTGCGCGGGGGAGTGGGGCCACGAGGCGTCCCCCGGCCCGCGCGCGGGGACGCGCAGTTGGGCGGTGCTCGGGTACGCCGGCGCGTGCGCGTACGGGAGCGGCGCGGGGCGCGGTGCCGTGGGTACGTCGGTCCGCTAGGCGTGCGGGTCGAAGGGAATCCCCTCCGGCTTGGCCGCTGCCAGGTGGTCGTCGAAGGTGGAGTCCTTGATGCCGAGGGTGGCCGAGCCGAAGTCGGCTGCGGTGAGGGTGTCGCGGAGGCCCTCGGGATAGCCGTCCCAGCCGACGAGTGCGGGGTACTGCCAGGCGCCCTTGTGGTTCTCCGGGGGTTCGTCGCCGCCGTCGTTCTTGGCGGCGCGGAAGCAGTGGGTGCTCACGCCGTCCTTGTGGTAGACGACCTTCGGGTGGGCGTCCTCGAAGGGAAGGTCGTCGCGCCCGTGGACGGTGAACCCGCCGTGGGCCGAGGTGGAGACGTACTCCGCGGCGTCGCCGCCCTCGGGCACCCACACCACGACGTGCTCCCAGTCGTGCCGGTGGCCCGCGCTGCCGCCGCCGTGTGCGGCCTGGTCCTTCTCGAAATAGGAGGCGTAGACGACGGCGCACCAGTCGTTGTTGCACTTGGTGCGGGAGTAGACGTTGGTGTTCTCCAGGTCCGACTCGTCGCGGCAGTTGCCGTTCATGTCGCCGCCGAGCTTCAGCCCCGGCGCGATGGTGCCGTCTGGGCTGATCGCGGGGGTGGCGTAGCAGCCGTCCTTGTCGTAGTCGTAGGCGGGTTGGAAGCTGAGTTCCAGGTCGGTCGCGTTCTGCGGCAGTGCTTCGGGCGGGTCGGCGAGCGCCGTCCCCGGGACGGCCAGCACCAGCGCGAAGGCCCCTGCGACGACGGCGGGAACCCTCCGGTGCCAACCGGCGCGACGCGTGCTGCTCTGCTTCGGCGTTCTCGGCTTCTTCATCCGGACACTCCAACGTGGGGGGAGCAGTGCGGAGTTCACGCTCCCCCGCAAAAGCGCCCGTGCCAAGAGCGCCTCGATGAACGCACGTTGAAGGCCGGACGTGCGCAGCCACCGAACGGCCGGCGCACGGAGCCGAGTTGGCGCGTCTCGTTACACCCCGTCACACCCCCGCGTCGCAGCACCCGCCCCGGCGAAGCTGCCGCCCGACCGCCCGCCAGTGCTCCTCGCCCGAGCCGTCCGACCGCGAACCGCCCCCGGACGCACCGGACTCCGGGTACGCCTCGACGAGCTCCCGCTGCCACACCACCTCCCCGCCGCAGACGGTCCCCGCGGTGCGCACGAGCGCGTCGAAGTCCTCGAAGGGATCGCCGTCGATCAGCGCGAGGTCGCCGAACTTGCCGCGTTCGACGGTGCCGAGCACCCGCCCGGCACCGAAGACCCGCGCCGGTACGGAGGTGGCGAGGCGCAGCACGGCCGCCGTCGAAAGCCCGCTGCGGTGCAGCGCCCGCAGCGCCAGATGGAGGTGGAGCCCGACGGGTACGAGCGGCTGGTCGGTGCCGAGGGCGACGAGCCCGCCGGCGTCCGACACCCGCCGGTAGACGGCGCATTCGCGGTCGAGCGTGGCGAGTTCGGCCTCGGTCGGAGCCTTCCCCGCGCCCTCCCGCACGGCGAGTGCGTCCCAGGGCGGCATCATGCGCGTCACCCGCGGGTCGTCGGCGAGGGACGGGTCGGCGCCGAGGAGAGGCCCCGCGGTGAACGGTGTCGCGACGAGGTGGAAGTCCCCGGTGGCCGAGTAGATCTCGGTGATGTCCCCGTAGGCGTGCCCGGTGGCCGTCGTGGCGTGGCCGAACTCCAGGCGCTGGGTCGCCTGGAGGTGGGTGGTGAGGTCCTGCCCCAACTGCACGCCGGGCGTGCACAGGTGGCTGCCGGCGCGGGCGCCGAGCTCCTCGTGCGCGAAGCGCGCCGCCTCGGCCATCAGCCAACCGGGGGCGCGTACGTACGTCTTGACGAAGTCCCAGTCGAGCCCGGTGGCCCGGGTGAGGGAGCGGCGCAGGCCCTCTTCGGTGCGGTGGGCGCGCCCCATGGAGTAGGCGACGCGTGCGCCGTCGAGGAGTTCCCCCGTGGCGAGCAGTCGCGGCCCGGTGAGCGCTGCTTCGGCGGTCGCTTCGCGGACGCGGGCCTGCTCGTAGGCGAAGCCGCCGAGCGAGACGGCCGTGGTGATGCCGTAGGCGCGCTGGGTGGTGGTCTGCCGGCCGCCGTACGTCGACTGCCAGGGGTGGGTGTGCGCGTCCCACAGGCCGGGGACGACGGTGTGCTCGGAGGCGTCGACGCGGCGCCGCGCGTGCCGCCTGCGGTGCGGGGAGACGTCGGTGATCCGGCCCTTGCGTAGCGTGATGTCGACGTCCTCGCGCACGCGTTCGCCGGTGCCGTCCCACAACCTCCCCGCGTGGACGACGAGTTCGTCGGCCCCGCGCCCGGCCCCGCGCCGCAGGGAGAGCGGCACGGTCCTGGCGTGCCCCGACGCGACGTCGAGGAGCCGGAGGCGGCCGGCGGAGAGGTAGAGGAGGCGGCGCGAGTCGCCGGACCAACTCGGGTGGTCGGCCGCCTCGTCGGTGAGCCTCCGCGGTTTCCCCTCGGGCGTGCCGTCGGCGCGTACGGGCAGCAGCCACAGCGCCGACTCCACGACGACGGCGAGGTGCCGCCCGTCGGGCGACCACACGGGTCCGCCGTCGTACCGCTCCGAGAGCGAGGTGTGGGGAGCCGCGAGGTGGCGGCGGTCCTCGCCGGTCGCCGCGTCGACGAGGCGGATGAGGTTGTAGCCCTCGCGGAAGCGGTGGTTGAGCCGGTTGCGGTCGCAGAGCGCCAGGTAGCGCCCGTCCGGCGACCAGCTCGGACGGCCGGGCAGCCCGCCCTCGCCCATGGGCGCGGCGAGGTGCCGCTCGTTTCCCCCGGGGAGGTCGCGGACGAGGAGTCGGCCCTCCATGTCGAGGGCGGCGAGGCGTTCTCCGTCCGGGGAGAGCGAGGGGAAGACGCGTCCCCCGGTGGCGAGTACCGTCTCCTCGCCGGTCCGCAGGTCGAGCCGGTGGACGGCGAGAAGGCCGTCGCCCTTCCCGCCGTCGACGGAGTAGACGAGCGAGCGCCCGTCCGCGCTCCACGAGGGCGCGAGGAGGTAGCCGGTGCGGGGAGCCGTGGCCCGCTCGGTCGGGGCGCCTCCTGAAGTGCTCACCGTGTAGAGGGAGTTGAGGGCGCAGAAGGCGATCTGCCGGCCGTCGGGCGAGAGCGCGGGCAGGTGGACGCCTCTGACGGGTTGCCTGCCTTCGCGTTCGAAGGAGAATCGCTTTCCCCGGTAGTGGGGCCGCTCGACGGGCAGCCGCGCGGCGAACGGGATCCGCTCGGCCTCGCCCGGGCGGCGTACGTCGAGGACGCGGAACTGCCCGCCGACGGTGAGGAGAAGCTGCTCGGCCGACGTCCAGCGCGGCGGGACGGGCGCCAAGTCCCCCTCGACGTCCACCGGTTCACCGCCGACGACGAGCGTGCACGAGGACTCGGGCGCAGCCGTCGTCCGCAGGTACGCCAGTCGGCCCTCGGGCGAGACGGCCGGCGTCATCACCTCGGCCTCGCTCTCGTCGGTGTGCTCGGTCCGCACGTCACCGCCGCCGGCCGGCACCGACGCGACGGTGCGCGCCCGCAGCACCTCGCCGTCCTCCCCCTCGACGACGGCGGCGCGGACGAAAAGCACCCGCTCGCCGCCTGCGGACCACGTCGGGTCGAAGTCCTCCCAGGCGCCGTCCTGCCCCGGCCCCGACTGTCCCGGCGCACCGGTGAGCCTGGTGAGGGTGCCGCTCGCCAGCTCCAGCACCCAGATGCGGTACGGGCTCCCCGCGACATCGTCCCCGCCGCGCTCCGAGGCGAAGGCGAGGCGGGTGCCGTCGGGGGACCAGGCGGGGCCGCGGTCGTCGCCGCGTCCCTCGGTGCGCCGGCGCGGACGGGAGCCGTCGGCGTCGAGCGTCCAGAGGTGGAAGCCGCCGCCGCGGTACGCACAGACCGCGAGCTGCTTGCCGTCGGGCGAGAACTCGGGGCGTGTGGGCTCCAGTTCGGGTGGGGAGAGGCGCTGCGCGGCGCCGCCGTCGCGCGGGACGGACCACAGGATGTTCTGCACCTCGGCGACGAGGCGGTCCCCCGAAGGCGAGAGCGTGGCGGCCCCGTTGGTCGCCGAGGTGAAGGAGAGCGCACCGCGGCGCGTGGACGGGGAGGGCGCGGCGACGGCCTCGGCGGCCGGGAGCGCGGTGACGGCGGCGGTACCGGCCGACGCCTGGAGGAAGCGGCGCCGCGAGAGCGGGGGCAGCTTGCGGCCCTCGGCGTCCGGCGGCTCTGCGGGTTCGGTGACGGTTGCCGGTACGGAGCGGTCAGTTGATGCCATCGGTACTCCCCGGGCCAATGCTCCACCGCGCGGCGGATGCGACGCCCGCATGGTGCCGGGCGGCGAGGGGGCGGTCAACACCGCGGGTGTACCGGTGCGTCGAAGGCGCAGGGGACGCGCTCGGCGGCGCCTGCCGCCGAGCGGTTCACGCCTCGCGGTCGTGCACCACTTCCTCGCGCGGCGGCGCCGACGCCGGTGCTGCGCCCTCCCGCCCGCCGTCCTGCCGCCGCGCCACGACGAGGATCGCCATGTCGTCCTGGCGCTCGCCCCCCGTCCATTCCAGCACCCTGTCGACGAGCGTGTCGGCGAGCGTGCGCGGCGCTGAGGGGACCGTCCCTGAGAGACCGCGGCGCGGGTCGAAGAAGGTGCCCGCGGTGTTGCGTGCCTCCGTGACCCCGTCGGTGACGAGGAGCAGCGCCTCCCCTGTCCGGAGCGCGACCCGGTCCGTGTGCGCGTGCCCGCCCGGGGCCAGCCCGGTGGCCAGCGGCAGGTCGGGGCGGGTGGGCTCCAGCGGCGTCACGTATCCGCGGCCGAGGAGGTACGGGGGCGTGTGCCCGCGGTTGTGGAGGAGGAGCGAATCGGCGTCGTGCGAGAACTGGAGAAGCAGCGCGGTCGCGAAATCCTCCAGCGACTCCACGCTGCGGCCGCGCCGCTCGTTCTCCCGGACGAGGACGCCGTCGAGGTGGGCGGCGAGCTCGGGGAGTGTCGGCACGTGCTGGGCCGCCTCGCGGAAGGCGCCGACCGCGACGGAGACCGAAGCCACCGCCTCCAGCCCCTTGCCCCGGACGTCGCCGATGATCGCGCGGACGCCGAACGGGGTCTCCTGGAGGGCGTAGAAGTCCCCGCCGACGGCGGTGCCCGCCCGCGCCGTGACGTACCGGTCGGCGGCCCGCAGCGGCCCGACCGCCGCGGGCGGCGTCGGCAGCACGGCGCGCTGCGCCGCCTCCGCGACGTCGCGTACGAAGGCGAGGCTGCGGCCCTGCGCGTCGGAGAGGCGCTTGAGCCCCAGTCCGACGATGCTCACCAGCAGCACCGCGAGCCCGTCGGTGGCCCACACGGCGGTTGAGAGGTCCTGGGCGAAGGCCACCCCCACGGCCGTGAGGCAGGTCATGACGGCGAAGAAGACGCTCCAGCCGAAGGAGAGCACCATGATGGCGAGGAGCGGCGTGCACGCGAGGAGCGGTTCCCCGAAGTGCGGGCGCGGCCCGTAGACACTGGCGACCGCGCCCGCCGCGAGGAGCGAGGCCGGCGCGAGCCAGGGCGCCCGCGCCGCGGCCCGCACCACCGCTTTCCGCAACCCGTCCATCCGCACCTCGCCGCGCCCGGCCGGGCACCGGGCTTCCGTACCGCTCTCCGCCCAGTCAACGCGCTCCGGCCGTCGAGCGCGCGGCGGGTACCGCCATCAGGAGCGGCGGGTGGCCGACCGGCGTCCGGTCACCGGGAGTCAGGACCCCCGGGGGAACGCGTTCGCCAGCGGCTCCCCGGCGGCGAACCGCCGCACCTGCTCGACGACGAAGCGCTCGGCCCGCGGCCTGAAGGAGGCGGCACCGCCGCCGACGTGCGGCGTCACGAGCACCCCCGGTGACGTGCGCAACGGGTGATCGGCCGGCAGCGGCTCGGGCTCCGTGACGTCGAGGGCGGCGCGGAGGCGGCCCGCCGCCGTCTCGGCGAGGAGCGCCTCGGTGTCGAGCGTCCGCCCGCGGCCGACGTTGACGACGAGCGCCCCGTCCGGGAGGGCGGCGAGCTCCGGCTCGCCGAGGAGGCCGACCGTCGAGGCGTTCTCCGGGACCACCAGGACGACGACGTCCACCTCCGGCAGCAGCTTCGGAAGGTCGTCGACGGCGTGCACGCCGGGGCGCGCACGCCGGGCTATCCGTACCACCTCCGCCTCGCAGGCGAGCAGCCTGCGCTCCAGCGCCTCCCCGATCGCGCCGTACCCGACGATCGCGACGCGCGCGTCGGCGAGGCCGGGAAGGAAGTGCGGCGCCCACCGTCCGGCCCGCTGGTCCTCGACCCACCGCGGCAGGTCGCGCTGCGCGGCGAGGACGAGGCCGAGCGCGTGTTCCGCGGTGCTCGCGTCGTGGAGCCCCCGCCCGTTGTGGAGGGCCACCCCCGCGGGAAGGCGCGGCTCCAGCTTCTCGACGCCGGCGCTGAGCGACTGCACCGCGCGCAGCCCGGGCAGCCGCGGCAGCAGGGCCTCGGTGCCGGGCGCCGCGTACGGCACGACCCAGAACCCGACGCGGTCCAGCTCGGGTTGGGACAGCTCGGGGCCCGCACCGCTCCCGTCCCACACGTGGACGCGGAGGCCCGCGGGCCAGCTTCCGTGGCTCCGGTCGAGGTCCGGCCAGGGGAGGAGGACGTCGGGCGCGGCGGGGTCGGTCACGGGGTGCCTTTCTTCGTGGTCCTGGTGGCGCGGCGGCCGACGGGACGACGCCGGTGCTGTGGCGGCGGGTTGGGTGTCGTTCCGCCCAACGCACCTCGCCGGTGCGGATGTTCCCCGCGTTCTCCATTGACCGGCCACGCGTCCCTTCGTACCGTCTTCCCGCTCAGTGAAACACTTTCCATGTAGCGGAAATAAGGGGGTCCGGGATGACTGCCGCGTCACCCTCCCGTCCCGGCGGAGGGTTCTGGTCCTCCGTACGCGCCCGGCACCTGATGCCGATCGCCTTCGTCACGTACTCGCTCGCGTACCTCGACAAGTCCAACTACTCCATCGCCTCGGCCGGCGGCATGGCCGACGAGCTCGGCCTCACGGCCGCGCAGGACTCGCTCATCGCGGCCTCGTTCTTCCTCGGCTACTTCCTCTTCCAGATCCCCGGCACCATCTACGCGGAGCAGCGCAGCGCCCGCCGGCTCATCGCCTGGTCGACCGTCGCGTGGGGCCTGCTCGCCGTGGTCCAGGGTCTGTTGAGCAGTCCGACGCAGCTCGTCGCGGTGCGCTTCCTGCTTGGCGTCGTCGAGGGCGCGGTGCTGCCGTCGCTGGTGATGCTGCTGAGCAGGTGGTTCACGAAGGGGGAGCGGGGGAGGGCCAACACCTTCCTCATCCTCGGCAACCCCCTCACCGTCATGTGGCTCTCCGCGGTCTCCGGGTGGCTCGTCTCCGTCTCCGACTGGCGGATGATGTTCGTCGTCGAGGGCGTCCCGTCCGTCGTGTGAGGGCTGCTCTGCCTCAAGTTCGTCAACGACCGCCCGCAGGACGCGCGTTGGCTGCCCGAGGCCGAACGCACCGAGCTCGCCGCGCGGTTGGCGGCCGAGGAGCCGGCGCCCACCGGGACCGCCGACGCCGGGTCGACGGCCGAGCAGTACGCACGCGTGCTCCGGGCGCGGCCGGTGCTGGTGATGGCGGCACAGTACTTCTTCTGGTCGTTCGGGATGTACGGGTTCGTCTTCTGGCTGCCCGCGATCGTCAAGCAGGGCTCGGGCGAGGGCATCGGCACCACCGGCCTCCTCTCCGCGATCCCGTACGCCTTCGCCGTCGCTGCGATGCTCCTCAACTCCCATGTCTCCGACCGCACGGGGCGCCGCCGCGCCGCGGTCTGGCCGTGGCTCGCGGCCGGCGCCCTCGCGCTCTTCGGCTCCTACCTCGCCGGCGGCAACTTCCCGCTGGCGCTGACGCTCCTCGTCGTCGCGGGACTGTGCATGTACGCGCCGTACGGGCCGTACTTCGCACTCGTCTCCGAGCTCGCTCCCGCCGGGGTCTCGGGGGCGGCCGTCGCGCTCGTCAACTCCCTGGGTGCGCTGGGTTCCTTCGCCGGCACGTACCTCGTCGGATGGGTGCGCGGCACCGAGTTGGGGAACGCGGGAGGGTTCGGTTTCATGGCTGTCTGCACGCTCGTCTCCGCGGCGCTGATGCCGGCGATCCGGGAACCCGGTGCCCCCGCGAAGGCGTTGGGTACGGTGAACGCCCCCGCCTCCGAGCCGCCCGGCGGGCCGGCGCCGGAGGCCCCAGCGCAGCGAGGTGAACCCCGCGGTGAGTCAACCACCCGGTGACGACATGCTCGGCCGCGGGCTCCGCCTGCTCACCGTCCTCTCCCGGCACTCCCGGGGGATGGGCGTCAGCGCCGTGGCCCGCGCCGCCGAACTGCCCGTCAGCAGCGCCCACCGGCTCCTCGCCCGGCTCGTCGCGGAGGGCTTCGTCTCCTACGACGCGGACACCCGCCGCTACGCCCTCGGCGTCCGCGTCCTGGAGCTGTCCCGCGGCTTCCAGCGCTCGTCCGCCGGGTACTCGGCGGCGGCGGGACCCGTCCAGCGCCTCGCGGCCCGCACCGGACTCCCCGTCCTCACCGGCGTCCTCGACGGCGCCGAGATCCTCCTCGTCCTCACCGCCGAGGGCACCCAGCACATACAGCTGCGCAGCGCCGAGGGCACGAGAAACCCGTGGTACGCCACGTCGATGGGGAAGCTCCTCGCCGCCGGCCTCGCCGAGGAGGAGCGCGAGCAGCTCCTCGCGGCGAAGCTCGTCCCCGTCACCCCGCGCACCTGCACCGACGCGGACGTGCTCCGCGAGGAGCTGGCGCGCGTCCGCGAGCGCGGCTGGGCCGAGGTCGACGAGGAGAACGAGATCGGCGTCCGCTCCATAGCCGTCCCCGTCCCCGACCCGGAGGGCCTCCGCGAGACGCCGCTCACCCTCTCCCTCGGCGCGACGGTCGTCCTCACTCCCGGCTCCGAACTCCGCTCGCTGCTGCCGGAGTTGCGCGCCTGCGCGGACGAAGTCGCGGCGCGGCTGCGCTGAGGCACCACTCCGCGACCTCGCACTCTCACCGCTTCCGGGCCATCACCCCGTACCCGGGACACTGCGCGTCGGTGGAGACGGCGGCAGGCGCCAGCCGCGCCGGACGCCCCGGCCACCACCGGTGCACCGGCTGTACCCCGGGCTCCACCAGCTCGATGCCCGCGCCGGTGACCAGCTCCTCGACCTCCTCGCGGGAGCGCGTCCTGGCGGGCAGGTTGCGGCTCCGGTAGAACTCGGCCGCCTCCTCCACGCCCTCGTCGTAGTCCCCGCTCGCGTGCGAGAGCACCAGGTGGCTGCCGGGTGCGAGCGGCTCCATCAGCGTGCGCAGCAGCTCGCTCGGCCCGTCCTCGTCCGTGATGAAGTGGAAGATCGCCACGACGAAGAGCGCCACCGGGCGGCTGAGGTCCAGCACCGGCTCGGGCCCCGCCAGACAGGGGTGGTTCAGGATGTCCTGCGGCTTCCGCAGGTCCGCCTCGATGTAGTCCACCCGCCCCTGCGGCGAACTCGTCAACAGGGCCTGCGCGTACGTCATCACGATCGGGTCGTTGTCGGTGTAGAGGACGCGCGCCTGCGGCTGGTAGTACTGGGCGATCTGGTGGGTGTTCGGCTCCGTCGGGATGCCGGTGCCGATGTCGATGAACTGGTCGATGCCCTGCTCGCGGGCGAGGTGCTCGACGGCGACGTGCAGGAAGTGACGGTTGGCCCGGGCCCCGCTCGCGACGTTCGGCCAGAGGCGCATCGTCTCCGACGCCGCCTCGCGGTCGGCCTCGAAGTGATCCTTTCCGCCCAGGTAGTAGTCGTACATCCGCGCCACCTGCGGCTTCCCCTGATCCGAAACGGGGTTCGCCGCCGTCGGCCCGGGGCCGCTCGTGGACATCCAACCCGACTGCTCCGCCATCGAGGCTCCTCTCATCACCGCATCCGTGGAGCAACACCCTCTCTCAACATCAACTCACTGTGAAACCCGGGGGGTTGCTTTTCCCGCAGCTGAGAGGTCTGACGCTTCGTCCGCGCTCGCCGTTCCACCGGGACAGGTATGGCACACGTCATACCCGGACTTCCGCCGAGCGGGAATGCACAGCAGCCGATCGCTGCTGTACGACGACTGTGCCCGCACACCCGGCCGACGGCGTCCGTGGTGCACGCGGCCGTCCCCCAGCACGATCCGCCCCCGCCGACCGGAGGTTCACCCGTCATGCCCCTGGCCCTGCTCGCCCTCGCCGTCGCCGCCTTCGGGATCGGCACGACGGAGTTCGTGATGATGGGCCTCCTGCCGCAGGTCGCCGACGCGCTCGGGACGTCGGTACCGCGCGCGGGCAACCTCGTCTCGGCCTACGCACTCGGCGTCGTCGTCGGCGCTCCGCTGCTCACCGCCGTCGGGGCGCGGATACCGCACAAGCGGTTGCTGCTGCTCCTCAGCGGCCTCTTCGTCGTCGGCAACACCGCCTCGGCGCTCGCCCCCGGCTTCGGCACCCTCTTCACCGCCCGCGTCCTCGCCGGGCTGCCGCACGGTGCGCTCTTCGGTGTGGGCGCGGTCGTCGCCGCGCGGCTCGTGGCGCCCGAGCGGGCGGCGCGCGCGGTGGCGACGATGTTCCTCGGGCTGACGGTCGCCAACATCGTCGGCGTACCCGCCGCCACGGCGCTCGGGCAGAACCTCGGATGGCGCGTCACCTTCCTCGCCGTTGCCGGGATCGGCCTCGTCGCGATGGCCGCCATCGCCGCGCTCGTACCGCACCAGCCGCGCGGACCGCAGGCCGGGATCAGGCAGGAGCTGCGGGCGATGGCCGACCGGCAGGTGGTGCTCGGACTCTTCACCGCCGTCCTCGGCTTCGGCGGCTGCTTCGCCGTCTACAGCTACCTCGTGCCGATGCTCACCGAGGTGACGGGCCTCGCCGAGTCGTCGACGACGTGGGTCCTCGCCCTCTACGGGATCGGCATGACCCTCGGCACCCTCGTGGCGGGACCGCTCACCGACCGCGCCCTGCGCCCCACGCTCTACGGCGGCCTGCTGGCGCTCGCCGCGGCGCTGACCGCCTTCTTCTTCGCCGTCCACTCGGCGCCCGCCGCCATGGCGACGGTCGTGCTGATCGGTGCCGTCGGCGCCCTCATCACGACGCCGCTCCAGATGCTCCTCATGGCGAAGGCGGAGAACGCGCCGACGATGGCGGCGGCCTCCAACCACTCCGCGTTCAACCTCGCCAACGCGGGCGGGGCCTGGCTCGGCGGGATCGTCATCTCGCTCGGTTGGGGCTGGACGTCGCCTGCGCTCGTCGGCGCCGCGCTCGCCGTCGTCGGTCTGGGACTCGCCGTCGTCGGCGGCTTCCTCGACCGGGGCGAGCGCGGGCACTCGCGCGTCGTCGCCGGCGGGCAGGCGGAGGGCGACGCCGAGGCGGCGTCCGCGACCGTCACCGGACGCTGAGCCTCCGCTCAGGAGCGGAGGAAGCCGAGCAGGTCCCGGCCGAGCGGCTCGCGGTAGCTGCGCATGCCGGCGAAGGCGTGCGGAGCGCCCGGGTAGACCCGGAGCGCCGCGCCGGGGACGAGCGAGGCGGACCTGCGGCCCGTCGCCTCCAGCGGCGCGATCTGGTCCTCGTCCCCGTGCAGGACGAGCGTCGGGACGTCGACCCGGCGGAGGTCCTCGGTGAGGTCGGCGCCGAAGAGCGACTCGACGCCCTCCGAGGCGCCCTTGGTCCCGAGCGCCATGCTCATGAGCCAGTACGCCTCGCGCTCCTGACTGGTGACGGTGTGCCCCGGGCGGTTGGCGCCGAAGAACGTCCGGGTGAGCGCCTGGAAGAAGCCGGAGCGACGGGTGCGCATCGACTCCCGCACCGTGTCGAGGACGCTCGGCGCCAGCCCGAGCGGGTTCGCCTCCGTCCGCCGGACCTGCGGGGAGACCGACCCGAGCAGTACGACCCGCGCGACGCGCGACGTCCCGTGCCGACCGACGTAGCGGGCGATCTCGCTGCCGCCCGCCGAGTGCCCGACGAGCGTGACCTCGCGGAGTCCGAGCGCCTCGATGACCTGCGCGAGGTCGTCCGCGTAGGTGTTGAGGTCGTTGCCGCGCCACGTCTGCGTCGAGCGCCCGTGGCCCCGCCGGTCGTGCGCGACGGCGTGGAACCCGTGGGAGGCGACGAGCGCCATGTGCGCGTCCCACACGTCGGCGTGGAGCGGCCAGCCGTGGCTGAAGACCACAGGAGGCCCGGTTCCGGACTCCTTGTAGAAGATCTTCGCCCCGTCGTAGGTCGTCACGCTCGCCATCGGGTCTCCTCGGTACAAGCCGACGCAGCACGCCCGGCCCCGAGCCGACGGCCTCGCGGCCTCCGACACGGCGGCGCGCACTCGGCAGCGCACGGCGACGAACGCCCGCGCACCGGTCTGCTTCCGCGACTCTCACGACGGTAGAGGAGGGGGCGGATGCGTGCAAAAGGGGGAAAAGCGGACGAGGGTGAACTCGGGCTTCGCCGCGTGGTGGCGCGATCGAGGGAACGCGAGCGGGCCCGGCGCCCCGCGGGTGCCGGGCCCGGCGGCGGTTCAGGCCGCGTAGCCCTTCGGTGGTATGAGCGTGGCGAGTTGGTCGAAGGAGAGCCAGTAGATCTGGTTGCCGGAGAACGAGGCCGGGTCGGCGATGAGCACCGACTGGTTGGCGTCGTCGTAGCCGATGACCGTGAAGTAGTGGTAGATCGTCTGGTCCGACGGGTAGCCGGGAGGCTGGTTGCCGGGCGGCGCGACGATGTTGGTGACGAGCGGGTACCCGTTGTCGACGTCGGTGACGACGTCCTGCCACAGCAGGTCCCGTTCTTCCTGCGTCGGCGGGTCGTTGGGCATGTACTTCGACTCGTACCAGCCCTCCCCGAGGTTGGCATTGAGCACCTCGGTCACCTGGCTGATGTCGTCCGTCCCGTTCTCCGTCGTGCCGAGCTGCGCCGCCAGGTCGGCCTGGCTTGGCGGGGCGGTGCGCGCCGAGAGGGCGATACGGGTCGCGGCGGGACCGCACCAGTACCCCGTCTCCTGCACCTGGTAGTCGACTTCGAGCGTCTTCGACGCCTGCGTCCGCGTCGCCTCCGTGTGCAACCGGTCCCCGCTGCGGGCGACTTCGACCTGCGCCGCCGAGGCCCCCGCGAGGCCGGAGACATGCGTGGTGCCGGCCCCGGAGTCGGCCGCCGCGACCCCGGGCGCGACGAGCATGGCCGCCGTGACGGCGAGCGGAACGGCGATCGTTCTGATGCGCATCGGTGGGCTCCTCCTGTGGGGGAAGGATGAATTGAGGCGAGCATGCCATCGGATGCGCTACGCGGGTAGAGGTGTGGAGGTGGTGGGTGGGGGCGGTGGTGGTGCGAACTCGGGTGCGTGCGTGAGGCATTGGCGATGCCCGCTCCGCAACGGGCATGCCCCGGGGCTTGAAGCGGTAGCGGCGCACGGCCGCTGATTATCGGCTCCGTCCTCAGGTGGCCCTGCTGTACGTGTACTTGGGGCGGGCGTTGCGGCAGCCTAAGGCCCTTTTGTGCGCGAGGTGGGAACTTGGCGGCGAAGCGGACGAGGATTTCTCGGTGCACCATGAGAGCTGCCCATCACCGGGTGGTCATGCTCAGCGTTGCCGACTCGCCTGTCCCCGTGCCTTCGCCCTGCGGTGGTCAAGCGCCGCGGCAGCCCCGAGCCTTCATCGCGTTGGGAAAGTAATTCTTGGCGAACCGAACAAGGTCTTTGCGGTATTTGTCGGTTGCCTTCTCCACCACCACTTCATCGTGCCAGAGTTTCACTATGATTACATATTCCCCATCTTCGATATTTGCTGTCGACTCGGGGCGAAATTTGCAGTGGGCATGGGCGATGATACCGGTGTCGCCAACAGCCGCCTCGTGGCCGATGGATATCCTCTCAGGATTTTCGAGACGTTTCACGGTGCTGCCGAGCGCCTTCAGCGGGTCGATGCCGTCGGGGGCCAGTTCGTCCCTAATCCTTATTTCGTGCCCTTCTCCGGTCTTGACGATGCACTCACGCCCATGGTATTCCGGCATCGTGTCATTGCGCGTCTCGTGGTACTCGTCGTCAGCAGGAAGCAAATTTTCGAGCAGTTCCGGATCCACCTTCGCGCCGCACACCTTGTCAGGGGCGTCGACGCCGCCGATACCGCAACTAGGCAGGCTGAAGCTCAGCGTCGCCACGAAGACCAGATATCCAAGGCGACGCCGTTTCGGTTTCAAGAGACACTTAAAAACGGAATATCGAGCGTCCACCGGGATGCTCTCCCTCCGATTGCACATGGCGAGTCGTGTGTCGGTTGCGGTGCCCCTACGGCTTTTCGCCGGCGCTGCGGCGGAATGCCTTTTGACCTTCGTCAACACCTGACAGGTGATCAGACCTGTCGTCGTACTTTTCGAGCTTTTCTTCCTTCGAGAGGTTGTCATCGTACCGCCCGGTGATGTCGTTCCAGTAGTCGAAAAGCTCGTAGCTCTTGGCGGTCCTGGTCTGTCCTGAAGATTCCATGTCCTCGCTGTGCGCCTCGTTGATCTCTTCCTCTTTATGCATTCGCCACTGCTCGGTTAGGCTGTCAACTCCCCGCTGTGCTACGTCTCCGACCACGGGAATTTCCCCGACAACGCTTCCGAATCCGTGGTAGGCCATCCGGGCCGTCCAAGCAGGGTCGTCCTTGTCCGTCTCCAAAGCCTGATACCGGGCTTCCTCCATGAAGCCGAGCGTCGTTCCCGCTTTTGTCAGAGCGGCATTCTGTGCTTTGTCGGACGTATCGCCGATATCATTCATGTCCCGAGCGATGTGCTGGGCAATTCCGTCCTGCAGGATGCCGTGAGCCTGCGGGTCCCGGGAAATCTGTTTCGTGACTTGAGCCAGGTCGCCGTGGTCGACGTACCGCTCGTCCCCAGGCCCCGGGTCCTGGATCGACATGGTCTCGTTGATTCCGTTCCCGTGGTTGACGAGCAACTTCGCCATGTCGTCGCGGAGTTCGGGCGCCATCTCGTCCTTCTGCTCGCCGAGGACGGACAGGGCGTTGTCGAGCACCCGCTTGTGTCCGGAGTCGTGGGTGACGTAATCCGCTCCCTTCTCATCCGGGTCCACCCCGCTCCCACCCGCGAACAACGCATCCCCCAGGGCGTTGACGGAAGCGCGTCCCTTGAGCTCGGACCTGTCCGGGTTGTGCGGGGAGTCCTCCGGGTAGTACTCGCGGTCGTTGAGGAGGTACTTGGCCGTCTCCTTGTCGTCGAAGAGCTCGCTCGCGAACTCCGGATTGTGGCTGGTTGCCTTGAGGAAGCCCGTCATCGGGTCGGTCATCGGGTCCTTGCCCGAGTGGTTGATGACGGGGCTGCCGCCCGCCGGGTTGGCCCAGAGGCCGGCCGGGTCGAAAGCGCCCTTCGTCTTCTCCTTCTCGAACTTCAGCAAGGCGTCGCCGTACTGGTCGAGGAAGTCGGTGTCGAACTTCCCCTTGCCCATCAGGGCGCTGGCGTACTGGAACCCCCAGCCCTTCGCCATGATGTCGGGGTGCCCGAACTGCTTTGAACCGGCTTCGATGAAGTTCTTCTTCCACTCCTCCATCGCCGGGGTGTCGACGTGGGAAGCGGTGGCGAGGGTCAGACTGAGTTGGTCCTGAACGCGGCCCAGCGCGTCGGAGCGGGCGCCCGTCGGGGTGTCGCCCTGCCCCGGATCGGCGACGCTCCTCCAGAACTGGAGCACGCCCTCCGGGCCCATTTCGGTCGCGAGCTTCTCGGCGAACGCCGGGTTGTTGTGCTGGCGCTCCAACAGCTCTTCCAACTGGGCCAGTTGGGGGCCGGTGAGTTTGTCCTTGCGGCGCATGAGGCCGGCCGCTTCCTCTGCGTCCTTGGCGCCCTGCTCCGAGTCGGCGTCCTCAAGACTCTTGTAGGAGATGTCCGCGAAGCTGTACGGGTCCTTGGCAAGCTTCTCCAGACCACGGCGGGCGATGCCGTTGTCGTGTCCTGCATCTTCAAGAATCTTGTCGATCCGTGCCTTTACTCCGTCGATCGTGCCCTGTGTCGGGGGCTTCGCATCCGGGTTCTGACCCGAGGGGCCGATCGGCACGATCTTGCCGTCGGAGAGGACGAGCACGTCCTTCTTCGCCGCGTCCTCGACCTCGTTCTGCAAATCCGTCTTGTGGCCCTGGAACGCCGAGTGCGCGCCGCTGAGCACGACGCGGACGCTTTCCGCCTGCTCGGCCATCTTGCGGACCTGCTCTGCGGTCTGCTTGGTGAACTTCTGGGTGATCTGGGCGTTCGCCCCCGACCAGTCGGCCCCCGCGGTCATGCGTTCCAACTGGGCCGCCGTCGCCCCCTTCGGCGATGTCGCCCAGTTTCGTCCGCATGTCCGTCCAGGCGTCGACGGCCTTCTTCAACTTCCCCAGTTTCAAAGTGTCGAGAGCCTGAAAACTCAACCGCTCCGTGGCCATAGGTTCCCCCTCAGCCTATGTAGTCCTGGATACGGGACGGCGTCATGTTCTTGCCGGCCACATCGCGCATCTCCGTACGGATCTTGTCCTCGTCCTGGTCGTGCGACTTGCGCGTGAAGTCGAGGTGGTTGGAGATGTGGGCGCACGCCTCCTTGACGGTGCCCGTCTGGGTGTTCCACGCATCGTGCACGGCGAGGAGCGCCGAGCCCATGTCGACCTCCTGGTTGGTGAGGCTCGTGGCCGCTTCGAAGGTCTCCTCGCGCGCCTCGTCCCCTTCCTTCTGGATCTTCCGGAAGAGGGACGCCGCGGTATTGCCGATCTTGCCGAGTTGGTCGTCGTGGACGACGAGGTCGGGACTGTAGCTGCTGCCCGACGGAGCCGTGTCCGGTGTGGTGGCCTGGTTGAGCTGCATCCCGGTCGACTGGCGTTCCTGCGAACTTCTGACCAGATCCGACCACTCTTCTTCAAACGACATCCGCTCCCCCTCTGCGTCGGCCCGCCGCTTGCTCGAACGTCCGTTTTGGACAGGGCTATGTTAGCCACGCCGCACGACGGTGTTCGCGTCAAAGCGCCTTGGTGCAACGCCGGTGGTCGCACACCAACAGGGACTCGTACCGCCCCGCACGCACCAGTGGCGGACCGCTCCTTGCTGGGTAGGGATCGGACGCCCGCCACCTCGTAGCGCACAAGAACCCGACGGCGAAGTGAACGCCGGTCAAGGAAAGTTGGCGGGACGGGACCGGAGACGGCGCGGTGAGAAGGGACGGGCGGGTGTCGGGGGCGAAGCCGGGACGTACAGCGGAGAAGGACGCGTCGCGAGAGGCCACGCGCGGGGACCCTGCCTCGACAGCCCCGCCACACGAACGCGACTCCCCGACACGGACGGACCGGCCGTCCTCTTCGACCGCACGCCGAACGTCGACCGCCCCGCGCCTTACTGCCGAGAACGGCACCAACCCTCTCCGCACCACCGTCGGTTGGGCCACCGGCATCGCCCACGCGCTCGGCTTCGCGGTCCTCCTCGTCACGGAGCTCTTCCGCGACGACCTGGCGGGCGTGAACGCCGTGACGGCGCCCGGCGCCCGACTCCCCGAGTACGCCCAGGGGTTCGGCGAACTGCGGGAAGTCCTGCTCGGCGAGGGCTGGTACACGTACGCCGTCGACCTCTGGGAGCACCTCACCTTCGGCGAACCACGCGCCGCGCTGTGGGCGGCGGTCTGTGCGGCCCTCGTCGTGCGCCTCAACCGGGAGGGGCCGCCGCGCACCCAGTGCGGGCTCTCCGTCGTCTCGGCCGCCTACTCTCTCGTCGCCTGCGTCGTCGGTGTTCCGTACCTGGCGCTTGCGGGCTGGTTCGCGCTGCCGTTCGTGCTCCTCGCCGGCGGGATCGCGGTGACGATGGCGACGCGGAGATGACGCCTCGACTCCTCCGTGTCGGCGGGGTCCCCCCGCACAGGGCGGCCCCGGCCGGTTACCGGGCGTCCACCGTGCAGATGACCTTCTCCCCGCGTGCGACCCGCCATGTCCAGTACTGCCTGTCGTCGCCCGGGCCCTTCGCGCAGAAGCCCTGCGGTATCCGGGCAGGCGGGTCGCCATGAACGCCGACGACCCGCAGCAGGCGATCGAAGTTCCCGACGGGCCTGCTCCCGCACGTGGGGGCCGACATCAGCGCAGCCCGAAGCGACTCCCCACCGTCGGAGGCGAGTAGACAATCCCCCGCACGGAACCGACGCTCCAGACAGAGCGCGAGGCCCCTACCGCCGGGCGCGACCCACTCGGCGAGCCCGTCGCCCTCCGGGCACTCGCCGCGCTCACGCACCTCCGCGACGCGTATGCGGGCGTCCTCGGCCGAGCACCTCACCTTCGCCCGCCGAGGCGACGACTCGGCCCAATCCGCTGCTCCCACGCGGACGTTGAGGCAGACCCCCGCCCCGACCCCCTCGAACCCGGCATCCGCCCCGGGAGGCAGCGCGGTGCTCCGCGGGCTGCGCGGCGGGCCACTGCTCGGTGGACCGCTCGCCGGCTCCGAGGCCGTGGGGGAGTGCGGCCCGGGCGGTGAAAGCGGCACGCTCGGCCGGGCGTCGGGCTCGCCGGGACCTGACGGGGACGGGGAAGCCGTGTGCACGTTGGGGCTGGACGCGGGTGGCGGAGCGGAGTCGTCGACGGTGCCGGCGGTGCTCACCACCTTGGGGAGCACCAACGTCGCGAACAGGGCAGCCGCGAGGAGCAGCCGCCCCCGTCCACGACGCGCCCGCTCGCGGCCCACGTCCTCGAACTCGTCCTCCTCTGCGGAGGGTTCACCTTCCCGCGGCCCGCCCGCCTCCTCGTCCCCCTCCGTCGACCCGGCGAGTGCAGCCCGTGGGCTGTCGGCGTCCGCCGAACCCTCCTGCCCTCCGGAACCGGAGGTCTCCCTTCCGCCGCGGCCTCGCAAGAGTGCGGCGCCCCGACCCCTCCACGCTCTCCTCACCGGGCCCTCCGCCTTCCACCCGTCCTGCGATCACCTCAGGTCATCGTCGCTCCCCGGTGCCCCAACGGACGACCCCCTTGCAGGCGTTGGCACGATCCGGACCGATCAGCCCGCCCCCGGCGCCCTCAGGCAGCCCGCACCACCTCCGCCCTGACAGCCGCTCGCCAGGCGGCGCGAAGACGGTCCAACTCGGCGAGCTCCTCGGGCGTCCAGGACGTGCGCCCGGCGACGAAGTGTCGGATCGCTTCGTTGGCCGCTGTTGCCGAAGGGGCGTCGTGCGGCGGCTGCGGAGTCCCGTTCATGTCTTACAGAGTAGGCCCGCCCACTGACATCGCCGCCCGACGACAAGGCGCCGGAACGGAGCAACAGGGCTCCGCACCACCGCACCGAAACAGCCCCGCCACACGCCCAGTTGACACGGCGTAGGCTCGCCCCGTGACCACCTGGCTCACCCTCCTCGCCGCCGCGTACGGCGCACTCACGGCCGCACTGCTCCCGCGCGCCCGCTACCGGCTCGCAGCCCCCGAAGGCGCCCCGCCGCGCACGAGCTGCCCGGACGGCCATCCCCTCGGTCCGGCACCCCGCTCGTGGCTCGGTCGCGCCCGCTGTACCGAGTGCGGCCCTGCTTCGTCCTACGGACCAGGGACCGCAGGGTTCGCCGTGTGCGGGGCGGCGATCTGCGCAGCGCTCGCGGCCGCCGTCGGTCCCCGCCCCGAGCTCGCGGCCTGGCTCCTCGCCACCCCCCTCTGCCTCCTCCTCGCCTCGGTCGACCGCGAGACCCGGCGACTGCCCGACGTGCTCACGCTGCCCCTGGCCCTGCTCACTGCCACCGCCCTCGCCTGCGCCGCGCTCTTCCCGCGCGCAGGGGGCGACTGGCGGACGGCACTCCTCGGCGGCGCCGCCCTCGCCTTCGCCTACGGCGCCATCCACTTCGCCAACCCGGCCGCCCTCGGCTACGGCGACGTCAAGCTCGCGCTCGCGCTCGGGGTCGCTCTTGGGTGGTACGGCTGGGGAGCGCTCTTGCTGGGCGCACTTCTCGGGTGGTTGCCCGCAGGCGTGTGGGGCGCTGTGCTCTTGCTCACCCGGAGACGCTCCCGGCAGGCGGATATCGCCCTCGGCCCCTCCCTGCTGTGCGGCGCGTTGGCGACGGTGCTCCTCCACGGACTGGCCGCCTGAGGACCGGGCCAAAAACGACACGGTCGCGAAGGGGCACAACACCCGCTGTGAGGGGCTATGGTGGAACCCCCCCCTCGGGCCGGTCCGTATCCCCCCACGGACCGGCCCGCTTTCTTTTCCGGTGTCTGCAGCGCGCGCCTTCTTTCTCCTGGTCAGCCCCGGTTTTCTGGTGCTCGGAGCCTCCGTCGGAGGCGTCCGCGCGCAGAGGGGAGCCCGTCGATGCCGCCATGCACTTGGTCACTCACTGTGAGCGAGTGCACGCGCTGGGGTGGTCGACGGGGGCGCGGACGCCACCACACCACTCCTGTTCCGATCCGAGCGCGGCCTCGGCAGGGATTGAATCCGGCCGAACCCGCATGAAGCCCGGCCGGTGGTCGGCAAGCCGAAGGCTCAGGAATCGCTGCTGCGCGCCCAGATGTTGGCGCCCGGCTCCGAGACGGCGAACTCGTCGATCCGGGCGAGCTCCTCCTCGCTCAGCGAGCCGCCGCTCAACGCCGTGACGTTCGCCTCCAACTGGGCGACGCTGCTCGCCCCGATCAGCGCCGACGTCATCCGCGGATCGCGGAGCACCCACTGGAGCGCGAGCTGCGCCAGCGTCTGCCCGCGCCTCGTGGCGATCTCGTCGAGGCCCCGCAGACGGCGACGGACCTCCTCGGTGAGGAGCCCCGCGTCGAGCGAGGTGCCGCGCGAGGCTCGCGAGCCGGCGGGGATGCCGGTGAGGTAGCGGTCGGTGAGGAGGCCCTGAGCGAGAGGGGCGAAGGAGATGCAGCCCATGCCCTCCGCCTCCAGCGCGTCGAGGAGCCCGTCCTCCTCCGTCCAGCGGTTGATCATCGAGTACGAGGGCTGGTGGATCAGCGCGGGCACGCCCATCTCGCGGAGCAGGGCCGCGGCCTGCCGGGTGCGCTGCGCGTTGTACGAGGAGACGCCGGCGTAGAGCGCCTTGCCCTGGTGGACGGCGGTCGCCAGGGCGCCCATCGTCTCCTCGAGCGGGGTGTCCGGGTCGAAGCGGTGCGAGTAGAAGATGTCGACGTACTCGAGGCCCATCCGCCGCAGCGAGGCGTCGAGGGAGGAGAGCAGGTACTTGCGGGAGCCCCACTCGCCGTACGGCCCCGGGTGCATCAGGTAGCCGGCCTTGGTGGAGATGACGAGTTCGTCACGGTAGGGACGGAAGTCCTGGGCGAAGAGCTTGCCGAAGTTGAGCTCGGCCGAGCCCGGGGGCGGCCCGTAGTTGTTGGCGAGGTCGAAGTGGGTGACGCCCAGGTCGAAGGCGCGCCGCAGGATCGCTCGCTGCGTCTCCAGGGAGCGGTCGTCCCCGAAGTTGTGCCAGAGTCCGAGGGATATCGCCGGAAGCTTCAGCCCGGATCGTCCCGTACGCCGGTACTCCATGGCGTCGTAGCGCTCCGGGGAGGCGGTGTAGGGCGCGTGTGTGTCGTCAGTCATGTGCCAATTCTTATCAACGACCGCCTGAACAGCCCGGCTTCAGCCGAACGGGTGGGCGGCAGTAAGGTTCTCGAATCCCGGACTCGGCATGGAGGGCTGGCCATCCAATGAAGCTGCGCGACCTGGTGTACAAGCTCTATGCGCGTCGGGTGGAGGACCGCCTCGACCACACCAGGGTGCCCAAGCACATCGGCGTCATCCTCGACGGGAACCGGCGCTGGGCGCGGGCCTCCGGCGGCACCGCGGAGCAGGGGCATCAGGCCGGGGCCGAGAAGATCCAGGAGCTGCTCGGCTGGTGCGCGGAGACGGACGTCGAGGTCGTCACGCTCTGGCTTCTCTCCACCGACAACCTCACCCGTCCGGAGAACGAGCTGCTGCCGCTCGTCGGCATCATCGAGGACACCGTCCGCGACCTCGCCTCCGACGGCCGCTGGCGCGTCCACCACGTCGGCCAGTTGGACCTGCTCCCGGGCCGTACCCAGCAGGTGCTCAAGGAGGCCGAGGAGCAGGCGGGCGAGGTCGACGGGATACTCGTCAACGTCGCCGTCGGGTACGGCGGCCGCCAGGAGATCACCGACGCGGTGCGCTCCCTGCTGAGCGACCGTGCGGCACGGGGCGCCAGCCTCGGCCGGCTCGCCGAGGAGCTCACCGTCGAGGACATCTCCGAGCACCTCTACACCCGCGGCCAGCCCGACCCGGACCTCGTCATCAGGACCAGCGGCGAGCAGCGGCTGTCCGGATTCATGCTGTGGCAGAGCGCACACTCGGAGTACTACTTCTGCGAGGTCTTCTGGCCGGCCTTCCGCAAGGTCGACTTCCTCCGCGCCCTCCGCGACTACGCGGCACGCAACCGGAGGTACGGCGGCTGAGCGGCGGATACGCCCGTCGGAACGGCCAACTCCCCCTCGACACGACGAGATCGACGCTCCGGAGGCGGAGCGCTTCCACCCGCGCGGTGACGTCACATCAGGTGACCGTCGCCCGCGGGCATATGCCGTTGCATGCATGCCAGCCGACCGGGGAATACCCCCTCAAGGCCGCACCCTCTCCAGAGGGTTCGGCCGCCGGGAGGCCCGTTTGCAATCCACGGACGCGCGCACCCGCCGTGCACGGCGCACGCCGGTTGCCAGGGGCGTGAAGGGCCGGTCGCCGGCCCGCGCGCGGGCCGAGTCCGGTTTCTTCCTCCGCGACGCCGTCGCTCCCCGACCTCATCCGAGGGGGTACGTCCACCCGTGGTGACAAGCAAGAAGCGCAGCGAGGCCGAGCGCCGCACCTATGTCATCGACACCAGCGTGCTGCTCGCCGACCCGGCGGCCATGGACCGGTTCGAGGAGCACGAGGTCGTGCTCCCCGTGGTCGTCGTCACCGAACTGGAGGCCAAGCGCCACCACCCCGAGCTCGGGTTCTTCGCCAGGCAGGCGCTCCGCCGCCTCGACGAGTACCGCGTCAAACACGGCAGGCTCGACGCCCCTCTCCCCGTCGGGGACGTGGGCGGCACCCTGCGCGTCGAGCTCAACCACTCGGACACGACGGTGCTCCCCGCCGGTTTCCGCCTCGGTGACAACGACTCGCGCATCCTCGCCGTCGCCAGGAACCTCCAGGCGGAGGGGGCCGACGTCACCGTCGTCTCCAAGGACCTGCCGCTGCGGATCAAGGCGTCGGCCGTGGGACTGGTCGCGGAGGAGTACCGGGCGGAGCTCGTCGGTGTCGACTCCGGCTGGACGGGCATGACCGAACTCACCCTGCCGGGCGAGGAGATCGACGAGCTCTTCGCGGCGGAGAGCGTCCACGTGCCGGAAGCGGCGGAGATCCCCGTCCACACCGGGTTGGTGCTCCAGTCGGAGAAGGGGCGCGCGCTCGGCCGGGTCACCCCCGACCGCCGGATCAAGCTCGTACGCGGGGACCGCGAGGCGTTCGGCATCAAGGGGCGCAGCGCCGAGCAGCGGATCGCGCTCGACCTGCTGCTCGATCCGGAGGTCGGCATCCTCTCCCTCGGGGGCCGCGCCGGGACGGGCAAGAGCGCGCTCGCTCTCTGCGCAGGTCTGGAAGCGGTGCTGGAGAGGCGGCAGCACAGCAAGGTGATGGTCTTTCGCCCGATGTACGCCGTCGGCGGCCAGGACCTCGGGTACCTCCCCGGGACCGAGGCCGAGAAGATGAACCCGTGGGGCCAGGCGGTCCTCGACACCCTCTCCGCCGTCACCAGCCGGGAGGTGATCGAGGAGGTCCACGCCCGCGGCATGCTGGAGGTCCTCCCGCTCACGCACATCCGCGGGCGCTCCCTCCACGACGCTTTCGTCATCGTCGACGAGGCCCAATCCCTGGAGCGCAACGTCCTGTTGACGGTCCTCTCCCGGGTGGGCACCGGTTCGCGGGTGGTCCTCACCCACGACGTGGCGCAGCGCGACAACCTCCGTGTCGGCCGGTACGACGGCGTCGTCGCCGTGGTGGAGAAGCTGAAGGGGCACCCCCTCTTCGCACACGTCACTCTCACTCGGTCCGAGCGCTCGCCGATCGCGGCGTTGGTGACGGAGATGCTGGAGGGGATGTAGTCCGACGGCCGTCGACGTGCCGCCCGGGGCGAGGTGTTCGGCCCGGGCGGCCGTCGGCGGGTGCCTTCGGAATCCGTGGGGCCCGGTGGAACCCGTAGAAACGGACGGACGCCGCATTCCGCAGCCGAATCGGCGAATCCCGCACGATCCGGCGAACTCCCGTACACAGCGGGGGACTCGGGAGCATCCGATCGAGTGGACCTCTCGGCGCTTCGCCGTAGTCGGCCGATACGGTCCGTCAGGTACCCGGCACACAGCGCGCGTACGGGCGGGTATATGCTGAGACCGCCTCGTTGAGCTGGGGGTTTCCGCGGCTCCGAGGTAGCGGGGCGTAGCCCGAAGTCCCTTGCGGGGATGGGGAGTCGCGAGGGCGGGCACCCTAGCGGTGGCGGGGGCGACGCGCCCGTATTTCCGGCTATCCACCAGGCCAAACCCCCTGTGAGCTTTCCCACTCGGCACGGAATTGCCTCGGCCCACGCGCTTCCGGCAGGGTGTGGGTTCTGTCAGGCCCCGCATACGGCACATCCGCACCCCCGAGGGTGTTGCACCACCGCTCACCACTGAGCATTAGAACTGAAAACCCGTCACCGCCGTATGCCGCCCGAAGTACCACGCGGGTTCTCCTTGCGAGGGGACCCAACCGGGCCGGTACCTCCCGTGGCCATGTACGAGGGAGGTCAGTGCCAGGGGCACGATTGCGCCCGCGAGGTCACCCCAGCGGGCATGTTGGAAGGAAACCGTGTGACTGCTCGGATCTCGGTCCGGGGATTCGCCGTGGCGTCCGCCACCGCGGTCACCACCGTCGGCGCCGTCGTCGGTGTGGCCTCGGGCAGCGACCAGGGCCAGACGACGACAGACGTCGAGGCCACCGCTGCTGACGCGACGCTCCTCGCTGACATACCAGCCGGTCAGCAGACCCAGGCACAGACCGCTTCGCTGACTCAGCAGGCCGACTCCGCGTCGACCGCCGCCCAGGCAGAGGCGAAGAAGACCGCAGAGGAGGCCGCACGCAAGCAGGCGGCCGAGGACGCGGCAGCGAAGCGGAAAGCAGCCGAGGAAAAGAAGAGGAAGGCTGCGGAGAAGAAGGCCAAGGAGCGGGAGGAGCAGCTCGCCAGCCAGTCTGCGAGCCGTTCCGACGACCGCTCCGACGCCGGTGACTTCGAGCAGCAGTCCTCGTACTCCGTCGCCGAAATCAAGTCGATGGCCCAGCAGATCGTCGGCGGCGGCCAGTACCAGTGCTTCTCGGAGATCGTGGAGCGGGAGTCCGGCTGGAACTACCAGGCGAGCAACCCTTCCTCCGGTGCCTACGGCCTCGTGCAGGCGCTCCCCGGCAGCAAGATGGCCTCCGCGGGCGCCGACTGGCGTACCAACCCGGCCACGCAGATAAAGTGGGGCCTCAACTACATGAACGACCGGTATGGCAGCCCGTGCGACGCATGGAGCTTCTGGCAGGCCAACAACTATTACTGATCGGGACGTGAGGCAGTCGCACTGCCGAACTCCGGGCGCTGCTGCGCCTACCCGGTGAGGTAGGCGAACGCCCTCTCTCAGTCGAACGTGATGCCCCCGGCGGGAGTTCCCGCCGGGGGCATCACGTGTCTCATACGTCGCGCCCGGCCCGGGGGCAACCGTCCCCGCCTGTAACGTCGTCCTAGGTCGGAGGACCGGCGCGAGCTCGTACAGGGCCTGCCGTCGGAAAGGGCTCGGTGGCGAGTGCCGTACGTCCGGCACTGCGGGAGCGAGCGACGGAGAGCAACGGGGGCGGAGGAAACCGGATGACGAGCAGCTTGGACAGGTTGCGGACCGGGATGCGGCGCATGGCCGCCCGGGCTGCGGAGTGGCGCGCGGAGGCGAGCGCCGAGCGTTCGCCGAACGACCCGCCCACCGACGCTCCCGGCGGAGTAACCCGCGACGCGGCCGAAGAGGCCGAGCAGTTGCGTGTTCCTCCGCCGCCCGTCTACGCGCCTGCCGTCTCCGCACGGCCCGAGCCTGCCGCCGCCGTGCCGTGGGGGGTTCGGGTGGCCGCCGAGGCGGGTTGGCGGCTGCTGGTGCTCGCCGGCGTCGTCTTCGTGCTGATGAAGATCGTGAGCGCGGTCAGCCTCGTCGTCGTCGCGTTCTCGGCGGGGCTGCTGATCACCGCGCTCCTCCAGCCGACCACGCGTCAGCTCCGCAAGTGGGGGATGGGGCAGGGCAGCGCGACGGCTCTCACCTTCATCGGCGGCTTCGTCGTCATGGGCCTCGTCGGCTGGTTCGTCGTCTGGCAGGTGATGGAGAACCTCGACACCCTCACCGACAAGGTGCAGGCGGGTATCGAGGAGCTCAAGTCCTGGGCGCTGGAAGGTCCGTTCCACGTCTCCGAGGACCAGATCAACGACATCGCCAGCAACCTCAGCAACTGGATCGGCAACAACACCAACGAGCTGACCTCCGCCGGCCTCGAGGGCGTCGGCTATCTCGTCGAGTTCTTCACGGGCGCGTTCCTGGCCATGTTCGTGACCCTCTTCCTCCTCTACGACGGGCGGAAGATCTGGGCCTGGGTGCTGAAATTCGTCCCCTTCGCGGCGCGCGAGGGCATCGCGGGGGCCGGGCCCCGCGCTTGGCGCACGCTCACCGGGTACGTGCGCGGCACGGTGATAGTCGCCCTCATCGACGCGGTCTTCATCGGGATCGGCATCTACTTCCTCGACGTGCCGATGGCGGTGCCGCTCGCCGTCTTCATCTTCCTCTTCGCCTTCATCCCGATCATCGGTGCCGTCGTCTCCGGGGCGCTCGCCGTGCTCGTCGCGCTCGTCACCAACGGGTTCGTCACCGCGCTGCTGGTGCTCGCCGTCGTCCTCGCCGTGCAGCAGATCGAGAGCCATGTGCTGCAGCCGTTCATCCTCGGACGGCTGGTCCAGGTGCATCCGCTCGCCGTGGTGCTCGCGGTGACGGGCGGAAGCCTGATCGCCGGGATTCCGGGCGCTGTTGTGGCGGTGCCGCTCGTCGCCGTCTCGAACACGGTCGTCGTCTACCTCAAGGCGTACGCGGAGGAACAGGCGCGGCGGCAGGTGCAGGCAGCCGGCGCTCCAGGGGGCGGGGGCGGCCCTGGAGGTGAAGCGGAGCCCGAACCGCCGCACGAACCCGCGGGCCGGGCCGAGGCGGACTCCGGTGCCGGCGAGGGGAGTTCGGGCTCCTCCGGCACGGGCGACGGCGCCGAAGGCGGGTCCAGGGGCTGACACCGAGGCGTCCGGCTTCGGGTCAGTACGGTGCCTCGCGCGCGTCCATGAAGCGCTTCAGCTTCGCCGTGTCCGCCTCGGCCCAGCCCGCCGGAGGCACGACCGAGGCCCACGCCTCCACCGAGGCCGTGCCGTAGCGGTGGCCGTGCGGTGCCTCGACGCCGTAGGAGACGGCCATGTCCACCGTCGTCTGCCAGAAGGTGACGAAGGGGAACCACGTGACCTCCTCGGTGATGTCGCGGCCCAGCGGCTCCTTGAGCCACTGCGGGCGGGTGAGCGCCAGTTGCGGCGACCACCAGGCGATGGCGTCCGAGGCGTTCTGGAGGTAGACGACCCTGGGGTGCCGCCACGTGCCGGACGGCGCCGCGAGGTCCTTCTCCGGCCACTGCGCGAAACGGAAGTTGCGGCCGTTCCGGTACTCGGGGAGCCAGACGGGGGTGTCGGGGTCCCGGTGCTCCGTCACCTCCTCCCTGATCGGGGAGAAGTTGGGGGAGCCGGCGAGGACGGCGCCGTCCACCTTGGAGAGCAGGTCGTCCGGACTCTCGAAGGCCGCCTCCACCCCGTAGGCACCGAGGCTCTCGCCGAAGACGACGAGCTTCGGACGGTCCTCCTCCGGGACCTGGAGCCAGCGCTCCCGCACCGCCGCGACGAGCGCGCGGTTGGCGCGGCCCGCCTGCTCCTTGTCGACGAGGAAGCTGACCCAGCTCGGCAGGTAGGAGTACTGCATCGCCACGATCGCCGTATCGCCCCCGTGCAGGAACTCCAGCGGTTCGGCGTCCGTCGAGTTGATCCAGCCCATGCCCGTGGTGCCGGCTACGGCGAGGACCTCGCGGTCGAAGGCGCCCGTCCGCTCCAGCTCGTCGACGGCGAGCCGCGCGCCCTCGGTGAAGTCGTCGAAGGTGCGCCGGCCGACGTAGACGCGTATCGGCTCCTGTGCCCGCCGGTCCGTGACGGACGTGATGCGCTCGGCCGAGGGGACGGAGCCGGTGAAGTTCCGTCCCTCGTAGCCCAGTTCCTCCCAGGAGATCAGGGAGTCCGGGCTGCCGGAGACGTAAGGGGAGCCCGACTGGACGATGCCCTCCTTCGTCCCCTTGTCCGTGCTCTCGGCGATACGTGCCGCGATGTCGATCACGCCGCGGTCGAAGACGACGTCCCTCGCGCCGAAGACGACGACGAGAGCGCTGATCACGAGACCCCCGAGGATCGCCACCGGCCGCGGGACGAAGCGTCCCAGCAGCCTGATCAGCTTGCGGGTGCCCAGACGCACGACCCGGGCGACGGCGAGCAGCGCGAAGCAGATGATGATCGCCATGACGGCGATCATCATCGAGTGCCAGGTGAGCGTCTCCGGCATCTCCTGGAGGCGCCGCAGTTCGCGCTGCATGCGGGCGCTCTCGGAGAGCGTGAGGATCGTCAGCCCGACGCTCAGCACGTAGTACGCCTGCCATGCGTACGCACGCCACCGCTCGCGCGGCCGTAGTCGGGGGAAGCGGTGCAGCAGCGGCCGGAGTGCGGAGCGGAACGCCCAGTCGAGGAGGGCGCCTATCGCGTAGCCGATCGCTGCGGTGATGCCGCCGATCACGCCTTGGAGGTACCACGGTCTAGGGACGAGCGACGGCGTGAGCGAGAGCCAGAAGAAGACGGTGGCGAAGCAGAGCGCGGTGAGACCCGGCCAGCGACGTACCACCGAGGACGGGCTCGGCGGGTCCAGGTACGGGCGTGCAGCGAAGGCGAGCGTGCGCCGCACGAGGGGAGTTCGCCAGAGGCTCCTGGTGCGGGTCGAGAGCGCCTCTTCGGCTTGGCGAAGGGCTCGGTCGTGCCGCATCTTCGCCCCCCAGCCGTCTTTCGTACTCGCGCAGCGGTCATCTGTGCGAGCGGCGTCAACCGTAGCGGATCCGGACCCGCCCCCAGTGACGCGGAGGGAAAGGGGCTGGTTGCCTCGCTCTCGGGTCGGCCTCCTGGCCGTCTCGTGCGTGGTCGAGCGACGGTGCGGCGGCGGGAGTCGGCTGTGTCGACGGCGTGCACGGCCACGGCAGCGGAGCAAGCCGGGTCCCGGCCGGACCCCCGTACTGGCCAGGACCGCGACTTGCGGGTAAAGTGTTATCACATTGCTAGGCCAGCGCTAGCGGAGCCTTGTTCGAGCGCTGGCGAGAACCAGAGAACCGGGGGAAAGATGTCCGTCAACGACACTCCTGCAGACAGCAACGAAGCCCGACCGCCCGCCGGTCAGGCCGGGAAGCCGCAGTCACCCGTCGCTGAGGTCGCGGCCCACAGCATCCACGGCGGTCTCGCACTGCTGGTCGGCCTCCTCGGAGTGCTGATCAGCATCGCGATGGTGATCAGCGGCGGCATCCTCGCCAATGGCGGGACGACGGCCGGGGGAGCGGTACTGATCGTCGTCGGCGTGCTGCTGCTGATCGGCTCCGTCTTCCTCACCGCCGGCCTGAACATGGTCGCTCCGGGCGAGGCCAGGGTCGTCCAGCTCTTCGGGCGCTACACGGGCACCATCCGGACGGACGGGCTGCGTTGGGTGAACCCGCTGACGAGCCGGAGCAAGATCTCCACCCGGGTTCGCAACCACGAGACCGCCGTGCTGAAGGTCAACGACGCCTACGGCAACCCGATCGAGCTCGCCGCCGTCGTGGTCTGGCAGGTGAAGGACACCGCTCAGGCGACGTTCTCCGTCGACGACTACGTGGAGTTCGTCTCCACCCAGACCGAGGCGGCCGTCCGGCACATCGCCATCGAGTACCCGTACGACGCGCACGAGGCGTCCGAACTCTCCCTGCGCGGCAACGCGGAGGAGATCACGGAGAAGCTCGCCGAGGAGCTGACGCAGCGAGTGAGCGCGGCCGGGGTGGCGATCGTGGAGTCGCGGTTCACGCACCTCGCCTACGCACCCGAGATCGCCTCGGCGATGCTCCAGCGCCAGCAGGCCGGTGCGGTCGTGGCGGCGCGGCAGCAGATCGTCGAGGGCGCCTGCGGGATGGTCGAGGACGCGCTCGCGCGCATCACGGCGCAGGACTTCGTCGTGCTCGACGAGGAACGCAAGGCGTCGATGGTCAGCAACCTGCTCGTGGTGCTCTGCGGCGACCGCTCCCCGCAGCCCGTGATGAACACGAGTTCGCTCTACCAGTGACCTCCGCCGAAGAGGGCGCAGGGCGTCGGCCGCGGCAGCGCAAGCAGGTGCTGCTGCGGCTGGACCCGGCCGTCCACGACGCGCTCGCCAAGTGGGCCGCCGACGAACTCCGGTCCACCAACGCGCAGATCGACTTCGTGCTCAGACGCGCCCTCGCCGACGCCGGCCGCCTCCCTCGCCACGCCCGTCCCCATCCGCGGCGCGGGCGGCCGCCGAAAGACCCGTCCGAGGAGGACGAAGACCCGCATTGAGCGGGCCGACCGCCTCCTCCCTGTGCAAGATCGGTGCGGCCTCCGTGCGAACGGGGGCCGCCGTGCGTTTCCCGGCCCGGCGGAACCGCGGCGGCCCCCGTCGCGCCGACCGGCTGCGGCCGTGGCGACCGGAAGCTGTCACCGAGCGTCCGCGGCCTTGACGTCGACGGGGCGTACGGGGCGTACGGGAAGGTCGCGCACGGCGCCGCGGAGTGCCTCGGCGAAGTCGCTGAACTCCGAGCTCCGCGCGGCCCCGGTACGCATCACGGCCGCTACCCTCCGGGACGGCGCGGGTTCGGCGAAGTACGAGGTGGTGAGCGTGTGGTTGCGCGCCGTCTCGACCCGCTGCGCCGACCTGGGCAGCAGGGTGACGCCCATGCCGCCCGCGACGAGTTGGACGAGCGTGGAGAGTCCCGCCGCTGCGGTGGTGGCGACGCCTTCCTCGCGGCCCGCCTCCCGGCAGACGTCGAGCGCCTGGTCGCGGAGGCAGTGCCCTTCGTCGAGCAGGAGGAGGGGGAGTTCGCGAAGCATAGACCTCGGGACGTCGCTGCGCCCGCCGTCGGGGTGGCCGCGAGGGGTGACGAGTACGAAGTCCTCGTCGTACAGATGTATTTCCGTGAGGCCGTGACCGCCGGTGCCGTGCGGCAGGGGGAGCGGTACGGCCAGCAGGAGCAGGTCGAGACGGCCGTGGCCGAGCCCTTCGAGGAGGGAGGCCGTCTGTTCCTCGTGCACCTGGAGATCGAGGTCCGGATAGACGTCCTGGACCAACTGGAGGACGGCCGGCAGCAGATAGGGCGCGACGGTGGGGATTACTCCGAGTCGCAGAACCCCGGTGAAGGGCGCCCGTGCCGCCTCGGCCTCCTCCAACAGCTCACCGACGGCGTAGAGAACGCCCTTCGTGCGCGTGGCGATGCGCTCCCCCGCAGGTGAGAGCAGTACCTTGCGCGTCGTACGCTCCAGCAGCGTCACGCCGAGCGTCTCCTCGAGCGCCGCTACCGCACCGGAGAGCGCGGGCTGGCTCAAGCCTACGGCGCTTGCAGCCTCGCGGAAGTGAAGATGTTCGGCGACGGCGGCGAAGGCGCGGAGCTGCGCCAGAGTGGGCTGCCGACCCCGTTGAGCTGCGGCGGGTGGGGCGGACACTGATAACTACCTCCGATCAACGCCACCAACTCTAGCTATTTCCGCGATCAATGTTCGCTGTGGCAATGTAGGCCCCGTCCAACCCCCGAGGAATGCCGTCAGATCCGAAGTAACTACGTGAAGCACGCATTGCGCGGCGAAAGTTGAAGGATTCGGACATTCCGATCAGCAAGGAGTACGTGTTGCTCACTGTCGGTGACAAGTTCCCCGAGTTCGACCTGACTGCCTGCGTCTCGCTCGAGAAGGGCAAGGAGTTCGAGCAGATCGACCACAAGACCCACGAGGGCAAGTGGAAGGTCGTCTTCGCCTGGCCGAAGGACTTCACGTTCGTCTGCCCGACCGAGATCGCCGCGTTCGGCAAGCTGAACGAGGAGTTCGCCGACCGCGACGCCCAGATCCTCGGCTTCTCGCTCGACTCGGAGTTCGTGCACCACGCGTGGCGCAAGGACCACCCGGACCTGACCGACCTGCCCTTCCCGATGATGGCCGACACCAAGCGCGAGCTCTCGACGGCCCTCGGCATCCTCGGCGACGACGGCTTCGCGCAGCGTGCCGTCTTCATCGTCGACCAGAACAACGAGATCCAGTTCACCATGGTGACCGCCGGCTCCGTCGGGCGTAACCCCAAGGAGGTCCTGCGGGTCCTCGACGCGCTCCAGACCGACGAGCTCTGCCCCTGCAACTGGACCCAGGGCGACGAGACCCTCGACCCGGTCGCGCTGCTGGCGGGTGAGTGACGAACCATGGCACTCGATGACCTCAAGCAGGCCCTTCCGGAGTACGCGAAGGACCTCAAGCTCAACCTCGGTTCCGTCATAGGCAATTCGGAGCTGCCCAAGCAGCAGCTCTGGGGCACCGTGCTCGCCTGCGCCCTCGCGTCCCGCTCCGGGATCGTGCTGCGTGCGCTGGAGCCGGAGGCCAAGGAGAACCTCAGCGCCGAGGCGTACGGTGCCGCCAAGTCGGCCGCCGCCATCATGGCGATGAACAACGTCTTCTACCGGACCCGCCACCTGCTGTCCGACCCGGAGTACGGCACGATGCGCGCCGGTCTGCGGATGAACGTGATCGGCAACCCCGGTGTCGAGAAGACGGACTTCGAGCTGTGGTCGCTCGCCGTCTCGGCGATCAACGGCTGCGGCCAGTGCCTCGACTCGCACGAGCAGGTGCTCCGCAAGGGCGGCGTCGACCGCGAGACCATCCAGGAGGCGTTCAAGATCGCCGCCGTCGTCCAGGCCGTCGGCGCGACCCTGGAGTCCGAGGCCCAGCTCGCCTGAGCCGCCGTCGCGCACCGTGTGGGCCGTCCCGGAGACTCCGGGGCGGCCCACACGTGCGTAGGCGGACTACTCCCCCCGAGGGATGGGGAGTTCGAACCACACGACCTTGCCCGTGGAGAGGCGGGTGGCGCCCCAGCGGCGAGCCAGCCGGTTGACGAGGTAGAGGCCGCGTCCTCCCTCGTCCGTCGCGCGTGCCTGGCGGAGCCTGGGCAGTTGGGGCACGTCGTCGCCGACCTCGCAGCGGAGCAGGTCGGTGCGGAGGAGCCGGAGGGTTATCGGGCGCTCCGCGTACCGCACGGCGTTGGTGACGACCTCGCTGACGAGGAGTTCCACCTGGTCCGTCAGCTCGGTGAGGCCCCAGCGCGCGAGCGCACGCCGGGCGAGACGGCGTGCCTGACCCGCCGTCTGCGCCCTCGGGTCCAAATACCAGTAGGCGACGTCGCTGGGCGTGATGCCGTCGAACCTCGCTGCGAGCAGGGCGATGTCGTCGTCCCGGTCGCCGGGGCCCAGTATGTCCAGGACCTCGTCGCAGAGCGGTTCGAGAGGCGCGGCGGCGCCGGGGCGCGTGAGGCGGGCCGTCGCCGCGAGCTTTTCGCGGAGGTGCTCGATCCCCGTCCACACGTCGCGCTGGCGGGACTCGACGAGGCCGTCCGTGTAGAGGAGCAGCGTGGCGCCTGCCGGGGCGTCCAGCTCGACGGCTTCGAAGTCCACGCCTCCTACGCCGATCGGTGCCCCGGCCGGTATACGCAGCACCTCGGCGCGGCCGCTGCGATGGAGCATCACCGGCGGCGGATGCCCGGCGTTGGCGACGACGATCCGGTGGGCGACCGGGTCGTACACGGCGTAGAGGCAGGTGGCCATGCGGTCGCTGCCGAGCCGCTGCGCCTGCTCGTCGAGGTGGTGGAGGACTTCCTGCGGTGGGAGGTCGAGCCCTGCCAGCGTCTGGGCCGTGGTGCGCAGTTGACCCATGATCGCGGCGGACGTCATCGAGTGACCCATGACGTCCCCGACGACGAGCGCGACGCGGCTTCCGGGGAGCGGGATGGCGTCGTACCAGTCGCCGCCCACGCGAGCCGTCTCGGCGGCCGGCAGGTAGCGGCTGGCGAGCTGGACGCCCGTCGGCTGCGGGAGTTCGTCGGGGAGCATGGTGCGCTGGAGCTCGTCGGCGATGTACGCCTCGCGGCCGTAGAGCACCGCCTTGTCGACGCCGAGCGCGGTGTGCGTCGCCAACTGCGCGGCGATCAGCAGGTCGTCCTGCTCGAACTCCGGCCGGTCGGGGCGGCGCAGGAAGACCGCGGCGCCGATGACGCGGCGCCTGCCCCGCAGCGGGGCGAGGATCGCACGCCGGCCCGCGGGCAACTGCCTGTCCGGACCCAGCAGTTCGGGGAGCGCGGCGCTCACGGGGGAGGCGTCGGCGAAGACGGGGCGTACGCCGCGGAGCACCTCGGCGAGAGGGCCGCCCGTGTGCACCTCGGCGAGCTCCGCCGCGGCGGGGAGGAGACCGCTCGCGGGGCGGGCCGCCTGTTCGGGCGCGGAGGTCGGCAGGGGGTTTGGCAGGGTCTCGGCGCCGGGTTGGCCGCCGAGGGCGTGCGGGTACTCGGGGATGCGGTCGCTGCGCCGCAGTCGGAGGACGAAGGGGCCTGTCGGCCGCTCGTCGCCGACGGGGAGCGGGTCGCGGAGGTAGACGAGGATGGCGTCCGAGTAAGCAGGGACGGTGGCGCGGCAGAGGCCGAGGACCGTCTCGTCGAGGTCGACGCCGCGTGCGATACGCCGCGTCGCGGCGCCGACGAAGCGGAGCCGGTCGCCACCGCGGCGCTCGCGCTCGCTCGGTTCGCTCTCCGAGCCGCCGGACGCGGGGGCGTCGGACGGCGCGGGGGAGGCCGGCTGCTCCGGGGCGCCGGTGGGTGCGGGGATCGACGGCTGCTCGCCCGAAGTGCTGCCCGCGCGCGAACCGCCTTTGCCGGCGGCCCGTTTGCGCGTGCCCTTGCCCTTCGCACCGGAAGAGCCGCGCCCACCGGAACGCCGCGTCTCCTTCTGCGGCTCCTCGCCCGGGGCGTCGGCGGCCTCGGCGCCGCGGCCGGACTTTCTCCCGCGCGAGCTTCCGCAGGACTTGCGCCCGCGGCCCGTCGACCCTCCGGCGCTGCTGCCGGAGGGCGAACTCCCCGCCGTACGCGGTCTCGTACGGGCCGCGGGCAGGGGTGTCTCCTCGACGCCTTCGGGCTGAGGGCTGCTGCCCTGCTCGCGCCTGAAGTCGCCGTCGCCCGTCTCACCCCTCGCGGAGGGGGACGACTCGGCTGTGCTCGCCGCAGGCTTCTCGTGCTCCGTCACGCGTTCGGTTTCCATCCATCCGGGGCGCATCCGCGCGCCCAGCGCTAGGTGCTCGGTTGTTAGGGGCGTCGCCGGCAGTGCAGGAAGAGCTGGATCTCCGGAGGGACGTCCGTGCTCGCAGGTGCGTAGGAGACGGCCTCCTCGTCGACGACGTCGAAGCCGGCCTCGTCGACGATCCGGCGGAGATCGTCCCGCAGGTGTCCCGATACCCGGATCGTGTTGCCCAGGAACGGAATGGCGAAGTCGTTGACGTCGGCCTCGACCATGCCGAGAGCGAGCGGGCCCCCGCCGCGGATCTGCCGGTGGAGCATGGCGAGCGCGTGGGGAATCTCCGAGCGCGGCAGCATGAGCAGGGAGAAGTAGGCGGCCGCGCCGTCGAACGGACCCAGGTCGCTCGCCTCCATGTCCGCGATGTCCACGCGGTGGAACGACGCCTCGGGGACGTGCTCGCGACAGAGCTTCAGCATGCCCTCCGAGAGGTCGACGCCGATCACCTCGTGCCCCGCGTCGACGAGTTGCCGCGCCGTCGGCAGGCCGGTGCCGCAGCCGAGGTCGAGAAGGCGGGAGCCGGCGGGGAGCTGCTCGGCGAGCCAGCTTCCCGAGACCACCTGTGCGTCCTTGTGCGGGAACGCCTCGTCGTAGCGGTCGCCGATGGAGTCGAACGCCTCGGCCTGACCGGTGCGGTCTATGTCCGCACGCTCGAAGACGCCGTACGGAGAGGGGCCCTCCTCGGGCGTGACCGCGGCGCCCTGCGCGGGGACGTCCGGCCGCTGCTCGGTGCCCGACCCGCCCGTGCCTGCCGCGGGTGCTCCTCCGGTGCTGCTCACCACTGGGTTCCTCTCCGGCCGTCCGCCAAGTCCCCGAAGGGTGAGGGGAGTTGTGTAGAAATACGAGTACGGACGTTGATCCTACGTTTGCGGTACGGGGGCATATCAAGGGGCGCTCTGAGGTCGGTCCGGGTGAATGTTGAACGGTGTGCCGTGCGCGTCCGGCTCCGCACCGGCTGCGTTCGTGGTCGGCGCCGCTTCCGGGACCGGAGGGGCATCCGGGCGCGGGGGAGGCGCCGGGGGGAGCGCAGCCGAGCGTCTTTGGGGCGCCAGTGCAGCACGGTCCCAGTCCTCGGGCAACTCCGGTACCGGCCAGTCGGGTCGGGGGCGCCAGCGGTGCCAGCCGTCGCAGAACGGCGGCCTCCACTCGGCGACCGCCCGGCGTGCGCGCTCCAGCGCCCAGCGCACCTGGGTGCGCTGGGCGCGGCCCATGAGCCCGGCGCGCTGCGCGGCCTCGAACTCGTCCTCGTCGAGGAGCTCGGTGGTGCCGTCGGAGCGCACCGAGAGGTCGAGGAAGTGGTCCTCCGAGTCGACGCCGCCGACCCAACGGGTGCGCGGCGCCTCGAGGTTGACGTAGTAGTTGCGGAACCGCCAGCCGGGCTCCCAGAAGAGCCAGACGGACCAGGGTTCGTCGGCGAGCGCCAGCTTCAGCACTCCCGTGCCCCGCCAGGTCGTGCGGACCGTGGTGCGAGCCCTGGTGTAGCGGTCGGCGAGCGGTGCGCGGTGGAGCGGGGTGCCGTCGGCGAGGACGGGCTTGATGCAGACGGTCCCGGGAGCGAGCCAGACCGCGAGCAGCTCGGAGGTGTCCCTGACGACCGTGACCGGGCGGCAGATGTGGAAGCCGGCCCGGGAGTCGGCGAGTTCGGGAAGGTGCCGGGTGTTGGCGCGGTAGCGCCAGAGGATCGCGCTCCCCGACGCCCAACGGGTGCACG
>NZ_AJTQ01000166.1 GCF_000262345.1 Streptomyces xiaopingdaonensis | reverse complement strand
CGGGGGCGCCCGCCGCTCTTCCCGTTGCATTCTCGCGGGACTCCACGCCCGCATGTGCGCCTCTCATCTCCCCGGCCATGAACCGATCTTAGGCGCGGTCGGCGCCCGCCGCCGTGACCTGGGCCGCAGAGTTACACGTACGAGTAACCCCGAACCGTCCCACCGCACCCGAAAGTGCCGGTGGAGAGGGGGTTGCTCGGTGCCGGCTTCGTCCCTTCGGGGCATGTGTGCCTGAATGCGCCTACGTCGGCGGGGAGTTCCGGTACGGGCGCACGCCGGTGCGGATACGTACGGTGAAGGCCGCCGCGGGGCCCGGCGATACGAGCGTGCGCCGGCGTACACCGGACGCACCGCCCGGGAGCGGGAGTTGACGGTAGTGGCCGTCATGGCGCCCGCTCAGGGGTGCGTCATCCGCAGGACGTCCAGCGCCTCGTCGAGCTGCTCCAACGTGATCTCCCCGCGCTCGACGTACCCCGCCTCCAGGACCGCGTCGCGGATCGTCATGCGTGCGGCGAGGGCCTTCTTGGCGACGGCGGCGGCGTTCTCGTAGCCGAGGTACTTGTTGAGCGGTGTCACCACGGACGGGGAGGACTCGGCGTACTCCCTGGCGCGTTCCGCGTCGGCCGTGATGCCGTCGACGGTGCGGTCGGCGAGGAGCGTCGCCGCGTTGGCGAGCAGGCGCACCGACTCCAGGAGGTTCTTCCCCATCACGGGGAGCATGACGTTGAGTTCGAAGTTGCCGGCGGCCCCCGCCGCTGCGACCGTCGCGTCGTTCCCCGTGACCTGGGCGGCGACCATGAGCACCGCCTCCGGGATCACCGGGTTGACCTTGCCCGGCATGATCGAGGAACCGGGTTGCAGGTCGGGCAGGGCGATCTCGGCGAGGCCCGTCCGCGGTCCCGAAGCCATCCACCGCAGGTCGTTGCAGATCTTCGTGAGGCCGACGGCCACCACCCGGAGCTGCCCCGACGTCTCCACCAGCGCGTCCCTGGCGCCCTGCGCCTCGAAGTGGTCGCGCGCCTCGGTGAAGGGCAGGTCCGTGGCGCGGGCCACTTCCTCGATCACCGAGGCCGAGAAGGCGGCCGGCGTGTTGATACCGGTGCCCACCGCCGTGCCGCCGAGCGGGAGTTCGGCGAGCCGGGGCAGCGCCGAGCGTAGCCGCTCCACCCCGTGCGAGACCTGCGCCGCGTACCCGCCGAACTCCTGGCCGAGCGTGACGGGTGTGGCGTCCATCAGGTGCGTGCGCCCCGACTTGACGACGCCCTCGAACTCCGTGGCCTTGCGCCCCAGCGCCGCCGACAGGTGGTCGAGCGCCGGCAGCAGAACCCTCGTGACGGCGGCGGTCGCGGCGATGTGGATCGACGAAGGGAAGACATCGTTCGACGACTGGCTGGCGTTGACGTGGTCGTTGGGGTGGACGGGCGAGCCGAGCCGCTCGGACGCCAGCGTGGCCACGACCTCGTTCATGTTCATGTTGGACGAGGTGCCCGAGCCCGTCTGGAAGACGTCGATCGGGAACTCCGCGTCCCACCGCCCGGTGGCGACCTCCTCGGCCGCCTCGCGCACCGCCTCGGCCAACTCGCCGTCGAGCACCCCGAGCCGCCCGTTGACCACGGCCGCCGCCGCCTTGATCCGTGCCAGTGCCTCGATGTGCGCGCGCTCCAGGCGCTGCCCGGAGATCGGGAAGTTCTCCACGGCCCGCTGCGTCTGGGCCCGCCACTTCGCCGCGGCCGGGACCTTCACCTCGCCCATGGAATCGTGTTCGACGCGGTACTCCGTGCTGTCGCTCATCGTGCGTACACCTCCATGGTCGTCAGCGTCGTGCACGCGGCCGCGCATTCCCCGGATGCGTCACCGTGTCGCGGTGGGGTCAGCCGCTCGCGGGGCCGGGCTCCGCCGGGGCGGAGGTGAGCACTTCGTCGGCGGCGCGGGCGGTGAGGGCTTGGGTGAACCAGTGGCTGAGGAGGTGGGTGTCGTGGCAGGTGGTGAGGTGGTGGTGTTGGGTTTGGGTGAGGGGGATGTTGCGGGCGTCGAGGAGCTGGAGGAGCTGCTCGATCTGCGTCTGCAGGCGGCCTTCGTCCCTCAGGCCCTCCGCCACGAAGCCGCGGAGTTCGAAGAGTCCTGAGCTCATGAGCTTCCTCCAGTGGTCGGCGGCCGTGGGGGAGTCGGCGAGGCCGCTTGCTGTGAAGTCTGCGTAGACGGTGACGGCGTCGTCGTCTTCGGTCTTCTTCAGGGCTGCTGCGAGCACGTCCAGTATTTCACCGATGCGCGGGTCGCTGCTGTGCGTCAGTGCCGAGAAGAGCGTCAGCGGGAGGTCGGCGGCCGCCTGCTCGACGTCGGTGATGAAGGGGACGTTGTCCGGGCCCAGGACGAAGGGCGTGAGCTGGAGGTTGGCCCCGGCGGGGTGGCCGATGCGGAAGGGGCCGGCTGCCCAGCGCGCGGTCGCGCGGTCGCGGCAGAGGACGAGCAGGACGGGGCGGTGGTCGCGGTACCTGTTGGCGAGGTAAGCGAGGTAGTACGCCCAACTACGGGCCTTCTCCGGATCGTCCGCGGTCTGGGACTCGACGGCGAGCAGGTAGCCCCGTCCGTCGGGCCCGTCGAGCCGGAGCAGTGTGTCGACGCGGCGCTCGATCGGCCTCACCTCGGTGAGGTCGCAGTTCACGTCGGAGACGACCGTCGCGCCCGGCTCGGGGAGGCCGAGGAGCGCGAAGGCACGGCCGAAGAGCTCGGGGAACTGCCGGAAGGCCCGATGGAGCGCCTCGTGAGGCGAGTTGACCATGGAGACGACGCTACGCAGGCTTCCGCAGGCGCCATGCTCGTATGCCCGGTGGTTCACTCGCACGTGTGGATTGCGGGTCGAGGGGCGGCACCCGCCCCTCGACGCCGCTTCAGGCCCCCTGGCGTACGGGGATCGACGTGACGAACGGCTGCTCGGGCGCCGGTTCTGCGAAGAAGTCGTTGCCCTTGTCGTCGACGACGATGAAGGCGGGGAACTCCTCGACCTCGATCCGCCAGACCGCCTCCATGCCGAGCTCCTCGTACTCGAGTACCTCGACCTTCTTGATGCAGTCCTGTGCGAGGCGCGCCGCAGGCCCGCCGATGGAGCCGAGGTAGAAACCCCCGTGGGCGGCGCACGCGTCGGTGACCTGCTTGCTCCGGTTGCCCTTGGCGAGCATCACCAGCGAGCCGCCCGCCGCCTGGAACTGCTCGACGTACGCGTCCATCCGGCCGGCGGTCGTCGGCCCGAACGAGCCCGACGCATAGCCCTCGGGCGTCTTGGCGGGTCCCGCGTAGTAGACCGGGTGGTCCTTGAGGTACTGCGGCAGCTCGTCGCCCGCGTCGAGCCGCTCCTTGATCTTGGCGTGCGCGATGTCGCGGGCCACGACGAGGGTGCCGGTGAGCGAGAGCCGCGTCTTGACGGGGTGCTTGGAGAGTTCCGCGCGGATCTCCTCCATGGGACGGCCGAGGTCGATGGCGACGGAGTCGAGGTCGGCGCCCGCGCCTTCGGTGAGCTGCGCGTCGGTGGTCTCGGGGAGGAAGCGGGCCGGGTCCGTCTCCAGCTCCTCCAGGAAGACGCCCTCCGCGGTGATCTTCGCCTTCGCCTGCCGGTCGGCCGAGCAGGAGACGGCGATCGCCACGGGGCAGGAGGCGCCGTGCCGCGGAAGGCGGACGACGCGGACGTCGTGGCAGAAGTACTTGCCGCCGAACTGCGCACCGATGCCGATCTGCTGCGTCAGCTCGAAGACCTGCTCCTCCAACTCCCTGTCGCGGAAGCCGTGGCCGCTGGGGGAGCCCTCGCCGGGGAGTTCGTCGAGGTAGTGGGCGGAGGCGTACTTGGCGGTCTTGAGCGCGAACTCCGCGCT
>NZ_AJTQ01000165.1 GCF_000262345.1 Streptomyces xiaopingdaonensis | reverse complement strand
GCCCAGCGAACGGATCTTCTGCTCCAGGAACTTCATCATCGACCCCTCGTTGAGGACGGCCTTGGTCTCCTGGAAGAGGAAGGACTTGTTGGCGCTGCCGCCGCCCTTCGCCATGAAGAGGAACTTGTAGGCGTCACCGTCCTCCGCGTAGAGCTCGATCTGCGCGGGGAGGTTGCTTCCCGTGTTCCTCTCCTCCCACATGGTCAGCGGAGCCATCTGGGAGTAGCGGAGGTTGAGCTGCGTGTAGGCGTCGAAGATGCCGCGGGAGAGGGACTCCTCGTCGCCGCCCGAGGTGAGGACGTGTTGGCCTCGCTTGCCCATGACGATCGCCGTGCCGGTGTCCTGGCACATGGGCAGGACGCCGGCCGCCGCGATGTTGGCGTTCTTCAGCAGGTCGAGGGCGACGAAGCGGTCGTTGGCGCTCGCCTCGGGATCGTCGAGGATCTTGCGGAGCTGGGCGAGGTGCTCAGGGCGCAGGTAGTGCGAGATGTCGTGCATCGCCTCGGCCGCGAGCGTCTGCAACGCCTCCGGCTCCACCTTGAGGAAGGTGCGCCCGTCGGCCTCGAAGGTGCTCACGCCCTCGCTCGTGACGAGTCGGTACGGGGTGGGGTCCGCGCCGACGGGAAGCATCTCCGTGTAGGAGAACGCCGGTTGGGAGCTGGCAGACATAGGGCTCTTCCTCTCACTTCGGTGCGCGGCCGGGCGTGGTGCTGGTCCGTCGACTCGCGGCGATGCGTCCCTCAGGTTAGAACCCCCGCGTGCACCGGGGGTCGTGAGGTCCGTCCGGTCGAGGCGTCGGGTTGTCCACAGGGGGTGGTCGCGATCTATCGCGTCTCGTAGCCTTGGGGCGTGACTGAGGACTCCCCGCTGAAGAAGCAGCCCGAGCGCGCCCCGGCGCCCGCCCGCGAGGCGACCGTCCGCGCCTCCGACGCCGACCGGGACCGCATCGCCGAGATTCTGCGCGAGGCGCTCGCCGAGGGCCGGCTCGACGCCGCCGAGCATGCGGAGCGTCTCGACGGGGTCTACGGGGCCAAGACGCTCGGCGAACTGGAGCCGCTCATAGCCGACCTGCCGGCGGGTGCGCGCAGCGAGCAGGGACCGCGGGTGGAGGCCGGGCCCTCCGAGTACCGCTGGGAGGCGCCGCGGCCCGGCGGGTGGAAGGAGAACCTCGTCGCGGTCTTCAGCGCGTCGGTGCGCAAGGGGCGTTGGAACGTCCCGCCGAGGATCAACGCGGTCTCGGTCTTCGGCAGTGTGGAGATCGACCTCAGTCAGGCGGTCTTCACCGAGCAGTACGTCGTCATCAACGCGACGGCGGTCTGCGGGAGCGTGGAGATACAGGTGCCGGAGAACGTCACCCTCCGGCAGAAGGGGGCGGGTGTCTTCGGCGGCTTCGATGTCGAGTGCGCCGAGGCCACGGACCCGCAGGCGCCGGTCGTGCTGGTCCAGGGGGCGGGGGTGCTGGGCTCGGTCGAGGCGAAGCCCAAGCGCGGCAGGCTGCTGAGGAATCTCCGCGCGGGCGACCGCCTGCGGAAGGAGGAGTGAACGCGGAGCGGAGGGTTCCCTTCCGTACCGCGGGGGCCGCAGGAGTCCCACCGGTCTGACGAGTCAGACGATGCCACGGTATGCATACCGACGCGCACAGCGGGTAGGGCTGGTGCATCGTCGCTCGTGCGGTAGGGAGGCCAACTGCCGTGCGCAGAAAGACGGGTGAAGGGGAATCACCGACGTCTCGTCAGGAGCAGACCGTGCTGCACACGCCGCATCAGTCCCCGAAGACCGCCACCGTGCCCGCGCAGCGCTCCCCGCTGGGGGACCAGCCAGGGCCGTGGCACTCCGAGGCCGTGTGCCGCAGGGACGAGGCGGGGCTCTTCTTCGCGCCCTCGAAGGAGCCGACCGCCGCGCGGCTCTCCCGTGAGCAGGCGGCCAAGCGCGTCTGCGCCGGCTGCCCCGTGCTCGCCGAGTGCCGCGAGCACGCCCTCCTTCTCCCCGAACCGTACGGCGTCTGGGGCGGGTTGACGGCTGCCGAGCGGCGCGTGGTCCTCGCCCGCCGGCGCCGTCGGGAGACGGCCGCGGAGAAGGTGGCGGCCGCCCCCGTCGAGCGCATCGCCTGAAGCTCGGCCCGCCCCAGGGTTCCGGGGGCCGGGCCGAGGGACGTCCCGTAGCGCGTGTCCGAGGCGGTCAGTTGGCGCGGTCGAAATCGATGGCGCTGTAGGCCCGCAGCTTCGAAAGCTGGTGGGTGGACTCGATCTGGCGGAGAGTCCCCGACTTCGAGCGCATCACGAGCGACTGCGTGTACGCGCGCTCGCCCCGGTAGTGCACGCCGCGCAGCAGGTCGCCGTCGGTGATACCGGTGGCGACGAAGAAGACGTTGTCGCCCTTGACGAGGTCGCGTTCGGTGAGCACCTTCTCCAGGTCGTGGCCGGCGTCGAGTGCGGCTTGCCGCTCCTCGTCGTCCTTGGGCCACAGCTTGCCCTGCATGGCGCCGCCGAGGCAGGTGATCGCGCAGGCCGCGATGATCCCTTCCGGGGTGCCGCCGATCCCGAGGAGGAGATCGACTCCCGTCCCCTCCCGCACGGCCATGATCGCGCCGGCCACGTCGCCGTCGGAGATGAACTTGATCCGGGCACCAGCCTCCCGGACCTCCTTCACAAGGCCCTGGTGGCGCGGGCGGTCGAGGATCACCACGGTGACGTCCTCGGGTCCGCAACCCTTCGCTTTCGCGATGCGCCGGATGTTCACGGCGGGCGGCGCCGAGATGTCGACGAACTCGGCGGCGTCGGGGCCCGTGACGAGCTTGTCCATGTAGAAGACCGCGCTCGGGTCGAACATCGACCCGCGTTCCGCCACCGCGAGGACCGAGACCGCGTTGCCCATGCCCTTGGCGGTGAGCGTGGTGCCGTCCACGGGGTCGACGGCGACATCGCACTCGGCGCCCGTGCCGTCGCCGACGCGCTCCCCGTTGTAGAGCATCGGGGCCTCGTCCTTCTCGCCCTCGCCGATGACGACGACGCCGTTCATCGAGACGGTCGAGACGAGGGTGCGCATCGCCTTCACGGCCGCCCCGTCGGCGCCGATCTTGTCGCCGCGGCCGACCCAGCGGCCGGAGGCCATCGCCCCGGCCTCGGTGACCCGGACGAGTTCCAGGGCGAGGTTGCGGTCGGGCGCCTCCGGGCTCACTTCGAGCTGGGAGGGCAGGTGATGGTTCTCTGACATCGGAACCCGCCTTTCTGTACGGCGACGGCCGCGCTACTGAGGGTGCTTACGACTCTACCGGGCTTCGAAAATTTGAGCAGGTGCACCCTCGGATGAGCGGTCGAGGCGCTCAACTTGCCGTCACTGCACGGAATCCGCACGCAAAACAGTATGTGTCAGCATCCGCGATCCGCGCGCATCGGGCCGCCCCCGCCCGCCCGCGGACGGTCCCCGCGTGCCGGCCCTCTGCGCCCATGGGGGACGATGTCGAGGTGGCAGCAGACAAGCAGCGCGGCAAGCAGACGGTGCGGGACATGCTGATCTCACTCGCGGTGATCCTCCTCGCCGCCTGGGTGATCTACCTTTTCATCCCGCACGACGAAGACCAGGACCCGGTCCGTCCCGTCAGCTACCGGGTCGAGCTCGACTCGGCCCGCCGTGCGGCGCCGTACCCGGTCGCCGCGCCCGTCGGCCTGCCCGACGGCTGGCGCGCCACCTCCGTCACCTTCCAGGGCGAGGGCTCCGGCGCCGTCGACTGGCACCTCGGCTTCATGTCCCCCGAGGACGAGTACGCGGCCGTCGAGCAGAGCGACGCCGAACGCCCCGCGAAGTTCATACGGGACGTGACCCAGGGGGCGGAGAAGTCCGAGCGCACCCAGCAGGTCGAAGGCGACGCGTGGGTGCGGTACCAGGGGGAGAAGTACGACGCGCTCGTCCGCACCGACGAGGAACAGGCGGTGACCACCGTGGTGACGGGGACGGCCGGATTCGCCGAACTCGGAGAGCTCGCCGGCGCGTTGCAGGAGAAGAAGGGTTCGTCCGGCTCCTCGCCCTCGGCGACGCCCTGATCCGGAGACCGGCCGGGGCCGGGCTCCGGCCGGGCGGCCGTTCCGCGTGCGTCAGACCGTGGTGACGGCGTCCTCGAACGCGAGCCGGGGCGCGCGCGGCTTGTGGCCGTCGGGGGCGGTCGTGCCGATGTTCACCACGACGAGCGCGTGCTGCCTGCCGTCGCCGAAGAACTCCTTGTCGACACCGGCTGCGTCGAAGCCCGTCATCGGTCCTGCGCCGAGGCCGGCGGCGCGGATGCCGAGGATGAAGTAGCCGATCTGAAGAGTGGCGTTGAGGGTGCCGGAGGACTCGCGGAACGCCTCGTCGGCGAAGAGGGTGTCCTTCAGCTGGGGCTTCAGCGGGAGGAGTTCGGGCAGCCGCTCGTGGAAGTCGAGGTCGACGGCGAGTACCGCGGTGAGCGGGGCCGTGCGCGTCTTCGCCTGGTTGCCTTCCGACATGTGCGAGACGAGACGCTCCCGCGCCTCCGGGCTGCGGACGAGCGTGACGCGCAGCGGTGACTGGTTGAACGCGGTGGGCGCGTACTTGATGAGGTCGTAGACCTCCTGGATCTGCTCTTCGGTCACCGGCTCGTCGGTGAACCGGTGCGCCGTGTGCGCCTCCTTGAAGAGCAGGTCCTGGGCGGCGGGGTCGAGGGGGAGGGTCATGACTGCCTTTTCGTGCTGGTGCGTTGTGTGCAACTGTGACTGTACGAGCCACATATTTCAGCTTCAACGAAAAACGGAACGATCTTCTTCCGTTAACGTTGTGCACCACCACGGCACTGCCATGCGCCTTCTCGGCGGAGTCAGCTCTCCGTGCCGCCTTCCTCGCCCTCGGTTTCGTCCCCTTCTTCCTCCGCTTCGAGGACGGCGTCGAGCCGGGCGCGGGCGCCCTCCAGCCATTCGCGGCAGATCCGCGCGAGCTCCTCGCCGCGCTCCCAGAGCGCGAGCGACTCCTCCAGCGAGGTGCCCCCGGCCTCCAACCGCTGGACCACCTCGATCAGTCGGGCCCTGGCATGCTCGTACCCGAGGCCGGCTTCCTCGGCGCTGCCGTCCTCTTCCTCGTCGGCCCCGTCCTGTGCGCGCGTCGTCATGGCCCCACCCTATGAGTCCGGTCCGACAACCACCTCGAAGCCGCCTTCGGCGACCCGGGCGCTGAGCTTCTCCCCCGCCTCCACCTCCGCCGGATCGCGCACCACGCCGCCGCCGTCCCGCTGGAGCACCGCGTACCCGCGCCGGAGGGTCGCGGCGGGGGAGAGCGCCACGACGCGCGCCCTGGTGTGCGCCAACTCGTCCTCGGCGCGGTCGAGTCGATGGCCCAGGACGCGGCGCGCGCGGTCGAGCCAGTGCGCCGTGTCCTCCTCGCGCTCCTCGACGAGGGTGTACGGCTCGGCCAGCGCCGGGCGGCTCAGAATTCCGGCGAGGCCACGCTCCTCCCGTTCCAGCAGCCCGTCCACCGCGCGCCGGGAGCGCCGGCGGAGCTGCGCGATCCGCTCGTGCTCCTCGCCGACGTCGGGCACGGTGTCCTTCGCCGCGTGCGTCGGGGTGCGGGAGCGTACGTCGGCGACCAGGTCGAGGAGCGGGGCGTCGGCCTCGTGGCCGATCGCGGAGACGAGCGGCGTCCGGCACTCGGCGACGGCGCGGACGAGCCGCTCGTCGGAGAAGGGGAGGAGGTCCTCCATGCCGCCGCCGCCCCGCGTGACGATGATGACGTCGACCTCGCGGTGCGCGTCGAGTTCGCGGACGGCCTCGATCACCTGGGGCACCGCGTTGACCCCCTGCACCGCGGTGTTGCGGACCTCGAAGCGGACGGCGGGCCAGCGCTCGCGCGCGGTGTGGAGGACGTCCCGCTCGGCGTCGGAAGCGCGGCCCGTCACCAGGCCGATGCGGTGCGGCAGGAACGGCAGGGCGCGCTTGCGGTCGGTGGCGAAGAGCCCTTCGGCGGCCAGCTTCTTCTTCAACTGCTCGAGCCGCGCGAGGAGTTCACCGACGCCGACCGGGCGGATCTCGGCGGCGCGCAGCGACAGCCGCCCGCCCCGTGCGTACCACTCGGGCTTGGCGTGGAGCACCACGCGCGAGCCTTCGGCGACGACGTCCTTGACGCGCTCGTAGACCTGCCGATAGCAGGTGACGGTGAGCGAGACGTCCCGCGAGGGATCCCGGAGGGTGAGGAAGACCATGCCCGCGCCCGGCCGCGGCGAGAGCTGCACGATCTGCCCCTCCACCCAGACCGCGCCGAGCCGGTCGATCCAGCCGCCGATGAGCCGCGAGACCTCGCTGACGGGAACCGGCGTCTCGGCCGACGTCTGCAGAGCCATGCCCGCGAGGATAGGCCCCGCCACCGACAGCGGGACACCTCGCGCGGGCGGTCACCCCGCGCCGGGCCCCTCGCGCTCGCCCTCCACCGGTACGTCGTCGAGCCGCCCGCGGCTGCGGAGCACCGCCAGTGCGACGAGGGCGACGACGAACCACACCAGGCCGACCCAGTGCGCCTCCCGGTTCGCCGTGACGATCACCGCGACGACGATCGCCAGGCCGACGAGCGGGAGCAGCCAGTCGCGCACGAACCCGGCGGTCGCCCCGCGCCTGGTGAGGCCGTAGTACCCGATGACCGAGAGGTGCAGCATCCCGAACCCGAAGAGCGCGCCGATGTCGACGATCGAGACGAGCCTGTCGAGACCGTCGGCCGCGCGGGCCGCCCAGACCGCGGCGGCCATCGTGATCGCGGCGCTGACCAGCAGCGTGATCCAGGGGACCCCGGTGCGGCGGGAGATCGTGGCGAGCCCGTGCGGCAGCCGGCGGTCCCGCGCCATCGCGAAGAGGAGCCGCCCCGCCGCCGCCTGCCCGGCGAGCGCGGCGAAGGCGGCGCCCAGCGCCTTGCTGGCGGCGACGAGCGTCTCCAGCCAGCCGCCGATGGAGGAGTTGACCGCCTCGTAGAACGCCGGGCCCTGGGCGGCGGGGTCGTCCGCGAGCTCCTGCGAGGTCTCCGGCGAGAGGAGCGCGGCGAGGTAGGTTTGGATGATGAAGAGGATGCCGGTGGTGATGAGGCACCACACCAGCGCACGTGCCACCGGCGAGCGCTGTCCGTCGGTTCCTCGGCCCCCGGTCGCCTCCTCGGCGAAGTTGGCGATCGCGTCGAAGCCGAGGTAGGAGAGGACCGCGATGGAGACCGCGCTGAGCACGGCCTCGGCCGAGAACCCGTTGTCACCCGTCAGCGGCGAGAGCCAGTCGCGCTCGGGCCCGTGCTGCGCCAGCGCCACGGCGGCCGCCACGACGAAGACGGCGAGCGCGGCCAACTCCAGCGCCAGCACGAGGAATCCGACCAACGCCGCCCTGCGCACCCCGGAGAGGTTGAGCGCCGTCGTCACCACGACGGCGAGCGCCGTCCACACCCACTGGTCGACCTCCGGGACGAGCTGCGCCATCGCGATCCCGGAGAAGAGGTAGGCGACGGCCGGGATGAGCACGTAGTCGAGCATCATCATCCAGCCGGCGAGGAACCCGGCCGACGGCCCGAGCCCCGCCCGCGCGTACGCGTAGACCGAGCCGGCGTGCGGGACGGCGCGCAGCATCCGCGCGTACGAGTAGGCCGTGAAGCCCATGGCGATCGTCGCCACGACGTAGACGAGGGGGACGGTGCCCTGACTCCTCGCGTCGAGGGCGCCGTAGATGCCGACGGGGGCCATCGGCGCGATGAACAGCAGTCCGTAGACGATCAGATCGCGGAAGGTGAGCGTGCGGCGCAGCTCACCGCCGGAGCCGGGCTCGGGGAGGCGTGGCAGTTCGGGCACGGGCTCACCATGCCGGAAAACGGTGCGGCGCAGGGGGAGGACGGGCCGATCAGCGAGGTGGCCGGCGGGGGCGGGCGTCCGCGCGTGGCCCGTTGAAAGGCATTTAGGATGGGCGCATGACTGCATCGCCCGCCCGCCGTGTGCTGCTCGCCGCCCCCCGTGGCTACTGCGCCGGCGTGGACCGAGCCGTAATCGCCGTCGAACAGGCTCTGGAGCAGTACGGCGCGCCCGTCTACGTCCGCCACGAGATCGTGCACAACAAATACGTGGTGCGCACCCTGGAGAAGAAGGGCGCGATCTTCGTCGAGGAGACCTCGGAGGTGCCGCCCGGGGAGATCTGCGTCTTCTCCGCGCACGGCGTCGCGCCCGAGGTGCACGAGGAGGCCGCCCGCGGCCGGCTCGCGACGATCGACGCCACCTGCCCGCTCGTCACCAAGGTGCACAAGGAAGCGGTCAGGTACGCCAAGGAGGACTACGACATTCTCCTCATCGGCCACGAAGGCCATGAGGAGGTCATCGGCACCAGCGGCGAGGCGCCCGAGCACATCACGCTCGTCGACGGCCCGGAAGACGTGGAGAACGTCGAGGTCCGGGACCCGGAGCGGGTCGTCTGGCTCTCCCAGACGACGCTCTCGGTCGACGAGACGATGGAGACCGTCGACGCGCTCAAGGGCCGCTACCCCGACCTCGTCTCGCCGCCCACGGACGACATCTGCTACGCGACGCAGAACCGCCAGACCGCGATCAAGAAGGTCGCCGCCGAGTCGGACCTCGTCCTCGTCGTCGGCTCGCAGAACTCCTCGAACTCGGTGCGCCTCGTGGAGACGGCGCTCTCGCACGGAGCCAAGGCGGGCCACCTCGTCGACGGCGCCGAGGAGATCGACCCGGCCTGGCTGGAGGGCGTCACCACCGTGGGCGTTTCCTCCGGCGCCTCGGTGCCCGAGGTGCTCGTCGACGGGGTCCTCGACTGGCTGGAGCAGCACGGCTGGGCCGACGTCGAGATCGTCCAACCCGTTGAGGAGCGCATGCAGTTCTCGCTGCCGAAGGAGCTGAGGAGGGACCTCCGCGCCGAGGCGGCAGCCGCTTCCGGCTCCGACTGAGCCGGCCGCACGCCCGGTGGCCGGGCGCCGTCGTCAGCGACGGCGCCCGGCCACGATGCTGATACGGCGCAGCAGCACCACGGCGCCCGCGAGGCCCGTACCCGCGTACACCCAGCCGGCGTTGAGCGCCAGGTGCGTGAAGACGTCCTGGGCGAGACCGGAGAACCCCTCGCCGGGGCCGCCAAGCGTCAGCAGCCCTGCTGTGAACGCGAGCGGGGCGGCGATGGGCGCCGCGATCAGTTCGGCCGCACGCACCCAGCACGCCGAGGCGAGGACGGCGAGGAGGAACAGGACGCAGTAGACGACGGGTTCGCCGTCGAGCAGCGCCGCGTCCGCCGCTCCGACGAGCAGCATCGCCGTCGTCGCGAGCAGTCCGCAGCCGAGCCCCGTCAGCCGGGCGCGGGGGAGGCGTGCCGCGCGGTCGGCGAGCGGTCGGGGGAGCATCCGGAGGAGCAGCGCCCTGGAGGTCGGTGCACGGCGGTCTTCGGGACGGCTCCGGCGGGCGTCGCCGCGGGGCGTCTCGGCGTCTTTCGGCGGCGCGGAGGGTCTGCGGCCGCGCTGGGGCCCCTCTTTCCCCGGCGTCCGGACGCCGGCCGCCGGCGGGTCGGGGACCGCGACGGGCTCCGCGGGGTGGGGTACCGCGGGCGCGCGGTAGAGCCGCTCTTCCTCGGGGGTCGTCGTGCCGCTGTTGCCCGTCTTCCGCTCCCGCCGCACTCGCGGTTCGTGCGGGGTCGTGCGCGCGCTGCGTTGCTCCACCGGGCCACGGTAGGCGGTGCCCCCGGGGCTGCGGGGCGACGGACACGCGTGCGGAGGTGGGGTGTCGGGCGTGCGGCGGTGGGCGGAACGGCCGGTTGCCGGAGCTACGGGTCTTTCAGGGCGTATGCCAAGTTTGGTGCGCAAGCCCGCAATTGCCCCCCGGCCCGCCGGGCACCTCAGCCGGTGAAGCCGGCGTCGCGGGCGCGGAGGGCGGCCTGTACGCGGTTGTCGGCCTCCAGCGCGGTGAGGATGCGGCTGACGTGTGCCTTGACGGTGCTTTCGCGCATGCCGAGGTGTGCGGCGATCTCCGCGTTGGTCTTCCCGCGGGAGAGCAGCGCGAGCACCTCGCGTTCGCGCGGGGTGAGGCTCTCCAGCTTGTCCCGGGCGGCCGCGGTCCTGGAGTGGCCGGCCTGGTGGTAGCGGTCGATGAGCCTGCGCGCCGCCGCGGGATGGAGCATCGCCGAACCGGAGGCGACGAGGTGGACGGCGCGGAGGATCTCGGCAGGGGCCGTGTCCTTGAGGAGGAAGCCGTCGGCTCCGGCCGTGAGGGAGTCGTAGACGTACTCGTCGAGATCGAAAGTGGTCAGCGTGATCACGCTCGGAGGGTGGGGCAGGGCGCGCAGGCGGGCGGTCGCCGCGATGCCGTCCATGCGCGGCATGCGCACGTCGACCAGGGCGACGTCGACGCGGTGGGCCGTGGCGAGTTCGACCGCGTGGAGGCCGTCGGACGCCTGGGCGACCGTCTCGATCGCCTCGTCCCCGTCGAGCAGGTCGGCGAGTCCCAGACGGACGAGGGCGTCGTCGTCGACGATCATGGCGCGGATCATGTGCGGGAACTTTCCTGTCCGTCGGGGGCGGGATGGGCGATACGGGCCGCGAGTCGCCAGTCGGAGCCGTGCGGGCCGGCGCTGAGCTCTCCGCCGAGCGCGGAGACGCGCTCGCGCAGCCCCACCAGCCCGAAGCCCGAGGGCTCTGCGAGCGCGGCGGGGGTGCCGGGGCCGTTGACGACCTCGACCGTGGTGTCGGGCGGCCGGTAGTCGAGGCGGATGTGCACCGGTGAACCCGCGGCGTGCTTACGGGCGTTGGTGAGACCTTCCTGCACGAGCCGGTAGACGGCGAGCCGGTGCGCGGCCGGAGCCTCCTCGGCGCGGCCCTCGACGTCCAGTTCGACGTGCTGGGACTGCCGTGCCTGCGCGACGAGTTCCCGCACGTCGCGCAGGACGGGTGCCGTTCCGGCCGCGTCCGGGGTGTGCAGGGCGCCGAGGACGTCCCGCAGGTCGGCCAGGGCCTGCGTGGAGGTGGTGCGCAGCAGCGCGAGGCGTTCCGCGACCGGTTCGGGGAGCGCGTCGGACTTGGTGGCGAGCACGCCGGAGTGGAGCGCGACGAGACTCAGACGGTGGGCGAGCACGTCGTGCATCTCCGCGGCGACGCGGGAGCGTTCGGCGGCGCGCGCGGCCTCCTCCCGGAGCTCCCGCTCGACGCGCAACCGCTCCACCTGCGAGTTGAGCAGTCCCACCAGGCGGTGACGGCTTCCCACCCACAACCCGCCGACGACGGCCAGGAGAAGGAACAGCGTGGAGCCGTACTGCTGGGGCCGCCAGAGCGAATCCGGCTCCAGCGACGAGGAGTTGGCGACCATGACGGCGACGCCGCAGCAGACCGCCCACGCGGGCCGGCGGCGCGCAGCGAGATCGAAGAGGGCGACGAGGAGCAGTGGCAGCATCGGCCACCCCCACGCACCCGTCGCCACCGTTGTGCTCACCGGCGCGACGAGCCAGGGCAGACGGCGCACCAGCAGCGCCGCCCCGCACAGCAGGGCGACCGCGGTCCGCCAGGTCAGGTAGGCACCGTCTGCGCCGACGGACGCGCTCTGCACGGCGTTGAGCACCAGTACCAGGATCAGTGCCCTGCGCCCGTAGGCGGCCCAGGGAAGGTCCTCTCTCCGTCTCATCCCCGAGACCTTAGGCGCGCCGATCATGTGCTGTCCCCCGACCGACTTCTGCCCGCGCCCCCGACTTTGGTAGGGGTGGGCCGTCGCGGGAAGGCGGATTCACCGTCCCGGCCCGGTTCCTAGCGTCTCCGGCATGGATCACGAGACCGCGCGGCACGACCGACCTCCGCGCTCCGACGGCTGGGCCTTCCTCAGGGAAGCCGCCAGGGACATGCGTACCACCGGCGCCGTCGCACCCAGCGGCAGAGGGCTCGCGCACGCGTTGAGCGAACCGGCGTGCGCCCCCGCGCACGGCCCCGCGACCGTCCTCGAAGCGGGCGCGGGCACAGGCGTGGTGACGAGCGCGCTCCTCTCGCGGCTGCCGAGGGGGAGCCGACTGGACGTCGTCGAAGCCAACCCGCGCTTCGCCGACCGGCTGCAACGCCTCGCAGACCGGCACCGACAGGACGGAAAGGAGGTGCGGCTCCACCTGCGTCCCGTCGAGGAGGTGGAGACCGACCGGAGCTACGACGCCGTCGTCTCCGGCCTGCCCTTCGCGAACTTCGCACCCCGGCACGTCGCGACGGTCATGGAGCGGTACCTCGAACTGCTGCGTCCCGGAGGCACGTTGACCTACTTCGCCTACCTCGGCACCCTCCCGGCCTCCGCCCTGTTCGCCTCCCGCAACCGGACGCGGCGGCACCGGGCCGTCGAGGAGGTGCTCGCCGGCTACCGGCGCAGCTACGCAACCGGCTGCCGGACGGTGTGGCCCAACCTTCCACCCGCGAGGGTCTGGCAGCTCCGACGGCCGGCGCCGGCGGCGCCCGCGCCTCGCCGCGAAGCCGTGGCCGTCGGATGAACGGGGCGCTGGAACAGGCGCCCGCCGGTGCGTACGCCGTCGTGGCGCTGGCCGTCCTCGCCGAATCGGTCCTGCTCGTCGGGGCGTTCGTCCCCACCCTGACGCTGCTGCTCGCGGCCGGCGGGCTGGCGCGGGCCGGTCGGCTGGACCTGCCCGTGCTGGTCGCGGTCGCCGCGTCCGCGGTGGTGGCGGGGGACTTCCTCGCCCACCGGACCGGCCGCACGCTCGGCGCCCGTATGCGTACGGGACGACTCGGCCGCCGCCTGCCCGCCTCCGTCTGGCAGCGTGCCGAGACGCTCATGGACCGCCGGGGCCGGCAGGCCGTCTTCCTGGGCCGCTTCCTGCCGGTGGTGCGGACCCTCGTGCCCCACCTCGCGGGTGCCGCTCGGCTGCCCTATCGGCGCCTCGCCCCCGCGAGCGCGGCGGCCGGATTGCTGTGGTCGGCGGCGGAGACCGCCGCCGGGTACGTCGCGGCCGCCTCCCTCCGGTACGCCCTCGGCCCCTCGCTCGTGCTGGGGGCGGCTGCCGGCGCCGTGGTGTGGGCGAAGAGGCGCGGCCGTGCGTGCGTCCTGCCGTGGATCGGCGGCCGGCCCTCCTCGGCCCGGGGCCGGTCGTGCCGTCCGAGGGCGCCCGTAGACTGGTGGACTGGTCCGTGCTCGGCGGGCCGGTCCTCAAGATCCTCTCGCTACGGGAAGTCGCCACGTGTCGCTCACGATCGGAATCGTCGGCCTGCCCAACGTCGGCAAGTCGACCATGTTCAACGCCCTGACCAAGAACGACGTCCTGGCGGCCAACTATCCGTTCGCCACCATCGAACCCAACGTCGGCGTCGTCGGTGTGCCGGACGCGCGGCTCGCGGAGCTCGCCCGGCTCTACGACTCGCAGAAGGTGCTGCCCGCCACCGTCGACTTCGTCGACATCGCCGGCATCGTGCGGGGCGCCAGCGAGGGCGAGGGGCTGGGGAACAAGTTCCTCCACAACATCCGCGAGTCCGACGCGATCTGCCAGGTGATCCGCGCCTTCAAGGACGACAACGTCGTCCACGTGGACGGCCGCATCTCCCCCGCGCACGACATCGACACGATCAACACCGAGCTGATCCTCGCCGACCTCCAGACGATCGAGAAGGTCCTGCCGCGGCTGGAGAAGGAGGCCCGGGTCAAGAAGGACCGGCAGCCCGAGCTGAAGGCCGTCCAGGAGGCGAAGGAGATCCTGGAGAAGGGCAACACCCTCTTCTCCGAGGGCATCCGCCAGGGCACCGAGTCCGCGGCGCTCCTCCACGACCTCCACCTCCTGACGACCAAGCCCTTCCTCTACGTCTTCAACGTCGACGAGGACGAACTCACCGACGAGGAGTTCAAGCAGGAGCAGCGCGACCTGGTCGCCCCCGCCGAAGCCGTCTTCCTCAACGCCAAGCTCGAGGCCGACCTCGCCGAACTCGACGAGGAGGAGGCCCTCGAACTCCTCAACACGGTCGGCCAGGAGGAGCCGGGACTCGCCACCCTGGCACACGTCGGCTTCCGCACTCTCGGCCTCCAGACCTACCTCACGGCCGGCCCCAAGGAGGCCCGCGCCTGGACGATCCCGAAGGGCGCCACGGCCCCCGAGGCGGCCGGCGTCATCCACACCGACTTCCAGAAGGGCTTCATCAAGGCCGAGATCATCTCCTACGACGACCTCATGGAGACCGGCTCCGTCCCCGAGGCCCGCGCCAAGGGGCGGGCTCGGATGGAGGGCAAGGATTACGTGATGCGGGACGGGGATGTGGTGGAGTTCAGATTTTCGAACTGACACCTTGCGTCGAGACAAGAAGGAGCCTGGACAGGGAACACGATGTCCAACGCTCCTTCGCATCTCGACGAGGCCGGCGAGTGGGCTGGCCTGTGGTGGCTGCCGGACGACCCGACGTCGAGGTTGGTCCTTCGCCGTCACCGATCGCCGCGGGGAAGACCCCGGGCTGCCGGCGTGGTATGCGGGTCAGGCAGTGTTCTGGCGACGCACTATCCGGCGGCAGGCGGCGACGGGGTGCCTGGTGGTTACGAGAGTGAGATCCCCATTCCGCCATCGGCCATCACGACGGAACCGACCAGGTAGCTGGCACGGTCGGAGGCGAGGAAGGCGATCACTTCAGCGATCTCCTTCGGTTGGGCAGCACGCTTGATGGGGGTGCCGCGGCCGTGTTCGGCGAGGAACTCCTGCCCGTCAGACCGCACATCGTTGAGGATGTTGGTGACCACGTCGCCGGAACCGACCGCGTTCACGCGTACACCGTGCTCAATGGCCTCCACGGCCGCCGCACGGGTGAGTTGCGCCAACGCTCCCTTCGATGCGGCGTAAGCCGCGATCGTGGGGAAAACCTGGAAGGACGCATAGGAAGCGACGTTCACGATCGCGCCCGAACCCTGCTCAGACATGACCTTCAGCGCCTCCCGCGTATGCAGAAAGGCACCGATGGTGTTCACCGTCAGGACCGAGTTGAAATCCTGCAAGCTCATCTCGGTTACCCGCTGATTGATGATGACACCCGCATTGTTCACGAGCACATCCAGCGAGCCGAACTCGTCGCGGGCCAGTGCGACAGCACGCGCCGCGCTGTCTTCCTCGGTGACATCGGCGACCAGGGGAACGATGCCCTGCTGTGCCATCTGCTCGACCGCGGGATCACGGTCCTCGGCGACTACCTGAACGCCTCGATCGTGTAGCAGAAGAGCAGTCGCCCTGCCGATTCCGCTTGCCGCTCCCGTGACTATGGCCGTCTTACCGGCCAGACTTCGGTCGTCGCTCAACTCGGACTCCTTTGTTGTGAGATGGAACTTCATTTCAGTCGCTGACCAGTACATCCACCTGCTCGTCTGCGGTCCGGCCATCCGGCGATGCCGAGATGCAGCGGCGACGCAGAAACAGGTTTTCCTGCTCGCGGAGAGATTTTCGCCAAAGCCAACAGGCGCTGCCCGCGGCAAGTGAACTCTGCGTCCGGACGGGCCGTTTGCTCAGTGCCGTTTCGTGTTACCGGCCGAGGGTCCGGTCGGAGTGTCGCAGGTCATGCGTTGCCTCTCTGTCGCCTGTACGGGAAGGCTCCGGTCGCTGTTTCGGTGGTGGGGCGGTTTCCACTGAACCAGCTCCGGGCGGGCGGGAGAGGCCGCAGAAGGGCCCCCGTCGTCGGGGGACGGAATGGGCCACCTTCCCGCTGCCGAACCCTCCGCGGATGCGCGAGTCTTGGGTGATGGACCGTCAGCACCCCACCAGCGCACCGATGGCGGAGTTCCTCCGCTCCGCCCGCTCGCGCCTCACCCCGCAGGAAGCCGGACTCGACGCCCGTTCGCCCTGGGACTTCTCCCGCGTGCCAGGATGCGCGGGACGACGCGGAGCTTGCGTTGCAGGAGCTGGTTGAGCCGCGCACCCGACCAACATGCTTCCGCTTGCGGGAAGAGCCGGTCCGACGGTCAGTTGGTCAGCCCTTGACGCCGGTGAGGGTGATGCCCTTCACGAAGCTCTTCTGGGCGAAGAAGAAGAGGATCACGACGGGGAGCGCCGCCAGCAGCGAGGCGGCCATCGTGAGATTCCACTCGACCTGGTAGGAGCCGCGGAACTGGGTGAGCCCCACCGGCAGGGTCCAGGCGCTTTCGTTGTTGCCGACGTAGAGCAGCGGACCGAGGAAGTCGTTCCAGCAGAACGTGAATTGGAAGACAGCGACGGCGGCCAGGGCGGGCTTCGTCATCGGGAGGACGACGCGCACCAGTGTGCGGAGTTCGCTGCAGCCGTCCAACCGTGCCGCCTCCAGATACTCCTGCGGAACGGTGAGGAAGAACTGCCGGAGCAGGAAGATGCTGAAGGCGTGGCCGAAGAAGAGCGGCGCCACCAAGGGGACCAGCGTGCCGACCAGATCGACCGAGGCCCACATCGAGAAGAGTGGGACGAGCGTCACCTGCGGGGGAAGCATCATGACGCCGACGGTCATCAGCAGCCATACGTGCCTGCCTCGCCACTCCAACTTCGCCATCGCGTAGGCGGCGGGCACGCTGGAGAGCAGCGTCCCGAGCGTGCCGAGGACCGCGTACAGCAGGGTGTTGCCCGCGTACCGCGCCAGCGGAATCCGTTCGAAGACCTCGACGAAGTTGTGCCACTGGAAGGTCTCGGGCCACAGACTCGCCGACAGTGTCTGCGAGTTGCTCATCAGCGCAGTGAGGGCGATGAGCACGAACGGCACCAGCACCAAGAACGCCAGGGCGATGACGAAGGCGCGTTCCGCGACCGTCTCCAGGAACTGCTGCCTCCGCCTGCGGACGACCTGACGATCGAGGCCCGGCCGCGGCGGCTGCGGCCCGGCGGCCCTACGGCGAGTCGGGGCGAGAGTGGACATCGACGCTGCTCCCACTTCCTAGGACCACCGGCTGGCGCGCCGGAGCATGACGAATGCGATGCAGAAGGACACCGCGAACAACAGCAGGGCGAGCACGGAGGCGTAGCCCATGTTGAAGTAGCGGAAACCCTGCTTGTACAGCAGCACGGGGAAGAAGAGTGTCGAGTCGTTCGGATACCCGAGGGACTCCGCGCCGTTGGTGGCGCCGCCGGAGAGCGAGGTCGCCACGACGTACGCCTGTGTGAAGTACTGCAGCGCGTCGATGCACGCGGTCACTCCGGCGAAGACCAGCACCGGGCGGATCGCCGGCAGCGTCACGTGCCACAGCTTGCCGAATCTGCCGGCCCCGTCGATCTCGGCGGCCTCGTAGAGCTGTTGTGGCACGTCCAGCACGGCGGCGAGGAAGATCACCATCAGGTTGCCGACCATCCAGGTGTCCAGCAGCAACAGTGAGGGCTTGGCCCATCCCGGATCGTCGAACCACAGTGGCCCGTCGACGCCGAGGTGGGACAGGACGGTGTTGACCGGACCGGCCGAAGGGTTCAGCAGTACGACGAACCCGAGGGACGCCGCGACCAGCGGCATCAGGTACGGCAGATAGAAGACGGTGCGCAGGATGCCGCTGCCGCGCTTCACTCGGGAAATCATCAGCGCGACGAGGAAGGCGAACGCGATCTTCACGGGGACGCCGATGAGTAGAATCCAGGCGCTGTTGCCGATACCGGTCAGCAGCGCGTCGTCCTGGAAGAGAAAGCGCCAGTTGTCCAGGCCGATGAACTTCGCGGGCGTGATCAGGTCGTAGCGCGTCAGGGAGATGTAAACGTTGGCGAGCAGCGGGTAGAGGAAGAAGACTCCGAATCCGAGGAACCACGGCGCCATGAGGCCCATGGCCGGCCAGTTGATCCGCTTCCGGAACCCCCGCCGGCGTGCGAGGGAGCCCGGCGCTCTCACTCTTCCCTCCCGATCGTGACCTGCCTGAGGAAGTTGTCGATGGCCTCGGCCTCATTGCGCAGTCCCGTTTCGGGGTTCGCCACCTTCCCCGACTCCCACTCCTGGAAAAAGGTCGACATCGAGTCCTGGTAACTGAGCCCTGCAGGGGTGTTCGGCGGCAGGGTGCTGTGCGGATGGCCAGCCATTTTCAGGAAGGGTTTGAAGTTCGGGATTTTGGCGAGCTCCGGGGAACGCAGCGCCGCCTTCGTGGTAGGCACGTTGTGCAGTTCCTTGGCCAACTCTGTCTGTGCGCCGGTGTCCGTGGCGAGCCACTTGACGAGCCGCCAGGCGGCTTCCGGGTGCTCGCTGCGGTGGGTGATTCCGGCGAGGTGCACCGTCCAGGCGCCGCTGCCGTACCGTTGGGGCTCGTCGTCGGGTGCGGGGAACGGAGCGGTGCCGTAGTCGAGTTCGGGCGCCTCGTCCTCGATGAAGGCGGTGCGGAACTCGCCGTCCAGCATCAACGCCAGCTTGCCGGTCTGGAACGCGTTCGAAGCGGTGTACTGGGCACCGGCGCCGGCGCTGAAGGCCCGCAGCCGGTCGTAGCCGTACCAGTCGATCAGGTTCTTGCGCCAATCGAGCATCTCCCGCCACTTTGAATCAGTGCCGACGGCGGAGGATCCGGCCTCGTCGAACCATCGCGCACCCCACAACTGGGCTTCGTACGCAGGGCGGTTGGCGTAGAACATGGTCAGCGGCGCATAACCGGCCTCTTTTATCGCCCCGTTGGGGCCGCGTTTGGTCACCTTCCGCGCGTATTGGTCCAGTTCACTCATCGTTTTGGGCGGACCGTCGAGGCCGGCGTCCTTGAGTTTGCGTTTGTTGTAGTAGAGGCCGTAGATATCGCCGAGGACGGGCAGTCCGCACCGTTTCCCCTCGGACGAGCCCGCCTGATAGGGCGCGGGCAGGAACCTCTTGGTGTTCAACTTGTCGCGCTCGATGTAGTGGGTGAGGTCGCGCCAACCGCCGCTCGGGCAGTAGACGCCCGCCAGTTCGCTCTGCGGTGCCCACTGCACGTCGGGCGCCGGGCCACCGCGCAGTGCCGCGACCATTCGGTCGTTGTCCTGGGAGCCGAGGCTGTCGACGGTGATCCAGGGGTGTTCCCGCTCGAATCGCCCGAGCACCTTGTTGAAGGCGTCGAGCTCGCGACCGTTGTAGGCGCTCCACACCGAGATCGTCACCGGCTCGTGCCCGGGCTGATCGAGCGGTACGTCGGGAGCGGCGACGCCGCACGCGGTCAACAGCGCGCCGCTCACCGCCATGGGTATGACGCGGCGCAGCGGGCGCGGTACGAGGACGCTCCTCATCTCAGCCCCTCTTCCGACACGGCTTCGGCGGGGCCGTCGGCCTGGTGGAGCGCGAAGTCGACCTCGAAGGTCCGGTCCCACGGCAGCCGAACCGAGTCGGCCGGGAGCGACCACCCTGCGAACTCGGGGAACCGCTCGACGGACCGGGCGAGTTCGGCGGCGATCCAGGAGCGGGCGGGTTCCCGCACGTCGGCCGGGAGTTCGTCGTGGCGGTCCTGCTCGGTGAACCTCGCCAGCGCGCGGCCCCGGATGTCGGTCATGTAGGCGGAGTCCTCGATCAGCCGGTGCAACAGCAACCGATGATGCGCGGCGTCGTCGAGGACGCCGGCGGCACGGGCCGTCGCATGGACGACACCGTGCGCGAGGGCGCTGCCGACGGTGTTCCCCGCGGTGTTCCAGCCGCCGTACGCGGCCAGCGACTTGAGGTCGATGCGCGCCTGGAGGGCGGCGAGCAGCGCCGGATCGGACCCGTTCGGGTATGCGCAGTCGGCGACCACCACCGCGGCGCCCGCGGCGACCAGCGAGGCGACGCGTTCGGCCGTGGCCCGCACCTCCGAGTGCTCCTGCTCGCGCACCCGCGGGTGCCCGTGCGCCCAGTCGCCCCCCTGTTGGTCCGGCGGGTGCACCACGACGACGAGCTCCGCGTCGGCGTCCGCCGGCACGGGGGCGGCGCCAACTGCCCTCAGATGGCCTTGCGTTCCCTGCGCGAGCGGCAGGTTCTCGTACGGTGCGACCCGGGAGAGACCTCCCGGCACCGCGCACTCGACGGCGACCGGCAGCGGGGTGTCCCGTATCCGTCCGAGCACCGCGCGTGCCACCAGGACGGAGCCGACCTCGTCGGCTCCGGGATGCATCAGCACGCCGTCTACCGCGTCTCCCAGGACTCGTTTCCAGTGCGCGAGCCAGTGCTGCTCCAGGCTGCCGGCGGAACGCTCGGCGGTGTCGTCCGCCGTGATCAGCAGTGTCTGCAGGGTGGCGTCCGCGGCCAGCCCCAGCGCTGCGAGATTGACGGTGTGGTTGCGCAGTCGTCGGGCCTCGAAGTCGGCGACGGACTCGCGCGGAAGTCGATCGCGGAGCTCGCCGGCCTCTCGCTCGCCCGCCTGCTCACCGAGGTACCTGCGGTGCAACGCCGCGCCGTAGCGGTGCAGATCCGCGCCGATGTGCCGCCAGTAGTCGGGTTCCTCGTCACTGCTGTTGGAGTTGGGCGCGCGGGTGACCAACGAGACGGCGTGCAGGCCGGTTCGGGGCGCGCGTGCCCGGACGCGGCGCAGCGCCTCCCAGCGGTTGAGCACCGCCGCGACGCTGTCGGTGGTCGTACGGGCGGCGATCAGGCCGCCGTAGCCGAGGGTGTCCAGTGAGGCGACGAGCTCATCGGCGGGTGCGGACCGCTCGACGGTGGCCTCCAGCCAGGAGCCGAGTGCCGCGGTGTCGCCCGGCTGCTTCTTGCGGCTGAGCATCGCCGCGGGCGGCAGCTCCACCTCGACCCTCGCGACGGCCGCAACCTGCCTCGGCAGCCGGGTGTTGACGGGACGCTCGTCGAGTGGCAGCAGCGCGATGTGCACGGGTACTCCAAGGCGAAACGGCTGGAAGGCAGGGTTAGTTTGGTCCCATCCAATTGTGTCCGTCAATAGTCAACTAGCCGTGGAGCAGGCAAAGTACGAGGGATTGGTGCCAACCATTCACCGCGACCACGGCGGACGCGCGAGAGGGCAGCGGCGCATCGGGTACCGCGGAGCGGTTGGGCCCGCGCCGTGTCGATGCCTGGCGGGGTCGGCGAGTGGAAACGGGTGGGCGAGCAAGTGTGGACCGATGTGCCCCCGCGCGGCCGCGTAGCGTGGAGCTGCCCCTCTTGTGTCGTATTGGACAGTACCAATCTCTCAAGGGGCTTGGGATTCTGGGCAAACCTACCCCGTAAGATCCAGTTATTGGCTGGTACCTATACGCCGAGGACAGGCTCATCAAAGGACGGAGGGCCACGTGGCCAAGCTGGCCAAGCACGAGGAGCTACGACAGCGGCTGCTGGCGGAGATGACCGACGCCCCGCCCCACACGCCACTGCCCACCGAGAGGGAGATCGCCACCGAACACGGGGTCTCACGCAACACCGTGCGCCAGGCGCTCGACGCGTTGGAACAGGCGGGGGGCGTCTACCGCGTACAGGGTGCGGGCACCTTCGTCGCCCCGGCCGTGGTGTCCAAGTCCCTGGCGCTCACGTCCTTTTCGGAGGACATGCGGGCACGTGAGATGGAGCCGGGAGCCCGGCTGCTCACCGCGGGGACCGTGCGGGCCGGTCGCCGCATAGGCGACTTCCTGGACCTCGATCCGAAGGCCGAGGTCTTCCGCATCGGCAGGCTCAGGCTGGCCGACGGCGCCCCGATGTGCCTGGAGACCGTCCACCTGCCGACCGCGCGTGTACCGGGGCTCGCCGAAGCGGATCTCGACGGCTCGCTGTACCAACTCCTCAGCGAGCGTTACGGCTTGGAGATCGTCACCGCGGAGCAGGTGGTGCGGGCCGTCGATCTGGGCGAGACGGAATCGACGCTGCTGGAGGTGCCGGTCGGCGCCTCCGGGCTGCACGTGCAGCGTGTCGGCCTGGACCGCCGTGAGCGCCCCGTCGAGGCGACCACCACGCTCTACCGCGCGGACCGCTATGACATCCGCTTCGCCGTGCGGCGGACGCCCGCTTCCTGAGGCCCGAACCGCCGCCCTCCACACACCGCTGACGACGAAGGAAACATCGTGCGCACCACAGTGTCCGGCACCCCGGAGCCGAGCCGTACCGCCATGCCCGCAGCACGGGCGAACGCGCTCCTGGACGGCTTCCGGGGTCGACTCGTCGTCTCCTGCCAGGCTCCTCCCGGGGACCCGCTGCGCGATCCGCACCACATCGCCGCGATCGCGGCCTCCGTCACCGCGGGCGCACCTGTCGCCGGCGTCCGCGTCCAAGGGCTCGACGACATCGCGGCCGTACGCGCCACCGTCGAAGTACCCGTCATCGGCCTGTGGAAGGACGGCGACGACGGCGTCTACATCACGCCAACTCCCCGACACGCACTACGGGTTGCGGATGCCGGCGCAGACCTGGTGGCCGCGGACGCCACCGGACGCGCCCGCCCGGACGGCAGCGAACTCCACGAACTCATCCGTACCGTGCACCGCGCTGGCAAGCTCTTCATGGCGGACATCTCAACCGTGGCAGAGGGCGTCCATGCCGCCGACCTCGGCGCCGACCTGGTCTCCACCACATTGTCCGGATACACGCCGTACAGCCCCCGACAATCCGGTCCCGACCTGCTGTTGGTCCGGCAACTCGCCTCCCGGGTGCGCGTCCCGGTCTGTGCCGAGGGGCGCCTGCGCACCCCCGAGGACGCCCGGGCTGCCCTCGACGCCGGCGCCTGGACGGCGATCGTGGGTACCGCCATCACCGCTCCCGCCGTGCTGGCCAGTCGCTTTGCGGCCGCGTTGGGCTGACGCCGCGAGCGACACCGGGCGAGGTTTCTCCTGCCTGACGGGCGCCGCCCGCCCAACGGGGCTCAGCCCGTATCGCCCGGCGTGCCTCCCGGACGGTGCAGCGGCGCGCTGCTCGTCAGTGCGGCGGCGCCGACGACGGCGGCGTCGTCACCGAACAGCGGGGCGCTCGGGCGGAGGTGCTGCAGACCGGGGAGGAGGGTGGCGGCGAACTCCGCGTTCAGCGGGGTGCGATAGCGCGGGCCGATGCGCGGCACCCCGCCGCCGACGACGACCCGGTCGCAACCGAGCGCGTTCGCGAGCCCGCCGAGCGTGCGGCCCAAAGCCCCGGCGCCGGTGGCGATCGCCTGGTCGGCTGCCGCGTCCCCTTCGACGGCGCGGGCGGCCACCGTCTGCAGACTTTCTGCTGAACGGCCGGACTCGCGTACGTAGAGCGCGGTGATGCCCGGACCTGAGGCGACGGCTTCCAGGTGGCCGGTGGCGCCGCACGGGCATCTCAGCCCCGTGGCCTCCGTGGCCGCCAAGTGCCCCAGGTGGCCTGCGAGGCCGCCGGCGCCGTGCAGTAGCCGTCCGTCGACAGCGATGGCACCGCCCACCCCGGTGCCTATGGCGGCGTAGAGCACGCTGTCGCCGACGCTCAGCTCGGGTCCTGCGGCGGCCCGGACGTCGTTGTCGCAAGCGACGGGGAGGCCGGTACGCCGTGCCAGCTCCGGCCCCAGCGGGGTGCCCTTCCAGCCGCGTACGGCATCCGTGGCGCCGGTCACGGTGCCGCTCACGGAGTCGACGACTCCGGCCGCGGCCACGCCGATTGCGACCGCACCCGTGTTCACGGCGGCGAACGCGGCGGCGAGCGCGTCGAGTACGGCGGCCGGTCCTTCCTGCGCGGGGGTGGGCCGGGTGGCACGGGCGAGCGGCGCGCCGTCGGGCGCGACGAGCGCCGCATCGATCTTGGTGCCGCCCATGTCCAGCCCGACGACGGGCCCCTGAAGCGAGAGGCGCGACGTGCTCATCGTCCGGGCATCCGGACGTTGCACTGTGAGCGGCCGGGAACGACGGCGGGCGCGCACATGCGCTGCGCTTCCGGCCCGGTCCTCCGCGGCCCGAACGTCCGATGCCCCATATCGCCCTTCTCGCTCTCCTGTTGCCGGCAGGCTCCCGAGCGACTTCCGGAACTCGGGCACATTCGCCATGCCGCGGTCCGCCCTCTTCTGTGCTCAACATAGCCGTTGACCGGCGCAAATGGTCAAGACCTTTTCAGGAGCGAGCGTACCCCCGACTCCCTTGCCGCACCGGTCGGTTGCACGCCGCGTCGAGCCGGCGGCACTCGGAAACAACCGGCTGCCGCCCGCCGACCGCGGGGCCGACACGCTCTGTTGCCGCTTCGATACCCTCAACACCGATGCCAAGAACGGTGGTTGGGAGCGCGAATGGGTAAGGATGCACCGGCGAGCCCCCTTGAGGTCCAGCACATCAGAAGGGCGCTGCTGCGGGAGTTCGAAGGACGGATCTCCATGGGCGACTTCGAGAAGAAGGACCCCAAGGAGCGCGAGACGGCCCTGCTGTCGAGAGCCGTTTCGGCGAAGGCCGCATGCATCCTCGCGGACTGCACCGCGGATGAGGCCGCTGCGTGGGTGATCGACGGACGGAACGACTTCGGTATCGACTGCGTGGCGTTTTCCGCCTCGGGAGCCGAACTCTGGCTGATCCAGGCCAAATGGAAGGACAAGGGCACTGCCGGCTTCGACACCGAGGCAGCCCTCAAGCTGGTGCACGGGCTGAAAAAGCTCGACAACCGCGATCTCGATCACTTCAACGAGCGGCTGCAACTGCTCGCCGATCGTGTGCACGGCGTTCTCAGGTTGCCCACATGCAAGGTCAACCTTGTCGTCGCCCTCATGGGAGACGGCCACCTCTCTCCCGAGACCCGTGACATCCTGGTCGAGGCGGCCAACGAGTTCGGCGGCCGCGGACGGACCGTGGAGTATCGCGTACTGGACCAGGAGGACCTCCACAGGGCGATCCGGGAGGACCTGGAGCCGCAGCCGATCACCCTCAAGGCCACCATGGGCCGCGAGTGGTACAGCCGGGAGACCCCGTACAAGGCGGTGATCGGTGAGATCAGTGCCGATCAGCTCGCGCGCTGGTACGGCGGCAAAGGTGACGGAGACCATGACAAGGGGCACGGCGAACGCCTCTACGACCGCAACGTCCGTAAGTCGCTCGGACTCACCGGAGTCAACCAGACCATGGTGGAGTCGATGCTGGAGGACCCGGAAGGGTTCCTGTACCGCCACAACGGCATCACCGTGCAGTGCGACAGAGTCGAGCAGGAGTATCACGGCAAGCGAGCGGTCGGCCAGCCCACCACTCTCATCCTGCACAACGCCAGCGTGGTCAACGGCGCCCAGACGGTGTCCTCGGCTTACCGGGCGTACGAGAGGGACAGCGAGGCCGTGGCAGAAGCCTGCGTTCTGGTGCGGATCATCTGCCTGGAAGGAGCGGCGGAAGGCTTCGGACATTCCATCGCCAAGGCCACCAACACGCAGAACCACATGGAACGCCGGGACTTCATCGCCATCGACACCGTCCAGAGCGAGATCCAGAAGGACTTCCGCCTCTCCCTCGACAAGGAATACGTGTTCCGCAGAGGCGAACTCGACCCCGCTCCTGAATCGGGTTGCTCGGTCACCGAAGCGGCCACGGCCCTTGCCTGTATGCACCGGGACCCGTCGCTCGCCGTCCGGGTCAAAGGCTCCACCAACGCACTGTGGGAGGAAGGCAGCGGGGGCGCTTACACGAGGCTGTTCGGCCAGCAGCCGGCGGCTCAGCAGATCTGGCGCGCGGTGCAGGTCTTCCGGCTGGTGCGGGACGAACTGACCAGACTGCGAACCGGTTTCGCCCGCCGCCCGGCCGCCATCGTCGACAGCGGGAGTCTGCTGGTGGCCCATTTGGTGTTCCAGCGAATCGGCAGGGACCGGTTCGACGAGCCGGACGACGAGTGGGCCGAGGTACTCGCCGGGGTGCCCGATCAGGTCGATGCCGTGCTCCCTCGCCTCATCACCATGGTCGACACCCTTTTCACCAGCAAGAGTTACATCACCAGCACCTTCGCCAACGAAGAGCGTTGCGCGCGGCTGGTCGCCGCTGTCCTGGGCGACCTCCGGCGCGGCACCGGGGCGGACTCCTCCATGAACCTCAAGGCCCTCATGGCGGATACCGGGCTGAAGCGGCAGCGTCGGCCCCATACGGTTCGCCTCCTCGTCGACCACGATGCCATCAGCGAGGGCACCCCCCTCGTCTACGCCCCCAGTGCCGTGGAGGAACTGGCCATCGGCGCATGGCTCGACGAGGATCCCCGCCGGCGCCGGGCGAGCTGGGTGAACGACCGGAAGACGCCCGTCCTCTGGGAGGCCGACGGCAAGCGGTACTCCCCGACCGGGTTGGTCTCCCAGATGTGGAACGCGGCCGACTGGAAAGAACAGTGGAGCGCAGTCCAGGGGCCCAAGCAGTGGAGGGTCCCGGGCGAAGGGACGCTGGTGGAGATCGCCGAAAGGCTGTGGCGGGACATCGCAGACGAGGATCGGTCGGGCGAGGACGGCGTGGCGGACGCATGAGCCCTCGGGCTTCTCACCGCCGGGCCGATGGACACGGGGGCATGGCCGGCTGCTCGTGTGTCCCGTTCCCGGGTGTCGAAGTAGGTGGCTGTGCTGGTGCGGCGGGCTTCGGTGGACGGTCTTGGGGTGGCGGAAGTCCCGGTCGGGCATGAGGTGTTGGCAGTCGGTGAGGGGGAGGACGCGGGCTTGGTGGTGCTCCTTCGGGTCTTGTAGGAGGGCGCGGAGCGGGGTCGGGGTGGGGTGGTCGCCGTCGAAGACGAGGCCGGACGTGCTGTACGGCCGCTCGGTGTCGGGGAGGCCGTACGCCGTTGCAAGGAGCTGCGGTGGGGCGGGGTGGTGTGTGTGCTGTTTCGTCCTGGTGCTGGCGTACGCCGGTCTTCCATGGGTGCTCGCCTGGGTTCATGGTGCCGCCGACCAGCTGCCATGGGTGGGAGGGGAGTAGGCGGAGTGCTGTTGGAGTGGCCGGTCGTCCTGGTCGGTGAGGTAGATGCACGCGAAGGTCTTGGCCTTGAGTACCGTCTCGGTGTCCTGCTCGGGTGACAGCCAGCCGGCGTTTCGCTGCTTCGGCGGACGGGGGGTGCTCTCGATGGCCCGGCGGGCGGCGTCGTGTCGGGACGGGGCATGCGGTCACCCCGCGGTCGGTTCGTGCGGGCGGGTTGGTCGAGGTGCGTTTCGCTGAGGTGCTCGACGAGCCGAGCGGCGACGAGTGTTGGTGGGTGGGAGACTCGTTGGCCTGCTTGGCAGGTCGGGACTGCCGGCAGCGACTGGTGCGACGTCGCTGTATGAAGGCGGCTTCACCCGTCGAAACACCCGACGCGGCACCGCACTCGGCGTCCGTCGCCGGGGAGCGCGGCGGTTGCGCCTCCGCCGGTAACGCCGGTCATCGTGTCAAGCGCCCTTTCTGCCCGAGCCCTTGCCGCCCGTCCCGGTCGAGGCGGGGAGCGAGGACGACGTCGCGGTAGCCGGGAAGGGGCTCGGCGGGCTGTGCAGCGAGTTGGCGTGCCCTTCGCCCGGGGCCGAAGCAGGGTGCGTTCGACAACTCACCCTGAGTAGATGCGAGGATCGCGACTCAGCGCGCTGGCACGGGAGGGCACAGGAGGGGTGTCGGGCATGGAGCTGCTCGAAGGTCGCTACGAGATGACCAAGCTGCTCGGAAAAGGCGGTATGGGGGAGGTGTGGGAGGGCTACGACAAGCGTCTGGACCGCCCACTGGCGATCAAGCTGATGAAGAGCGGAGCCGACGAACGGCCCGTCAGCCGCGAGCGGTTCAAACGCGAGGCGCAGGTCATGGCCCGGTTGGAACACCCGGGTGTACCGCTCGTCTACGACGCGGGGCTGCTCCCGGACGGCCGTGTCTATCTGACCATGCAACAGGTGCACGGGCGCACGCTCTCGGACGAGCTCTCCGCCTCGGGGCCCCTGCCGCTTTCCTGGGTCGCCGCCGTCGCGTCGCAGGTCAGCGAAGTTCTCGCCTACGCGCACGGCCTCGGGGTCATTCATCGTGATCTCAAGCCGTCGAACCTCATGCTCACACGGGGCGGCCGGATCAAGGTCCTCGACTTCGGCATCGCCGCCGCGCTCGACCCGGACCCGGCGTCGCCGGTTCTCACCGTGCCGGGGAAGCCGCTCGGCACGCCCGGATACTTCTCCCCCGAGCAGGCGCGCGGCCTGCGGGCGACGCAGCGCAGCGACCTGTACGCGCTCGGTTGGATCCTCTACGAGCTGATCACGGGGCGGCTTCCCCTCTGCGGGGCCCCGATCGACCTCTTCTCCAAGCGGCTGCGCGAGGAGCCCCCGCCGGTCAGCCGCTGGCGTACGGGGGTGCCCGCGTCGCTCGAAGCCCTCGTCTCGGACCTGCTCGCCGTTGACCCCGACGACCGACCCGTTTCGGCTGCCGCCGTGCAGTCCCTGGTCGAGCCGTGGATCTCCGAGTTCGAGGATCGGGAAGCCGCCACTCGTCGTGCGGAGGCTGTGGCGAACCAGCCCACCGTCGGGGCTGACGGCGGGGTCGCGGCGTACGACCCGACCGTGCCCTACACCCGGCTTCTGGGTGCGGTTCCGCCCGCGCAGGACCCGCGCCCGCAGGGGTACGAGGCCGCGCCGCCCCGGACGGCCCCCGACCTGTCTGCGCAGGAGAAGTGCGAACCGGCCGTTCCCGCACGGGTGTTGGAGCTGGCGGCCGAGGGGCGGGACACGCAGGCAGCCGCGCTGCTGTCCCGGACGGTTGCCGAGCGGTCCCGGCGACTTTCCGCGTCCCATCCACGGCTCGTCGTCGCGCGGCTCGAGCTGTGCCGACTCCAGCACAGGGCTGGTGAGTTGGGGCATGCCTTCGACGGGTACCGCGAGCTGGGCGCGCTCCTTGAGGCCGAGCGCCAGGGGCCCGACGCCGATCTGCTGAGCTGCGTCTCCGGCGCCGCCGGTTGCCTGGCCGATCTCGGGCGCACGTCCGAGGCGGTCGAGGAGTACGAGCGGTTGGAGCGCCTCCAGCACGCGGTGCTGGGGCTTCACGCCGCTGAAGTCTTCGACACCCGTTACGAGATCGCGGTGCTCCGAGCCGGGCGCGGCGGGGTGCCGGAGGCTGCCGGCATGCTCCGGGAGCTGCGCGACGCGCAGCACGAGTGGCTGCCGAGGAACGATGCCAGGCATGAGCGGGTGGCCGCACTGCTGCAACGGCTGGAGCACCTGTTCCGTACGATGACGGAGGAAAAATGACGACAGGGGAGGGCGCGAGCGTATGGCATGGGAGACAGCAGCCGAGGCCCTTCCCGAGGAGGGGCGCCTCGTCGAGATCCGGGGGCAGAACTGGGTGGTCTCGAGGGTGCATGTCGCCCCCCGTGCGGCTGGTTCGCCGAGCACACTCGTCGAGCTCCAGTCCGTCGCGGACGGGCGTTACGGCGAGAAGCTCTCGGTGATCTGGGAGGTCGAGCCGGGGCGCCGCGTGCTGCCGGCCGGGTCCCTGCCCGACGTCACCCGGGGAGGCTTCGACTCGCCGGACCGGCTCGCCGCCTTCCTCGACGCGGTCCGGTGGTCTGCCGTGGCCTCCGCCGACGTCCGTACTCTGCAGGCTCCGTTCCGCTCCGGAGTGGCCGTCGAGCCCTACCAGTTGGAGCCGGTGGCCCGGGCGATCGGCGCCCCGCGCGTCAATCTCCTCCTCGCCGACGACGTCGGCCTGGGCAAGACCGTCGAAGCAGGGCTCGTGGCACAGGAGTTGCTGCTTCGCGGCCGGGCCGATCGCATCATGGTCGTCGCCCCGGCGGGTCTCACGCTCAAGTGGCGGGACGAGCTGGCGGAGAAGTTCGGGCTCGATTTCCAGATCGTGGACTCCGCCGCCTGCGCGCAACTCCGTCGGACGGTCGGTACGGCGGCCAACCCCTTCCGTACCTATCCCCGGACCATCGTCTCGCTGCCGTGGCTGCGGGGAGCCAAGGCCCAGCGGCTCCTGGACGAGGTGATACCGGAGAAGCCCGACGAGGAGCGCACCGGACCGGACGACCGCTTCTTCGACCTGCTCATCCTCGACGAGGCACATCACGTCGCGCCGGCCGCTCCCAAGCAGCTCTACGCCGTGGACTCGCAGCAGACCCGGTTGATCCGCCGCCTCGCGCCGCACTTCGCGCACCGTCTCTTCCTGTCGGCGACCCCCCACAACGGTTACTTCGAGTCGTACACGGCACTGTTGGAGATCATCGACGATCAGCGTTTCGTCCGTGGCGTGCAGCCCGATGACAGAACCGAGCGCGAGACCGTGGTGCGCCGTCTCAAGCGGGAGATCAAGGACGCCGAGGGCGCGCGCTTCCGGCAGCGCGAGGCGGTGTCGATGACCGTCGAATACACCGCGGCCGAGCGAGAGGTGCACGCGCTGCTCGCCCGATTCGCGGCGCTGCGCGCGAAGAGCCTGGACCACGTCGGCAAGCACGGCCGCCGGGCCGCCGACCTGGTGACCCTCCTGCTGAAGAAGCGGCTCTTCTCATCCCCGGCAGCCTTCCTGCACACCGTGCGGGTCTACTTGGCGCGGATCGACGAGAGCAGCGGCGGCGCCGGTCGCGCGGGCAGCGGGGACACCGCCGACTGGTTCGACGACTTCGCCGACTCCCTGGAGGGACTCGACGACGAGGCGGTCAGGGAGGAGGAGGACGCGGCGCTCGGTCGCGCCACCCGGCTGGCGCCGGTCTCGGACCCGGAGGCCGTCGAGGTGCTTCGCGCACTGGAGCGCTGGGCCGTCACCCATGAGGCCACCGCCGACTCGAAGGCCCGTCGTCTGATCTCCGAACTCAGGGCCGTCTGCCGGCCGGACGGCGAGCTGTGGTCGAACGACCGGATCGTCGTCTTCACCGAGTACCGCGACACGCAGCGTTGGCTGCACGATCTCCTGGAGCAGGAGGGGCTCGCCGAGCCCGGCCGGATCGCCGAACTGCACGGCGGTATCAGCAAGGAGGAGCGCGAGGAGGTCCGCCTCGGCTTCCAGGCCCGTCCGGACAGCCCGGAAGGGAAGGTCCGCATCCTGCTCGCCACGGACGCCGCCGGCGAGGGCATCGACCTCCAGAAGTACTGCCACCAACTCGTCAACTACGACATTCCGTTCAACCCCAACAAGCTGGAACAGCGCATCGGGCGCATCGACCGGTGGGGCCAGAAGCACAGTCCCAGGATCATCCACTTCGTCGGTTCCGCCTGGAACGAGGTTTCCACCGATCCCTACGAGGGCGACCTGGAGTTCCTCTCCCGGATGGCGCAGAAGGTCGCCCGCGTCGAAGCGGACCTCGGTTCCGTCAACCCGGTACTCGCGGAGGCCGTCCAACGCAGGATGACCGGCGACCTGACGGCCGACCTGGACGGCGGACCGGCCTCCCGCGGCGACCGCAAGCCAGGCACGCGCATGGCCACCCAGCCCGGTGTCAGCGACCAGGTGGCGCGTCTCGCCGCGCAGTACGACCAGTCCGTGAGCGAACTCGGGCTCACCCCGGAGAACATCCACCGTGTCGTCGCCACCGCGCTGGAGCTCGACGGCCAGCAACCTCTGCGCCCGGTGTCGGCCACCAGCCCGGAGGCCGACACTCTCTTCTCCGACATGGAGGACGACCCGGACGGCCCGGACCTGACCGGCTCCCTGTTCGAAGTGCCGCCGTTGACCGGCAGTTGGGAGAGGGCGACCCGCGGCCTGACCCACGCGCTGCGTCCGGACCGGCGCCGTCCTGTCACCTTCGACTCCCGGATCGCCGCGGCGAGCCGGGACGACGTGGTCCTCGCCCATCTCGCCCATCCGCTCGTGGACATGTCCACGCGCCTGCTCACGGCGGCCGTGTGGAAGCCGGACACCGTCGGCCTGCACCGGGTCGCCGCCGTGGTCAGCGAGCGGCCCGAGCTGGAGACCACGCTGGTCGGTGCCTACGCCCGCTTCGTGCTCGTCGGGAACGACGGCGTGCGGCTCCACGAGGAGATCCTGCACGCCGGTGGCTGGGTCGGGGAGAACGGCTGGATCCGGCGGTGGCAGAACGTCACCACCCAGCGCGAGGTGCTCCAGCACGCCCTCACCCACGGCGACCAGGCGGCGCCGCACCTGCGGGAGAGCCTCGCGGCCCGCTGGCCGCAGGTGCAGGAGCGGCTCACCAACTCGCTGCATGCCCGCCGGAACGAGCGACTGGAAGCCATGACGAGTCAGCTCGCCACGCGCGCGAGCGAGGAGCGCGAGCGCATCAACGCTGCCTTCGACCGGTTCGACGCGACCCTGCGCGCCAAACTCCGCGAGGAGGGTTCGGCCGCGGGTGAGCAGACCGCCCTCTTCGGAGAGCGGGAACTGACCTCGCTCGAGGCCCGCCAGTACCGTGAGGACCGGGAACGCTGGGAAGCGCGCCGGGAATCCCTCGGAGCGGACCGCGCCCGTGAGCTCGCGGCCGTCTCCGCACGCTACCGGGACCCGCAGCCGTACCTCTTCCCCGTCGCCGTCGTCTTCGCCGTCCCCGCCAAGGAGGCGTCCCAGTGAGCACCCGTCCCTCCGGTAACTCCCGTCCAGGGGCGGCCCGTTCCGCCGCGGCCCGACGCAGCAGGGGCATGGCGGCGGCTCTCGCCCGCGAGACCGACGGCAAGGCGCAGCATCTGGACTGGCTCGGCCTCACGGAGATCTCCGGACCGTTCCTCACCCTTCCCGTGCTCGAACAGCACTGGCCGGAGCTGGACGTGCTGCCGAGGCAGCAGCGCGAGCGGCTGCGCGTCGAGTACGCGCAGTGGCGCGAGGACCCGTCCGCGTGCCGTGACGGGTGGGTGCGTCATCTCCTCGCCGACGTCCTGGAATGGGACGCCGCGCTCACTTGGCGCGAGCCTGGCCCCGGCACGCCGCTGGAGCGCTTCGACTTCACGGTCCGGGAGCACGAGGACACCGTCGTCGGCCCCGATTTCGCGCTCGTCGAGCCGGGTTCGGATCTCTCGGCGGAGCCCGATACTGCGGCCGCCGCCCAGCGCGTGCGCGTCCTCGGCACGCTCCTCCCGGCGGGCTGCCATCCCACGCGCCGCCTCCCCGAGGCCCTGGGGGGCGCCTGGTCGGCCACGCCCGCCGATCGACTCGCGCGGCTGCTGCGCGCACACCGGGTCAGCCTCGGCCTGGTCACCGACGGCCGCTGGTGGACGCTGGTGTGGGCGCCCCAGGGAGGGGTGACGACCACCGCCACCTTCGACACCATCGGCTGGAACGAGGCCGCCGAACGCAACTCGGTCCGGGCCTTCCGCTCCCTGCTCTGCCGCGCCCGTTTCTTCGGCGTCCCCGACGAGGAGACGCTCGTCCCGCTGCTGGAGGAGTCGGGCAGGAACCAGGAGGACGTCACCGACGCCCTCGGCGTCCAGGTGCGCCAGGCCGTGGAACTCCTCGTCGAGGCGATCGGCCGTGCCGACACGGCGGCGCGGAGACGCGGCGAACAGGGGCTCGCCGACCGGAAGGTGAAGGCCGGCGAGGTCTACCGGGGCTCCGTCTCCGTCATGATGCGGGTGGTCTTCCTCCTCTTCGCCGAGGAACGCGGCCTCCTCCCCGCCGACAACGCCGTCTACGCCCACGCCTACTCGGCCGGCCGGCTCTGCGCCGAGCTGGAGCAGCGCGTCCAGGACGAAGGCGAGGCGACCCTCGAGTACAGCTCGGCCGCCTGGCACCGCCTCCTCGCCCTCTTCCACGCCGTGTACGGCGGCGTACGCCACCCCGACCTCGAACTCCCCGCCTACGACGGCTCCCTCTTCGACCCGGCCGCATACTGGTGGCTGGAGGGCCTCCCCGATCCGGACGCCGCCGCGGAGACGCCGGCTCCGCTGCTCGTCATCGACGACCGCACGGTGCTGCACATGCTGCAGGCCGTGCAGTACGTCACCGTCAAGGGCGAGCGCCGTGCCCTGAGCTTCCGTGCCCTCAACGTCGAGCAGATCGGCTACGTCTACGAGGGTCTCCTCTCCTTCGACGGCCTGCGCGCCACCAAGACCGTCGTCGGCCTGGTGGGGAGGAGGGGCCAGGAGGCGGAGGTGCCGCTCGACGAACTGGAGCGCCTCGCCGCCCCGTTCGGCATCGGTGCCCGCGCCGACGCCGGGACGCCCGACCCGGCGGGGTTCGCCAAGGAGCTGAGCGCCGCGTTCAAGGACTCGGGCATCGGCAGCCCCAAGGCGCTGGAGAAGCGGCTCGCCCCGCTCTCGGAGGCCGAACACGCCGAAGCCGAGCGGCAGTTGCTCTCCGCGTGCGACGGGGACCGGGAGCTGACCGACCGGCTCATGCCCTTCCACGGCTGCGGTCCCGCGCGGGGCCTGCTCCGCGCGGATCTGCGTGGCCTGCCCGTCGTCATCCTGCCGGGCGCCCTGTACGTCACCGACTCCGCGCTCCGGAAGAACACCGGCACCCACTACACCCCGCCGCACCTCGCCGAGCAGGTCGTCGAGGGCGCTCTCGAACCCCTCGTGTACGAGCACGGGCCACTGGTGACGGGCGACCGGGAGCAGTGGAAGCTCAAGTCCGCCGACGAGATCCTCGAACTCAAGGTGGTCGACATCGCGATGGGTTCGGGCGCCTTCCT
>NZ_AJTQ01000164.1 GCF_000262345.1 Streptomyces xiaopingdaonensis | reverse complement strand
CCTGCCGGTCCCTCGCCGACCGGCTCGTCGAGGCGCGCGGCGGGTGCGGGGCGGCCGCGCCGGAGCAGGGCGCTCCTGCGGCGGCGTCCGGGCCCGTGGACGCCGAGGCCGACGAGACCGTGATCGCGGCCCGCCGCGAGGTCATCGAGCACTGCCTGTACGGCGCCGACATCAACCCCCTCGCTGTCGAGATGGCGAAGCTGTCGCTGTGGCTCGTCTCCATGGACCCGAACCAGCCGTTCACCTTCCTCGACGACCGGCTGGTGGCGGGTGATTCGCTGCTCGGCATCCGGAACCTGGCCCAGCTCGCGGTGATGGACCTCGACGAGGTGCGGGGCCGCAGGCGCCATGCGCGGGCGCAGGTGGACTTCACCTCGGGGACGCGGGAGCTGGTGCAGCACCTCGCCCAGCAGCGCGAGGAGTTGGGCGGCATCCCCAGCGACACGCTCCGCCACCTCGCCGAGAAGCGGGAGATTCTCGCGCAGGTCCGGCACCAGTCGGAGAACTCCCGCCTGCTCGCCGATCTCGTCGCGGGCGCCGAACTCGCCTCGCACGGTGACGGGGCGCTCCCCGCGGGCGAGTTCCTCACCCACGAGATGGCCCGGCAGGGCTGGTCGATACGGCGCTCCGACGCCCCGCTGTCCGCCGCCGGGCTGGGTCGGCTCGTGATGGAGGGGCGGAAAGGGGCCGTGGAGGAAGCGCGCGAGTTCGCGGGTAAGTGGTTGGACACGGATTCGCCGGATGGGGGGATGCAGCGGGAGCCGCTGCACTGGCCGTTGGAGTTTCCCGAGGTTTTCGCCCGCGAACGTGGTGGGTTCGACGCGGTGATCGGGAATCCGCCGTTTTTGGGTGGGCAGAAACTCACGGGGGCGCTGGGGGAGGCGTACCGCGAGTATCTCGTGGAGTCGCTGGGGCGTGGTCGCCGGGGGAGTGCGGATTTCGTCGCTTATTTTGTGCTGAGGGCGCATCAACTGCTGAGCGAGGCCGGGCAGACAGGCCTGGTCGCCACCAACACCCTCGCGCAGGGGGATACGCGTGAGGTGGGGCTCGACCAGATCGTGGCGGACGGTACCGAGATCCGGCAGGCGGTGAAGAGCGAGCGGTGGCCGTCGAAGTCGGCGATGCTGGAGTACTGCGCGGTGTGGACGAGTGTGCCCGAACTGGCGCCGGACGCCGTGCGGCTGCTGGGGGTCGGGGAGGACGCGACGGCCGTGGAGGGCGGGATCGGTGCTTCGCTGAATCCTCGCTCGCGGGTGAGCGAGTGGGCGGAGCGGCTGGAGGAGAACGCGGGGGTGTCGTTTATCGGGTCCTACGTGCTGGGACTCGGGTTCACGCTGCCCGAGGCCGAAGCCCGTGCCTGGATCGCGGAGGACGAGCGATACGCGGACGTGCTGTTCCCGTATGTCAACGGGCAGGACATCAACACGAGTCCGGTGCAGGGGACGGATCGGTGGGTGATCGATTTTGGGGGCCGGAGCGAGGACGAGGCGAAGAAGTACCCGAGGGCGTACGCCAAGGTGCTGCGGGAGGTGAAGCCGGAGCGGGCGAAGGTCAATCGCGCGGTGAGACGCGACCGGTGGTGGCAGTTCGCGGAACGGTCGGCGCAGCTCTATCGGGACCTTGAAGAGCTTGAGCGGTGCATCGTCATCACGCGAGTGAGCAAGGTCGTCATGCCGGTTGTCGTCAGAACCGGAGCCGTGCTCAGCGAGATGACCGTCGTATTTGCTTCGGAGGGCCTTGGACTCTTCGCTCTCCTCAGCAGCGCTCCCCACTACTGGTGGGCCGTCGAGAGGGCGTCGACCCTTGAGACGCGGGTGCGGTACACCCCGTCCGACGTCTTCGAGACCCTAGTCCGCCCCACCCCCACCAGCGCACTCCGCGCCGCGGGCACCCGTCTCGACGCCCACCGTCGTGAGCTCATGCTCCGCCGGAACATCGGGCTCACCGCGACCTACAACCTCGTCCACGACGAAGCGTGCACCGACGAGGACATCGCCGAACTCCGGTCGATCCACCGGGACATCGACCTCGCCACCGCCGAGGCGTACGGCTGGGACGACCTGCTCGGCGGCGAGCGCGGGCTGGAGCACGGCTTCCACCCGACCGACCAGGGCACCCGCTACACCATCGGACTCGTCCCGCGTACCGAAGTCCTGGACCGGCTACGGGAGTTGAACCACCAGAAGTACGCCGACGAGGTGGCGCTCGGTCTGCACACGAAGCCGAAGCGGCACCCGGACATGCCGTCGCCCCGCGTCAGCTTCGAGTCGGGGGAGCTGTTCGCACCGGACGACACGTTGTTCTGAGCGCGCGGACGGGGGCGGCGGCCTCGCCGGCCGCCGCGCCTCGTACACCGGTTCCGTCAGCGTGCCGTCGCGGCGAGATGCGCGACGAACGCGCTCCACCCGCCGCCCGGGACGCCGAGTGCGGGCTTGCCGCGGTCCTTGGTGTCCCGTACGTACACGGCGTCGCCGGCTCCGGCCACCTCTACGCAGTCGCCGCCGCTCCCGCCGCTGTAGCTGCTCTTGAACCAGCTCAGCTCACCGTCGGCTGCGCCAACTACCCGCTGCGTGCTCATTGTTCCCCTGCCAGGCGCTCGATGAAGGCTGCTGACTCCGCCACGTGCAGAGCCAACGACCGTAGCTTGCCATAGCGATGGCGGAAGATGCTCACCTGAGTGGGATCGCTGACGACCGACCCGACGCCCTGCGACTCGAAGTAGCCGAACTGCTGGTGCTCCGCTGTCTCTACCAGCACCATCGGGCCTTCCAGCCCGGGGTGGATGCCGTACACCGTCGGCATGACCTGCACTTCGATGTTGCGGCGCTTGGTGTGCGCCAGCAACTGCCGTAGCTGGGCACGCATGGTCTCCGGGCTTCCTACCTGGTTCCGGAGCGCGGCCTCACCGATGACGAAGGAGAAGTCGACGAGCGGCGTCTTCGTAAAGATCTTCTGCCTGCTGATGCGGGCATCGACGGTGTGCTCGACCTCCTCGTCCTCCAGCGGCGGGAACTGGCCCTCGCACAGCGCCGCCGCGTACTCCGGCGTCTGCAACAACCCCGGAACCAGCAGCGGATCAGAGGAGAACCGGCTGACGGCGTCCATCTCGATGAGGACGAAGTCGCGGAAGAACGCGGGGAGTTTGGCGAAGTCCACCTCTTCCTGGAGGTCTTCCAGGACGCCGCCCGCGTCCAGTACGCGTTCGGCTGCCGTGGTGAAGGCGGCCTTGGCGGGGCGGCGGCCTTGTTCGACGGAGGCGGTCTGTTCCAGCGAGTACCCGACACGGTCGGCGAGTTGCTCCTGGGTGAGCCCGGCTCGCTTCCGGAAGCGCTGGAGGACCTTGCCGTACGCCGTCCAGATCGCCGGGCGTTCCTCGGTCTTGGGGGCGCTCGCTCTCGCACGCGGTATCCGCTTCTCGCGAGGGGGCTGCGTGGCCGAACCGGGCGCCTGCCGGCTGCCGTTCGCGTGTTCCATGCGCTTCACCGCGCCTTTGTGCGGACCGGAAGGTGAGGGAACTCGCACGTTACGCGGGTACGTACGCAGACGACGAGCGAATCGCGCAACGCCCGTGAAACGCCAGGGCGCGCCATCCCCCAGGGTTGACGCCTCGCAGTGCCGTACGGGCCCGTACCGTTCCCGTACAGACCCGTACCGGGCCCTGTCGCACGGGCGTCTGCGCTGGTCGGCGGCCCTGCGTGCCGGAAAGCTCGCAGCATGGAAACGGAACCTCTCCCTCTCTCCGGCGCGGAGGCCGCGAAGCCGCCCGCCGGCCCGTACACCAACTCCTTCTGCGTGCAGCTCAGTTCGACGGGACGCGGGGCCCGTCTCGCGCGTCTCTTCGCGGTGCAGCACCTCGCCGAGTGGGACGTGCCGTACGGCAGCGCGCTCTCCGACTCGTCCGCGCTCGTCACAGCGGAGCTGGCCGCCAATGCCGTGCGCCACTGCGGCGGAACGGGCCGCGACTTCCGGTTGCGCGTGCGGATGGCGGCTGCCGCGTACGTCCGGATCGAGGTGGTCGACACCTGTGCGGACCGTCCACTTCCGGCGGGCCCGCTCACTCCTTCGCATGACCTGAGGTTCGGGCACGGCCTGCTTCTCGTCGACGCGGTGGCGACGCGCTGGGGGAGCACCCGGAACGATTCCGTCACCAAGACGGTCTGGGCCGAACTGGGGCCCGGACCCCCGACGGAAGATACGTGAGCCGCCCGGGCCGACACCGGGCGAGACGTGGACCCGGCGCTCGGCGCGATACCGTGCAACGGACCACTGGGGGGTGTGCATGGCCGCGCGAGAGACCGGGCGACGGCCCCGCGGCGCCGCGATCGCGGGCCGTTGGGACGTGCGGCCCGCTCACGGTGGAGGCGGTGAGACCCCGCAACGGCGTGCGTGCCGTGCGGGCGGGCGAGCCGCCCCCGTGGGAAGCCGGCGGCGGGTTGCGGCCGGCCCGCCGCAACTGCGCCTTGCAGCGCACCGTTTATTGTGCGGTGATCCTGGCCCCGGGGTCGGCCCGTGACGCGTCGGGAAACCGTGGTTGGGCCGTCCCGGAGCGCCGACCTGCTGAACGTCGCCGTCAGCAGGGCCGAGCGCCGTCTCATCGTGATGGGCGACCACGGCGCCCGGCAGCAGCACCGCTTCTTCCCCGCGCTCTCCCGCGAGTTGCCTCGGTATCCGCCCGGCTGATCCGCGTGCTCCCGAGGGCGGACCGACCGGCGCAGGCCCGGAGAAGGAGCGGCGGTGGTCGGGCCCGTCGATGTCAGAGTCGCTTCGTAGGGTTGCCGCATCCTCGTGAGGAAGGACACCTTCATGCCCCCCAGGTCCAGGGCCACCGGCCGAGGCAGCGCGCGTGACGCCTCCGCCGCGTTGCCGCCGCACCCCCTCGAAGAGGTTCCGCAGGAGTTCGAAGCGGCGACCTCGCCACAAGTCCGCCGCGAACTGGAGGAAATCATCTCCGGTGACCTCCTCGGCCCCTGGGGAGGCCAGGACGAGGATCTGGGCGACGACTCTCCCCGGGACCGGTACCTGGTCGGCATGCTCGGACCGAAACCCGTGACACCCGAACGCAGCGAGGCCTCCGCCCGCGAGGCGGCCGGCGAGGGCGAGGTCGTCGAGCCGGGCGAAGAGGGCGACGCACAGGACCCGGAGCTGCCGCAGCGGACCACCCCGCAGGGGGTCGGCCGGATCTGGGCCTCCTCGATGGGCCTCTCCTTCGTCGTGCCGGCCGATGTCGGCGTGCTGAGCGTCACCGTCGCATGGGGGCGGTACCTGCGCGGGGATGTCGAAGGGGAGGACGGTGTCCTCCGGAAGGCCTGGCAGCGCGAGCAGTTCGAGCGAACCGTGGACATCCCGGTCAACCAGGACTGCAAGCGTTACCTCGAAGGCGAACAGGGGACGTACCACGTGCGCCTCGACGTCACCACTCGCGATCGGACCGCCCCGTCGGACACCGGCAAACGGCTGCGCGTCGTGGAGGTCACGCTCGTCAACGAGCTGGAGGACCTGCGGGAACTCCCCGACCAGAACTGGCTGTTCCAGACGCAGCTCAGCGTGGGCGCGTTCGGCACACAGGCTGCCGTGTTCGCCCCGATCGACGACCCGCTGGAGGTGGACCACTCCCAAGGCGGGGAAGACGACGCCGAGGAGAGCCGGCTCCAGCTCCTCTACCGTCACGAGCTGCGTCACGCCATGGGACGCAACGTCGCGGTCCTCGCGCAGGTCCGGAAGAACGAGCGGAGCGCTCACCGATTGACGACGTCCTGGCTGCCTACCTACGAGGTGGCCACCACCACCGCACCGGAGCACGAACCGCTCCTTCAGGGGCTCGAACTGGGCATGGAAGAGCTCGCCGCGCTCTCCGTCTCCGGACGCGAAAGAGAGCTGGCCGACTCGCTGCAACCGCTCGCCGCCGGGTACGAGACGTGGCTCGGCGAACGTGCACGCGAGGCCGCACAGCTTCCGGAACACCTCCGCACAAGCGCTGAGTTCGCCCTTGAGCAGGCCGGGGAGATCGGTGGCCGCATCGCTCTCGGTATCGAGACCCTCAGGGCCGACCCCGTGGCGCTGGAAGCCTTCCGCTTCGCCAACCGAGCCATGGCGCTCCAGCGTCGCAACACCGAAATCGCGGCCCTGCGAGCCGCGAGCAGGGAGAGCGGGGAGGCCCTCTCGTACGAGGAGGCGCTGAGCAAGGTCGTCGAGAAGGCACGTGAACTCGGCAAGGAGGGCGGGAGTTGGCGACCCTTCCAGCTCGCCTTCGTCCTGCTGAACATCGCCTCGCTGACCCGCCCGGGCCACCCCCACCGGGGAACAAGCCGAACCGGCCTCGTCGACCTGCTGTTCTTCCCCACCGGCGGCGGCAAGACGGAGGCGTATCTCGGCCTCGCGGCTTACACCTTCGCGCTGCGCAGGCTCCAAGGCGTCGTGGGCGAGGGCTCGGACGCGCGTGACGGCGCGGACGGCGTCGGTGTCCTGATGCGGTACACCCTGCGGCTCCTGACCGCGCAGCAGTTCCAGCGTGCTGCCTCGCTCGTGGCCGCCGCCGAAACGCTGCGCCGTGAAGCCTACGGTGACGGTGATGCGGCAAAGGGTGATGACCCCCGGTGGGGCGCCACGCCTTTCCGGATCGGCCTGTGGGTCGGCAGCAAGGTCTCGCCGAACAACTACCAGGAGGCGGCGGAGCAGATCGCGGCGGCCAAGGGGCGCGCCGACGGCCGGCACGCCAACGTCGTGCAGGTGCGTTCCTGCCCCTGGTGCGGCGAAGCGCTGCGTTCCGACCGCGATGTGACACACGACAGAGTCACGCGACGCATCCTCACCTACTGCCCACGCGGCGAAGGAGGAGGCGCATGCCCGTTCTCGCGGCGTGCTTCGCCCGGGGAGGGAATCCCTGTCCTCACCGTGGACGAGGAGATCTACCGCCTGCTGCCGAGCATGCTCATCGCCACGGTCGACAAGCTCGCTCAGCTCCCCTGGGTCGGGTATGCCGGAATGCTTTTCGGCCGTGTCACGCAGTGGTGCCCCCGGCATGGTTACCGGCACGCCGACCTCGATCGTTCGGTGGAGTGCGGCAGTCAGCACCACGCCAAGGCACCGCGTCCGAGAGAGGCGTCGAAACCGGTCAGGGCCCAGCTCCGGCCACCTGACCTCATCATCCAGGACGAACTCCACCTGATTTCCGGAGCGTTGGGGACCACCGTCGGACTCTTCGAGTCGGCCGTCGAGCAATTGTGCACCTGGCAGGTGAGAGGCCCCGGCGGTGCACATCTGCCAGTGGGCCCAAAGATCGTCGCCTCGACGGCCACGACCAAACGCGCGGCCGAGCAGGTACGGGGCATTTTCGCTCGCGAGGTGGCGATCTTTCCGCCCCAAGTCGTCGACCACACCGACACGTTCTTCTCACGCCAGGTCCCGCTGGAACAGAAGCCCGGACGCCGGTACATGGGCGTGTGCGCGCACGGCCAGCGACTCAAGGCCGCCGAGATCCGGATAGGGGAGATCCTGCTCCGCGCAGGCCAGCACCTCTTCGACAAGTACGGTGCCCCCGCCGACCCGTACATGACTCTCGTCGGCTACTTCAACGCGACGCGGGAGCTGGCGGGCATGCGCCGGTACCTCGACGACGACATCGCGGTGCGGTTGCGCAGAAATCCGGCCCGCGCACGCCAGGGTGTGGCCGACCGCATCCTCCACCCCAGCGACCCGCTCACCATCGAGGAGCTCACCTCGCGTATCTCCTCGGGACAGATCGCTTCGGCGCTGGACCGGCTCCAGCGCAGGTTCGACCCGGAACGGGACACCAACAGGCGCAGGGAAGCACTGTTCGTGGAGCGCAAGTCCGCGTACGAGGCGAAGCCCCGCAGGGCCCCGCGGGTCTCCCAGGTCGAGCGCGCTGTCGACGTCGTACTGGCGACGTCGATGCTGCAAGTCGGCGTCGATGTCGCGCGGTTCGGTCTCATGCTCGTCGTCGGGCAGCCGAAGAACACCGCCGAGTACATCCAGGCGACCTCCCGGGTCGGTCGTGACACGGAGCGCCCTGGTCTGGTGGTGACGCTCTACAACTGGTCGCGTCCGCGCGACCTGGCGCACTTCGAGGACTTCCGGCACTACCACGCCACCTTCTACCGCCAAGTCGAAGCGCTCTCCGTCACGCCCTTCACCCGCCGGTCCCTCGACCGCGGTGCGGCTGCGACGTACATCGCGGCGCTGCGACACGCAACGGTGGCCACTTCCCTCAACTCCCAGGCGCAGTATCTGGATCTGGAAGGCGAGACGGCCCAGCGCGTCGAGCGGGAGCTGCTGGATCGTGCCGAAGTCGTGGACGACAGCCCCGACAACCGTGCCCGTGAGTACTTCGCCGAGAAGATTGCCGCGCTGAAGGACACCTGGCGTGACAAGAGGGACGGCAGCAGCGGGCTCGGCTTCCGGCAGGTCCGACGCAAGGACGAGGACCTCCGCGGGCTCCTCAACCCCGCGGACGGCAGCGCGTGGGACGAACTCACCGTGCCACGGTCGATGCGCGAGACGGAGAACGAGATCAACCTGCTAGTCCCCGGCGGGGTGCCCGCCGAGTTCACACGAGGGCAGGACTGGGAGTTCCCGGCCCGGGACACAGGCGGCGAGGGCACGGACGACGGCGCCAGCAGCAGGGAGGAGCAGCAGTGAGCAACGACTACTTCAATCGCGTCGGTACCGCGCGTCCTAGCCACCTGATGTTCACAGGAGGAGTCGGGTCCCTCGTCGACCTCCCGAACTTCTCGGTGATCGTCAGAGGGCTGGACACCTGGAACTACCGCGACCTGAGGCCCGAGAGCTACCTCGTCGACGAGCCGCGGCTGATGCGGGCGGTGAACCGCGCCCTCGATCGGTACGGCAACGCACAGGTGACGTCGCTGCGTTCCGCCCCCTGGCGTCCTGGCGGGGACACCGACAACCTCTCCGACGCGGCCCAGCGGACCGGAGTCCCCGTCCTGCCCTTCCCCCAGTGGCTCAGGTGCACCGTGTGCAGTGAGCTGGGCGCGGTCGACTCACCTCGATTCGAGTTCGTCAACAAGGTGCCCTCCGCCCCGCACGAGGCTTGTTTCGTGCATGAATGCAAAGCGGGCAGGAAGAAGCAGTTGGCCGTCGCGGCACGGTTCACCTTGGTGTGCAAGGAGGGCCACCTCGACGAGTTCCCGTACGCAGAGTTCGTGCACCACGGCGGCACCTGTGTTCAGGAGTTCCCGAAACTCCGGATGGTGGACTTCGGCGGCAACCAGGCAGCCAACGTGCTGATCCGGTGCCAGGCCTGCGAGAGGGAACGGAACGTCCGCGAAGTACTCGGCGAATCCGGTAGTGCGAAGCTCCCGCGGTGCCGCGGTCGCCATCCGCACCTGGAGACCTTTGCGGCCGAGGGATGTTCCCTTGAGACCACGCTCCTGGTGGCCGGCGCCTCGAACCAGTGGTTTCCGTTGGCCCTCAGCGCGCTGGCGCTGCCCGAGGCGCCCAAGGACGAGCTACCCGGCGTCGTCGCACGGCGCTGGGAGGAGGTCAAGACGATCACCTCGCGCCCGGTCTTCGACGTACTGGCCGACACTGCCCCGTACGCCTTCCTCCGCGAGCACGACCCCGACGCACTGATCGCGGAGGTGCAGGCACGCCATGACGGCCAGGCGACCCAGGAGGAACGCCCTCGTGAGACCGACCTCCTCGGCCCGGAGTGGCGCATGCTCTCGTCCCCCGAACCGCCGCAGCCGGACGCCGACTTCACGCTCCGTGAGACCCCCGTGTCGAAGAGCCTCAGCGGCCTCTTCCGACAGATCCGCCAGGTCGAGCGGCTCAGGGAAGCCCGGGCCCTCGTTGGCTTCACCAGACTGGAGGCCCCTGACCCGGAAGACCCGAACGCGGTGACGCGGGTGGAACTGAGCAGCATCCCGCTGGACTGGGTACCCGCCAGCGAGGTACGGGGAGAGGGGATATTCTTCCGCGTCGACGATGCCCTCCTGAACCGCTGGGTGGCCAAGATTCGGAACTCCCCGGAGCTCACCGCCCACCGGGACGCCTACGTGAGGTTCCGCGAAAACCGACGCCCCCACAGGCACAAGGGTCCCTTCGAGCCGTGGAAGGACTGGCCGGGGGCGCGCTATCTCGCCCTGCACACGCTCTCGCACCTGATAATCCGCACCATCTCGCTCGAATGCGGTTACAACTCGGCGAGTCTCGCCGAGCGGATCTATGCGGGAAGCCAGGAGGAACCCCACAGCGGCATCCTCGTCTACACGGCGGTCTCCGACTCCGAGGGCACCCTGGGCGGACTCGTCACACGCGCCGAGGCCCCGCACATGGACCGGATCATCCGGCTGGCGCTCCGCGGTGCACAGCGCTGTTCGTCCGATCCGCTGTGCTCGGAGCGGCTCCCGCGCAAGGGGTTCGACTACCTGCACGGCGCCGCCTGTCACAGTTGTCTCTTCCTCTCCGAGACGACGTGCGAGAGAGGGAACCGCTTCCTGGACCGCCGCTTCCTCGTGCCGATGGGCGACAGCCCGGAACTCGCCCTCGTGCCCGACGAGTTGCTGGCATGAGCCGTCGCCGGTTCGAGAAGGCGGCGGCGGACGTCGCCACCGTTCTGGGGCCCCGCAGGACCAAGAGCCTGGCAGGCATGCTGGCCAGCGGCCGCAGCGCCTCGTACATCCTGCACGCCACCCACCACGCAGCCGTCTCGGAGCCGCTTCGGCGGCTGCTGGCGGAAGCGGAGGCAGGGGGCGTCGGCAGCGCGGAGATCGCGGCGTATCTGCGGGGTTTCGTGGCGGGAAAATCGGGGCGCGCCGAAGAGACGGAGGTGCGCACCGTCTGGAGCGGGCCCCGCACCGCCAACGTGCCTGTCCGCGCCACCGCGCAGGTGCTGATCGACCTCATACACGGTGCGTCCGACGAGCTCCTCGCCATGACGTACTCGGCACGGGCTTATGCCAAGTTGACGGCGGCCCTGCGCGACGCCGTGGCACGCGGCGTGCGGATCGACGTGGGTGTGGAGACCACTGCCGGAGCCGATGGTCTGCTCAGCGGTCCCGAGCCGGCAGCGGCGTTCGCGGCGGTCCCGGAGGTACGCCTCTGGTACTGGCCGCAGGAAGTACGTGCGCGACGCGGTGCTCGGCTGCACGCCAAGGTGGTCGTGGCCGACGGGCGGAGTCTCTTCCTCGGCAGCGCGAACCTCACCGCCTCCGCGGCCGCGCGCAACCTCGAAGCAGGCGCCTTGATCGTAGGGGGCACCGCTCCGCGGCGAGCGGCCGAGCACATCAGGGAGCTCCAACGCACGGGCGTGCTTCGGCGGTTGTCCGACACCTGAGGCTCTCGACCGTCGCCGTCTTCGAACGGCTTTCCGCGGGCCTCGTCCCCGCCACCGGCGGCGAACAAGGCGTCGACGATCCCGAGGCGCTACCGGCGCACCGCCGGCCACATGCCGCATGGTGTGGGAGCGTGCGCGGGAGGCGGTTGGGCGGCGCCAAGTGCACTGCCCCCGCGCGGAGTTACCGTGCCCCGTGCGAATGTCCGGACCGAGTAACGTTCCGTCCACCGTGGAACCGTTCCGCTTTTTACTTCTGTCTACTTCTGCAACCCCTACCGTCCCACCGCGGGGCAGAACGCAGGGTGAGGGGCGATCGATCCGTTGGAGGATTCGTGCGCAATCGAACCAGAGGCATGGTGGCAGGCGCCGTGGGCGCGGCCGTGGCCGCGGCTGTGGCCGGCGGGGCCACGGCGGCAGTGACGGACGGCGATGGGCGGAGCCAGGACCGGTCCTCCACGAAGGCTGCCGAGCGGAGCGAGGCCACGCAGGGCGACCTCGACGGCGACGGCTACGCCGACCTCGGCGTAGGGGCGCCCGAGGGCACCGTCTCCGGAGAGGCAAAGGCGGGCTACGTGGCCGTGACTTACGGCGCCGAGAGCGGCGTCGACACCGAACGGCACAGCACGTTGACGCAGGCGAGCCCGGGTGTGCCCGGTACTCCGGAGGCCAAGGACGGCTTCGGCTCGACCGTGGTGACCGGTGACGTGGACGGGGACGGTTACGCCGACCTGGTCGTCGCCGCCAACAACGAGGCCATCGGCAGCACCAAGCAGGCCGGTTCCGTCACGGTCGTCTTCGGCGCCAAGGGCGGCCTGTCCGACGACGCCATCGCCTTCCACTCGCCGAAGGTGGCTGCCAACGCACACTTCGGCGACCAGATCGCCGTGGGCGACCACGACAACGACGGCATCGACGACATCGCCATCTCCGACCGCGAGAAGGTGCAGCTCGTCAAGGGCGCGAAGGACCTGCGGGAGACCGCGACCCCGAAGATGACCACCGTCACCCCGCCCGGCGGCGGTGTCAGCGTCGAGCACCTGGCCTCCGGCGACATCGACGGGGACGGCTACACCGATCTCGTGACCGTCGCCGCCGAGGACTCGCCCGCCGACGAGGGCACGCTCGGCGTGCTGCCCGGCTCGGCCGACGGCCTGAAGAGCGCGTCGCTGGGCGAGGACATCCTGCTGCCGTTCGCGCACTACCGTCCCGTGGTCGGCGACATCAACGGCGACGGGAAGGACGACGTCGTCACGGACACCGGCTTCGCCGACGGTCCGGACGAGCAGAAGCTCCGTACCTACCCCGGCACCGCCGACGGCCTCGACTCCGACGAGCCGGTGGACTGGGAGGGCAAGGCCCAGAAGGGCGAGGCCATCCGGCTCGCCGACTTCGACGGCGACGGCCACGACGATCTGGTGGTCAGCGACACCCGCGCCGAGGCGCCCGGCGGCTACAACGACGCCGGTGCCGTCAACGTGCTCAAGGGCACCGAGAACTGGCTCACCGACGAGGGGGCGCAGACCTTCTCGCTCGACACCGAGGGCGTCCCCGGCTCCATGGAGGGCAACGACAAGTTCGGCACGTCCGTCTCGCCGGCCGACTACAACGGTGACGGTAAGCCGGACCTGGCCGTGGGCATCCCGAACCGTACCGAGGGCGTCGGCGCCGCGGCCCTGCTGTACGCGGGCACCGACGGGCTGAGCGCCGAGGACTCGGCACTCGTCGAGCCGAGCGACCTGGGTTCCCCGGCGACGAAGGGCCGGTTCGGCACGGAGTTGATGAACCCGGCGAAGTAGGCCGGCACGCTGGGGCTCGGCCCGGCGGAGCGTGTGTCTGCCGACGTGGCGGGTTGCCCGAGGAATGCGCAGCCCGCCACGTCGGAGTTCTCGACTGGGCAGCACGGCGGGAGTTGCTCGCCTCGTGCCGGGCCTGCCCCGGCGTTCGGCGGGCGGCCGCCGTCCGTGGACCGTCTTACGGACTCCTTGGCGGACCTCGGGCGCATGAGCGGTTCAAGCACCGGCGTGCCCGTCATGTCCCCTCCGCGTGCGGCCACTCGGCACCCCCCGCCGGGCCGACGGATACGGGGGCATGGTCGGCTGCTCACGTGTCCCATCCCCAGGTGTCGAAGTAGGCAGCCGTGCCGGTGCGGCGGGCTTCGGCGACCGCCTCCAGGCGGCGGAAGTCCCGGCCCGGCATGAGGTGTTGCCAGTCGGTGAGAGGGAGGACGCGGGCTTCGTCGTGCTCCTTCGGGTCCAGTACGAGGGCGCGGAGTTGGGCTGCGGTGAGGTGGCCGCCGTCGAAGACGAGGCCGAACGTGCTGTACGGCCACTCGGCGCCGGGGAGGCCGTACACCGTCGCGAGGAGCTGCGGCGGGCCGGGTGGTGTGCGTCCTGTCTCCTCCTGGCACTCGCGTACGGCCGTCTCCCAAGGGCGCTCGCCCGGGTCCATGGTGCCGCCGACCAGTTGCCACGGGTGGGAGGGGGAGTAGACGGAGTGCAGTTGGAGCGGCCGGTCGTCCTCGTCGGTGAAGTAGACGCACGCGAAGGCGGTGGCTTTGAGTACCGTCTCGGCGTACTGCTCGGGCGGCAGCCAGCCGGCGTCCCGCTGCTTCGGCGGACGGGCGGTGCTCTCGGTGGCCCGGCGGGCGGCGTGCGCGAGGACCAGGTCGCGGACGGCGGGCAGCACGCGCAGGCGGTGCAGGTCCGCCGGCGCGAACCAGCGCAGCATCACGCCCTCGCTCAGCGGGAGGGACTCCGGGTCGCCCTCCCAGCGGACGGAGTAGGTCGCGACGTCGCCTTCCTGCGTCAGGGAGAACGGCTCCACATCGGCGACGTCGAGACCTGCCTCCTCGGCCAGTTCTCTGCGCACGGTCGCCTCCAGCGAGGCGTCGCCCGGCTCGCGGGCGCCTCCCGGCAGGGACCACGCGCCTGGCCCGGTCCGGCCCGGCAGGTGCTCACGCAGGTGCAGTAGGTACTCGCCGCGCCGGTTGTGGATCAGCGCCCAGGCGCGGGTCGCCTGGGCTTCCCAGGCAGCGGCGTCGTGTCGGGACGGGGGCATGCGGTCAGCTCGCGATCGGGTCCTGCGGGGGCGAAGCTGGTTGAGGTGTCCTTCGGCGAGGTGCTCAACGAGTCGATGGCTCACGGGTGTTGGAGGGCTGGGGTTTTCTTGGTCTTCTCGGCCGGTTGAGGCGGGGCTTCGCTTGCGGCTGTCGGCAGGGGGTTTCGGTCAGGCCGAAGCGACTGGGCGGCGGTGCGTGCCTCGCTCGTGAGAAGCCGGCCGGAGTCGAGGGTCGTGCTCTTGCCGTTGCGGAGTACGCCGATGCGGTCGAGGACGGTCGCGAGGGGCGTCGGGGTCGCGACGAAGTCGCCCACCACGGAGAACGAACGTGCCTCCGCGCGTCGGAACACTCGACACGGCACCCCAGCCTGCTTCTACCGGGTGGGTACCAGGGCGGACCGCCGCCTCCCGACGGCTGCGTGTATCCCCGAAGGCCCCGGACGGACACCCGCCAAGCGCCTCGTCACCCACCAGCGACGCCACTCACCATGTCAACCGCCCTGCCTGCCCGAGCCGTCGCCGCACGTCCCAGGTGCGGCGGGGGCGAGGACGACATCGCCGTAGCCAGGAAGGGGCTCGGCCGTCAGGGCTGGGGCGCCGAGGAGTTCGGCCTGCACCAAGCGCTGCAAGCGCCGGGCGCTGGCGTGGTAGAAGCGGTGCTGCGTCCGGTTGCCGAAGGCCGCGAACCCGGCCCGGACGACGGGATTGGCGATCGGGGCCCGCCGAGAATAGCCGCTGATGCGGAAGTCCACGTCGCCGGTGCGACGGTCCTTGAGGACCTCGTAGGTGAGCTGGCCCTGTTCCAGGTGCCCCTGGAGCGTGCGGTAGGCCCAGCCCCACGCCCGCGATTCGGTGCCTCCCGATCGCTGGACGGTGTCCACGACGGACGTGATCCGTACGCCCAGGTCGAAGCGGAGCCCGGCGAACCGCCCTTCGAGGAGCATGTCGCGCCCCAACAAGGGGCGGTCGGTGCGGTAGAGCGCCCGCAGGATGCCCGGCTCCGCGAACTGGTAGTCGCGCACCAGCCTGCACGCGATGTCCCAAGCCCCTCCCCGCACCGGGTCGCCGGACGGTTCCCGGGCGAGCGGCCAGTGAAGTGAGTCCACGTGCCAGCATTCGTCCGACGTGGGGACGTCGTCGGCCGGAGGTCGGTAGTTGATCTCGCGGCCGGCCAGCGCGTAGAGCGTGTCGACGGCTCGAGGCCGGTACAGGCGCCGCTCCCGCATGGGGGCTCATCGTCTCCGGGAGCGTCCGGGGCGTCGGGACCGGGGGAGCGACTGTCCCACGGCCCAGAGCGTCGGTGCCCACAAGCCGACGAACAGGGCTCGGCGCTCGGCGTTGCCGCGTTCGTTCTGATCGAAGCTGGACGCGCGCATCCAAAGAACGGTGCACAGGGCAACCGATCCCATCGACGCCCACTGCAGCTCCGCCCTGCGCAGGCCGACCCGCAACATCAACTCTTCCAGCACGTCACGCCTCCCGTCCGTGCCCCCGTGTCGGACACTGCCGAGACGCGGGGGCCTCTTTTGCATGCTCCCATGAGAGACATGTCTCCACAGAACGGCATCCACGGCACCGCCCGTCCCGCCAAGCCCCCTCCGAGGCGGCGGATCGGCGCCCTGCTGCGCTTCCCGGTGGGGGTGCTGCTGGTGTCGTGGGAGTACATGTGGCGGGTGACGGCCCTCCACCGCAGTGAGGCGGACGGCGACCACGGCGACCTGCCGCCCCTGCTGCCCGACGAACTCGTCGACGACCTCACCCAGGCGCTCAATGAGGGTGCGGGCCCGATGTTCCACCGCCGCTTCAGCGTCCGTATCGAGGGCGCGGTGCTGGGCCCCGAGGAGTTGATGGAGGCCGTTGCCGCCGACCTGAACCGGCCTGCCCCGTCGGCGGTGGCGGTCTTCCACAAGACACGGGGTGCCGACGGTCCCGCACGCGTCGGCGACGAGTACCGCGTGCAGATGCCGGGTCCCTGGGACGGTCCGGTACGGGTGCTCCACAGCGACTCGGCCTCCCTGCGACTGGGCACGCTCCGCGGGCACTTGGAAGCCGGGCAGATCAGGTTCTCGGCCCGGCGCGACGGGGACGCGGTCCATTTCCAAGTCGAAGCCTGGTCGCGCGCGGGGGACCGATGGGCCGACATCCTCTACAGCCGGCTCCGCGTCACCAAGGAAATCCAGTTCAACATGTGGGTGCACTTCGCCCTCGGCGTCGCCACCCTCGCCGGCGGCCGCGCCCGGGGCGGCGTCGACATCTCCACGCGCCGTATCCCGGCGGAGCTGTGTCGTGGCACCGACCGGTGGGGACGCTCTTCCGTTGCTGCCGGGAGCGGATGACCCCGTGGCTGGAGTCGCCGGTGGGTGACGAGGCGCGGCGCGGACCGAGCGGGTCGAGAGAGTCGGCGAGGTGCGGGGGCCCGAGGACGTCCTCCGTCAGGACGTCGGCCTCGGTGTACGTCGTGCGGCCTTACCCGAGTTCGGCCGGCCCTGCGCATGGAAGCCCGGTTGGATGTGGCTTCGGCGGCGGCTGCGGGCCGGAGCACCGAACGGCCTGAGGCAGGCTCGTTTCCGTGGTACCCGAACTGCCCGCGCAATTGCGCGAGTTCGGGGGGAAGCGGACGCATGTCGCCGGCCTTCAGCCGCGTCGACCGACATCCCGTGACGGGTTCCGTCGCGCCGACGAGCCCCGCCCGCCATCGCCGACGGGCCGACTCGCAACAAGCGGCCCCGCAAACACAGCACGTTTACACGCGCGACGAGCCCGATGCACGCCTCCCCGGGGCAAGCCGTCGCACCGGCCGGTGCAGCCACCGGACTCACCCCGCCCGCCACCCGCTCCACCGCTCCACGGCCACCTCCACCACGGCCCCCTCCGGCGCCCCCCGCACGTACTGCTCCGGGTACTTGGCGACGAGCAGCCCGGCGAGCCGAGCCGCCCGCGCGGACTCACCCCGCGGCGGGAGGACGCGGGCGGTGCCGTCGCAGCGGGACCACCACAGGCGCGTCCAGTCCTCGTCGTAGGTGTCGGTGAGGAGGCTCACCGCGGGGTTGGCGCGGATGTTGGCGAGGCGCTTCAGGGACGTGGTGCGCTTCGGCTTGTGGTCGACGGCGAGGACGACGCCGGCGGGGGCGTCGCCGTCCGCCGCGCGTACGGCGAAGACGACGGGGACGAGGTGGGGGCGCCCCGCCGCGTCGGCGGTCGCCAGGTGGGCGACGCGCGCCGCCGCGAAGCGCGCGTACGCCTCGTCGGTCGTCAGACGCGGCACGTCAGCTCCCCTGCGCGGCAGGCGCGTTCACCGGAAGCGCGCGGCGACGTCGGCGAAGGCGTCGAGGTGGCGGAGCGTCTCGGCCTTCGGCACGGTGGGGAGGTAGAAGAGGACGCGCTCGACGTCGAGCCGGGTGTACGCCTCGACGGTGGCGGCGTCGTCGGGGATGGCGTAGACGGAGACCGGGACGTCGCGCCCCGCGGTCTCGCGCATCTGCTCGATCTGCGGCTCCAGTTGCTCGGGCGGAGTGCTGTTCGCGAGCCAGGCGTCGCCGAACTCGCGGACGCGCGGGAAGGCGCCGGGGCCGCCGCCGACGTAGATCGGCGGGTGCGGCCGCTGCACGGGCTTCGGCCACGAGTAGACGGGGTCGAAGTCGACGAACTCGCCGTGGTAGGACGCCTCCTCCTCGGTCCACAGGGCGCGGATCGCGTGCAGCCGCTCGTCGGTGAGGCGGCCGCGGGTGCGCGGGTCGGCCCCGTGGTGCCGCATCTCCTCGCGGTTCCAGCCGACGCCGACGCCGAGGATGGCGCGCCCGCCCGAGACGAGGTCGAGGGAGGCGGTCTCCTTGGCGGTGTGGAACGGGTCGCGCTGCGGGACGAGCGCGATGCCGGTGCCGAGCAGGAGCCGCTCGGTGACGGAGGCGGCCGCCGCGAGCGCGACGAAGGGGTCGAGGGTGCGGTAGTAGTGCGTCGGCAGATCGCCGCCGCCCGGCCAGGGGCTCGTCCGCGAGACCGGGATGTGGCTGTGCTCGGCGACGAGCAGCGAGTCGAAGCCGCGCTCTTCGAGGGCGCGGCCCAACTCGGCCGGGCCGATGCCCTGATCGGTGAGGAAGGTGGATACGCCGAACTGCATGCTGAGCTGACCTCCTAGAACACGGAAGGAACGCACCGCCGCGAGCGCGCCCGTGCGCCATCCAACACCCGCCCGCGCCCGTGCGGGCCACCGACGGGCGGGCGTCGCCCGGCCCCACCCGACCACACGAGCCCCGCCTTTCACCAGTGCGGCAGGAGCCGGGCCGTGTCCCGGTGCAAGGATGGAGGCGGGCGGCGTCGGGGAGGGCGATATGGGAGAAGGCCCGGAACAGCAGCCGGCGAGTGAAGTGCTCGCCGCGGGCCGGGAGTTGCACGGGTCGGCGTCGGCGGTCCTCGCCGACCACCGTTCGGCGGTCGACGACGTCCGCACCGCACTGGCACCCCTCCAGGACGAGCTCGTCTCCGCCGAGCTGCGGCGCATTCCGCTGGAGCGGCTGCGCGAGGTCACGGAGGGACGGCTGCGGCTGAACGCGCTGCGCGACGCCGGCCACGGCACCGTGGACGACGTCCTCTCCGCCGGCCGGCACGGCGTCAAGCAGGCGCCGGGGGTCGGCGCGCACACCGCCGACCAGGCCGTGGCCGCGGCCCGCCGGCTCGCCGAGGCGGTCCGCGAGACCGTCTCGGTGCGCTTCGACGTCGACCGGCGCGAGGAGCGCGCGGGAAGGCTCCTCGCCGCGCTCCACCGGCTCGTCGACGCGGGCCCCGAGGCCCGGGAGGCCGTCGAGGGCGCACGGCGGACGGCGGCCCGGCTGCGTCCGCTGCTCGACGAGGCGGCGCCGGCCGGCCGCCGGGTGCGTCGGCTCCTCCTCGGGCCCCGGCGACGTGCCCGAGTGCGGGCGGCCGTCGCGGAGTTGACGACGGCGCTGGCGGAGGCGGACCGCGCCGCGCTCCCCGGGGCGTTCGCGCAGACCTCTGCCGACCTGCTGCGCCCGACGGTGTCGCCGCTCGCCGCCTGGGTCGACTTCGAAGCGAGGTCGGCCGAGTACCACACCCTCCTCGACGAGATCGCCGGTGCCGCCCCCGAGGAGGCGGCGGCCGAGGGCCACCTGCCGCAGGAGCTCGTCGCCCGGGTCCGCGCGCAGCCGCTCGACACCACGCACCTGCGCCTCGCGCTCCGCGGCTACCAGGAGTTCGGGGCACGGTTCGCGCTCGTCCAGCGTCGGGTGATCATCGGGGACGAGATGGGACTGGGCAAGACCGTCGAGGCGATCGCCGTCCTCGCGCATCTGGCGGCGCAGGGGCGTGCGCGGTTCCTCGTCGCCTGCCCGGCGAGCGTGCTGGTGGGCTGGGTGCGCGAGGTGCGCACGCGCAGCACGCTGCGGGCGGTGCCGCTGCACGGGTCCGGACGCCACGACGCGTTCGCCGAGTGGCAGGAGAGCGGCGGCGTGGCGGTCACCACGTTCGACGGGTTGCGCGGGCTCGACGCGGGGGCTGCGGACGCGCTCGTCGTCGACGAGGCGCACTATGTGAAGAACCCGGAGGCACAGCGGTCGCAGGCGGTGGCGGAGTGGGCGTCGGCCGCCGGCTGGGTGCTCTTCCTCACCGGGACGCCGATGGAGAACCGGGTCGCCGAGTTCCGCAACCTCCTCGCCCGGTTGGGCTCACCGCAGGTCCCCGCGCCGACCGCGGGCGACGGACTCGCCGGTTCTCGCCGCTTCCGCCGGGCCGTCGCCGGTGCCTACCTCCGCCGCAACCAGGAGGACGTCCTCGGCGAGCTCCCCCCGCTCGTGCACACCGACGAGTGGGAGGAGCCGACGCCTGACGAGCACGAGGTCTACCGGGCGGCCGTCGAGGAGGGCAACTTCATGGCGATGCGGCGGGCCGCCTACGCGGCGCCGGACTCCGCGAAGCTGCGGCGGCTCGTCGAGCTGGTCGCCGAGGCCGAGCAGAACGGCCGTCGAGCGGTGGTCTTCTCCTACTTCCACGAGGTGCTCTCGCGGGCCCAAGGAGCCCTGGAACAAGGGGAGTCCGAGGTCTTCGGCCCGCTCACCGGTGCGGTGCCGCCGACGGCCCGGCAGCGTCTGGTGGACGACTTCTCGGCGACGGACGGTCCCGCGGTGCTGCTGGCGCAGATCCAGGCGGGCGGCGTCGGGCTGAACCTGCAGGCGGCCTCTGTGGTGCTCCTCTGCGAGCCGCAGTTGAAGCCGACGGCGGAGGAACAGGCCGTCGCCCGGGCCCGGCGGATGGGGCAGACCCGTCCGGTCCACGTCCACCGGCTGCTCGCCACCTCCGGAGTCGACCTGCGCATCGTCGAGTTGCTCCGCCGCAAGTCCCGCCTCTTCGACGCCTACGCGCGCCGCAGCGACCTGGCGGACGCGGCGCCGGACGCCGTCGACGTGTCGGACGCCGAGACGGCACGCCGGATCGTCGAGGACGAACAGGCCCGATTGGCGCGGGAGTCGGACGGCGCGGCGGAGGCGGACGACGCGGCGGTGTGGCGCGGGGAGTGACGGGCGGGGCCGGGACCGCGCCCGCACTCGTGGATGAACGGTCAGTTCCGGCGCCGCACCGGGAGGAACGGCGGGGCCGTGGACTTCAACCTCCGCCTCGCCGCCGCTCTTGCCACGCTTCGCATGCCCACCCACCGAGCAACACGCCGCTACCGCCGGGACGGCCGACCCGGCACCCGGCACCCCGAATGATCCGGTCGCCGTCGTCCGCGGTGGCATGACGCCGTCTCAGTCGCTCAGGGCTGCGGTCTGTGCCTTCCCCAGTCCTCGCTCTGCGGGACGGGCCGCTCATCCCGCAGGTCCGCGCTGAGGTCGTAGACATTGGCGGCGAGGACCAGTTGTCGCCCACCGTCGGCGGTGGTGAGGGACACGCTGGTGAAGCCGGGGCCGGCGCCGTCCGTCTCCCAGGCGTCGATCTCCTCGGCGCCTGGCTCCGATCCGCACGGCACGTCCATGCGCTGCACGCCGAGTCCGTACGCCGGTGCCTCGGGGAACTGCACCGTCGTCAGGAGTTCGCGCTGCTGGGCGGGGCGCAGCAGCTTGCCGGTGAACAGGGCCCGGTGGAAACGGGCCAGGTCGTCGACCGTGGAGATCATGGCGCCGGCGGTCCAGTCGTACGACGGGCTGAATCGGGTCACATCGCGTCCCGCGAGGTCGTAACCGTGCAGATGAGGGCCGTGAACGGCCGGATCGGTCAGAGGGAAGAGGTGTCCTCCGAGCCGAGCGGGGCGAGAATCCGCCGCTGGATCTCGGCGGGCGCGCTGTGCCGTGCGACCGCCTCGATCACCAGGCCGGCGAGCAGGTAGCCGGTGTTGGAGTACCCGGTCGGTGCCAGGCACCGCGATCCGGATTGCTAGGTTCCGCCGCATGGAGAGCAACGACGACACCGTGTACGTGGGCAAGGCGGGGCCCGACGCCGCCGCGGACCGGGGGTGGCTGCTCGGGCACTTCAAGGGCGCGGGGGATCCGCGGTACAGCGAGGCCGTGGAGATCAAGTGGGGAGTGCACCCGCCGGGGGACGCGCGTGCGGCTTGGGTGCGCGGGGAGGCGCGGACGGCGCTGCTGGTGCTGATCAGCGGGCGGTTCCGGGTCGAACTCCCGGGGCGTTCCGTGCTGTTGGAGGAGCAGGGGGACTACGTGGTCTGGGGCAAGGGCGTCGACCACTCCTGGCACGCGGAGGAGGAGTCGGTGGTCCTCACCGTGCGGTGGCCGTCGGTCCCGGGGTACCGGGCGGACGAGGGCTGAGCGGCGCCCGACTCCCTTGACGTGGGGGCCGATCGCCCCTTTCATGAATCCGACATCGTTGTCAGAGAGATGCGGAGACGTACCGCCCTCTCCGCTGGTTCTCACCCCCACCGAAGGAGAACCGACCGTGCACAGGCGCAGACTCCTGCCCCCGCTCGCCGCAGCCCTCGTGCTCCTCTTCGCCGCCCCCACGCTGCACGCAGCACCGTCGAGCACCGCTGCCGACCACCGCACCGTCGTCTACTACCAGACGCAGTTCGACGGCGACACCCTCATCTCGCCCAAGGAACTCACCAATCACGACGCCGGCGCGACGGACGTGATCGTCGGCGCCGTGCACCTCACCGACGACGACAAGGCCCGCCTCAACGACGACCCGCACGACGCCGGGCGGTTCGACGACATGTGGTCGGACCTCGCCGACGTCCAGTCGGAAGGCGTCCACGTGCTCGGCATGGTCGGCGGCGCGGCCCAGGGCTCCTTCACCAACCTGGAGAACGACTTCGACGCGTACTACCCGAAGTTGAAGGAGGTCGTGGAGGCGCACGGCCTCGACGGGCTCGACCTCGACGTGGAGGAGGAGATCGACCTCTCCACGATCACCCGCCTCATCGACACCCTCCGCGCCGACTTCGGCGACGACTTCCTCATCACCCTCGCCCCCGTGGCGACGGCGCTGAAGGGCGGCGGCAACCTCTCCGGCTTCGGCTACGACCGGCTCTACGAGGAGCGCGGCGACGCGATCGACTGGTTCAACACGCAGTTCTACTGCGGCTGGGGCTCGCTCCAGGACACCTCGGGCTACGACGACATCGTCGACCACGGCGTCGTCCCCGCGGAGAAGGTCGTCGCCGGCACCGTCACCAACTCCGCGTACTGCGACGGCCACGTCCCGTTCGACCGGCTCACCGGGACGCTCTCCGAACTCGCCGCGAAGTACCCCGACTTCGGTGGCGCGGCCGGTTGGGAGTACGCCGCCTCGGACCCCGGGGGCAGCGCCGCGCCCTGGGAGTGGGCGGAGGGCGTCTCCGCCGCGATGCGCTGACCGCGGCGGGCCGCCGGGCTACCGCTTCCGCGCCACCCCGGCGAAGGTCGACACGTCCCGGTCGCTGTGCGGCGAGGGCTCCTCGGGCCGCCAGGCGTGCGTCGTCGTCACGCCGGGTTCGAGGAGCTCCAGGCCGTCGAAGAAGCGCGCGATCCCGGTGCGGGACCGGATGCGGTACGGGATGCCGTTGCGTCCGTATATCTCCTCGCCGGCCCGGGCGCGTTCGGGCGCGAACTCGTCGGTGGTGTGCGACAGCACGAGGTAGCTGCCGGGCGCGAGGCGGTCGAGGAGGCCGCGGACGAGGGCGTGCGGGTCGCGCTCGTCCTCGACGAAGTGCAGCAGCGCGACGAGGCAGAGCGCCACCGGACGGGAGAGGTCGAGCGCCTCCCGCACCCGCGGTTCTTCGAGGAGCGCGTCGTACCGCAGGTCGGCCTCGACGTAGCTGACCGCTCCACCGGGCGCCGCGCGCATGAGCACGTCGGCGTACTCGATGACGAGCGGGTCGTTGTCGACGTAGACGACGCTGCACTCCGGCGCCTCGCGCTGCGCGATCTGGTGGAGGTTGGGCTCGGTCGGGAGGCCGGTCCCGATGTCGAGGAACTGCCGGACCCCGTGCTCACCCGCGAGCGCCGCGACCGCCCGGCGCATGAACGCGCGGTTCTCGCGGGCGACGACGGGCGCGGTGGGAAAGTCGGCCATCGCCTGCTCGGCGGCGTCCCGGTCGGCGGCGAACCAGTCCTTGCCGCCGAGGTAGTAGTCGTACATCCGCGCCGGGTGCGGGGCGTCCGTGCCGTGTCCGGAAGAGTGCGCGTCCATGGGCCATCCCGTGGGTGTGTGGGCGGACGGAAGACGAAGGAGCGGCCCCCAACGTAGCGGGAGAAGGAAGCCCCCGTCCCCGGTCCGGGGGATCGCACCGCGAGCGGACGCAGGGCTTCCCGTACGCTCGGAAGGATTGGCCAGGGATATTCCGTTTCGCAAAAGGAGCCGCCTGATGCCGCCGTTCGACCAGCGGATACCGAAGCACGACCTCTCTTCCGGTGCGCTCGCACCGCTCTACGAGCAGGTACTGCGGAGAAACCCGGGGGAGGACGAGTTCCACCAGGCCGTCCGCGAGGTCCTGGAGACGCTCGCGCCCGTCTTCGCACAGCGCCCCGAGTACCTGGAGGGGAAGCTCGTCGAGCGGCTCTGCGAGCCCGAGCGCCAGTTGATCTTCCGGGTGCCGTGGATGGACGACACAGGGGAGGTCCACGTCAACCGTGGTTTCCGCGTCGAGTTCAACAGCGCGTTGGGGCCGTACAAGGGCGGGCTGCGGTTCCACCCCTCGGTGAACCTGGGGATCGTGAAGTTCCTCGGTTTCGAGCAGGTCTTCAAGAACGCCCTCACCGGCATGCCGATCGGCGGCGGGAAGGGCGGCAGCGACTTCGACCCGAAGGACCGCTCGGACGCCGAAGTGATGCGGTTCTGCCAGTCGTTCATGACGGAGCTCTACCGGCACCTCGGCGAGTACACCGACGTCCCGGCAGGCGACATCGGCGTCGGCGGGCGCGAGATCGGCTACCTCTTCGGCCAGTACCGCCGCATCACGGGCAGGCACGAGTCCGGCGTCCTCACGGGCAAGGGGCTCAGCTGGGGCGGCGCACGGGCGCGCACGGAGGCGACCGGCTACGGCTGCGTCCTCTTCACCGAGCAGATGCTCCGCACCCGCGGCCGCAGCCTCGAGGGGATGCGGGTCGTCGTCTCCGGCTCGGGGAACGTGGCGATCTACGCGGCGCAGAAGGCGCAGCAGCTCGGCGCGAAGGTGATCTCCTGCTCGGACTCCTCGGGCGCCGTCGTCGACGAGGGGGGACTCGACGTCGAGCTGCTCCAGCAGGTGAAGGAGGTGGAGCGCGGGCGGATCGCGGAGTACGCCGAACGCCGGGGCGCACAGGCGAAGTTCCTGCCAGGCGGCACCGTCTGGCAGATCCCGTGCGACGTGGCGCTCCCGTGCGCGACGCAGAACGAGCTCGGCGAGCAGGACGCGGTGGCCCTCGTCAACGGCGGCGTCCAGGCCGTCGCCGAGGGCGCGAACATGCCGACGACGCCGGAGGCGGTCCGGGTGCTCCGCGAGGCCGGCATCGCCTTCGGGCCCGGCAAGGCGGCCAACGCGGGCGGCGTGGCGACGAGCGCGCTGGAGATGCAGCAGAACGCCTCCCGCGACTCCTGGACGTTCGAGTACACGGAGCAGCGGCTCGCCGAGATCATGCGGCACGTCCACGACTCCAGCTTCGAGACGGCCGAACGTTACGGGCACCCGGGCGACTTGGTGGTCGGCGCCAACGCGGCCGGCTTCGAGGTCGTGGCGGAGGCGATGCACGCGCAGGGCCTGATCTGACGGTACCGCGCAGCGCCCCGCGGCCCGGCCGGGCCGCGGGGCGTTCGTGCGCGGACTGCGGCGGTCCGCCGACTCCCGTGCGGGCGGGGCGGGTTCGTCGGCGCGTCCGCTCCGGGGCCGGGCGCGTGCGCCGCGTGCGGCGCGGGCGCACCAGGGGGTGCACGTGACCTGCCGGACCGTTTCAGCGTGCTGTGCTGTGCGCCCGAGTGTGGGCCCTGTGCGCCCCCTGAGCTGCAACTCATCACATCGGGTGAAACGTTGGCCGACTATTGCGCCAACAACCGTCGGTTGCCAAGCTGTTGCCCACTGTCAACTGTCGGGGTCCCCGGTTCTGCCGGGGCGCCGATCGGGGGTGCGGACGTACGCCGATCCGTCGCGCCGGTCGGCGGTGCCCCGGGGAGCCGGGAGGGGCGTCCGTGCCATTCGGTGAGCAGCCCGCGTATCTGCGCGTCGCCGGGGACCTGCGCAAGAAGATCGCCGAAGGCGCCCTGCCCCCGCACGCCCGCCTCCCCTCCCAGGCGCGCATCCGCGAGGAGTACGGCGTCTCCGACACGGTCGCACTGGAGGCGCGCAAGGTCCTCATGGCGGAGGGGCTCGTCGAGGGCCGCTCCGGCTCCGGTACCTACGTGAGGGAGCTGCCGGCCCCGCGGCGAATCGTGCGCACGGGGTACCGCAGCGGCGATTCCTCGCCCTTCCGCCAGGAGCAGGCCGACGAGTCGGCCAAGGGCACCTGGGAGTCGGCGAGCGAACAGGAGGAGTGCTCACCGGAGATCGCGGAGCGGCTGCGGATCGAGCCGGGCGAGCGCCTGATGCGCACCCGCTACGTCTTCCGCGTCGACGGCGAGCCCACGATGCTCTCCACTTCCTGGGAGCCGCTCGCGGTGACGGGCCGCACCCCCGTGCTCCTCCCCGAGGAGGGGCCGCTCGGCGGGCGCGGGGTGGTGGAGCGGATGGCCGCGATCGACGTCGTCGTCGACAACGTCGTGGAGGAGGTGGGCGCCCGCCCGGGAAAGGCCGAGGAGACGGTGGCGCTCGGCGGAGTGCCGGGCCACTCGGTGCTCGTCGTCGCGCGTACGTACTTTGCGGGAGGCCGCCCGGTGGAGACCGCCGACGTGGTGGTCGCCGCCGATCGGTACCGGATCTCGTACCACCTGCCCGTGAAGTAGGGCGCACGGAGGGCGCGTTGGGGGCGTGATCTGGCCGTGAGCCGTGTGCGGGCGGTCGTGGGAGGGGAAGGGAGGAGGCAGCCGAGGCGAACGTCTGGCCGAAATCGATGGCCCTTTGTGCAAAGGCGAATGCGGTGCGTGAATGCCGGGCGTAGGCTCCGGCATATGCGAAGTGTGAGCGGCGACAGCAATACCGTGCTGCCCTGGCACGTGATCCGCCAGGACGGCAACGGCAACCGTTACCGCGTCGGCAGCTATGCCACCCGCACCGAGGCCCTGCAGATCGCGGAGCGGTTGGGGAAGGCGGGTGGCCCCGGAACGGGCACCGTCGACGGCCAGGGCGGATACCTGGTCGAGCACATGTACCCCCCGGACTGACGCACCGGCGCCGAGGCCCGGGCGACCACGCCCCACCCCGAACGGCCCAGACCCGCACGGTGGTCCGGCGCCACCGCGGCCAGAATCTAAGCCGTGGGCAGACGTCCAGCTCGCTTCCCGACCGGGGCCGAGCCGGCCAGCCGAGCAAGGCAGGGGCGTGGGCACGGTGGGCACACCCTTGGGCGGTGCGACGCTCCACAGCGGCCTGCGCGTCGGCGCCGTCATGCTCGACCAGGACGGCACCGTCCTCCTCGTGGGGCCGATCGTCGGCGAGATGCTGCACCGCACGACGGCGGAGACGGTGGGGACCCCCTTCGAGGAGTACGTCGCGAAGGGTCCCGGCGTCGCCGAGGTGCGCGCAGTGGTGGAGCGCGAGGGCCACTGGCGGGGCCTGGTCCGCCTGCGCCGCCGCGACGGCGGCACCGTCGAACTCGCCCTGCACGCCTCCCTGGCGATCGGCACCGAGGGCCGCTCCTACCTCGTGCTCAACCTCGTCGACACGGTGCACCTGCGCACCCTGGAGCGCCGCCTCGCCGGGCTCGACGCGCTCTTCGACCACTCGCCGGTCGGCATCGCGCTCTTCGACACGGAGCAGCGGTACGTCCACGTCAACCAGGCCCTCGCCCACCTCAACGGCCACCCCGTCGACGAGCACCTAGGCCGCACCGTGTACGAGCTGCTGCCCGACGAGGTCGCACGCGCCGTCGACCGGTTGCAGCGCACGGTGCTGCGCACCGGCCGCCCCGTCGTCGACGTCGTCGTGCCCGCAGCGGACGGCGGGACCCGCTCCGTCTCGTACAACCGGCTCACGGACGTGGCGGGCAACGTCATCGGCATCAGCTGCCTCGTGCTCGACAACACCAGCCGGCGCGAGGCGCTCAACAAGGTGGAGCGGGCGAGGGAGCGGCTGCTGCTCCTCGACGACATCGGGGTGGCGATCGGCGAGCACCTCGATGCGCGCGAGATCGCCCAGAGCCTCGCCTCGTCGCTCGTGCCCCGCTTCACCGACCACGCCGACGTCCTCCTCTTCGGCGAGGTCCTCGGCGGCGGCGAACTCCCGGGCCACGGTGCCCCGCCCCACGACGCGCTCCGGCACGCGGGCACCGCCTCGCGCGCGGCGGTGCGGCGCGAGGTCGGCGACGAGAGGTTCCCGTTCGATCCGGAGAGCGTCCTCGGCAAGGTGCTGGCCGGCGGCAGGGCGCGCATCATCGACTCCGCGGGGGCGCTCGCCGAACTCGTCGGCGCGGGCGCCTCGGGTATCGGCGCCGCGTGCGACCCCGACGTGCACTCCGTCCTCGCGCTGCCGCTGCGCGCCCGCGGACTCGTCCTCGGCCTGCTCGTCCTGGGCCGCGCCGACGGCACCGAACCGTTCGACCGCGACGATCTCGCGCTCGCCACCGAGTTCGCCGGCCGCTCCGGCGTCTCGATCGACAACGCGAGGCTCTACGCGAGGGAGCGCGACAGCGCGCTGATGCTCCAACGCAGCCTGCTGCCCAGCCGTTTCCCCGATCCCGTCGGCGTCAGCATCGCCTCCAGCTACGTCCCCGCGGCCTCCGGCGCCGAGGTCGGCGGCGACTGGTTCGACGTGATCCCGCTCGCCGGCGGGCGCGTCGCCTTCGTCATCGGGGACGTGATGGGGCACGGCCTGCGCGCCGCCGCCACCATGGGACGGCTGCGCACCGCCGTCCGCACGCTCGCTGGCCTCGATCTCGCCCCCGACGAGGTGCTGCGCCGCGTCGGCGAACTCGGCGACGACCTGGCGGAGGAAGACGGCGACACCCCGATGGCCACCTGCGTCTACGCCGTCTACGAGCCGGCGCCCACGGTCGCGCCCCACCTCGCCGAGCGCCCCGGCGCCCGGCGGCGCGGCCTGCTCACCGTCGCCAACGCCGGGCACCTGCCGCCGCTGCTCGTCAAGGAGGACCCCGACGGGCGGCGCAGCGTGAGGGAGTTGAGGCTGCCGAGCGGGACGCCGCTGAGCGTCGGCGGGGTGCCGTTCGAGTCGGTGCAGATCGAGGTCGAGGAGGGCACGGTCCTCGTGCTCTACACCGACGGCCTCGTCGAGGACCGTGAACGGCCGCTCGGCGAGGGTCTCGCCAGGCTCCGCGCCGAGGTACGGGAGGCGGCCGAGGGGCTGCGCGACGAGATCTCCCTGACGCCCGGCACCGGCCTGGCCCGCATGTGCACCGACGTCCTGGAGGCGCTCGACCGCGGCCCCGGCACGGGAGACGAGGCGGATGGGACCGACAATACCGACAACGCCGACGATGTGGCGCTGCTCCTCGCCCGCCTCGGCGGCCTGCCGACGGGCGCGGCGGAGGCGTGGACCTTCAGCCCCGAGGAGCGCACGGCCGGCGACGCGCGCCGTTCCGTCCGTGCCACGCTGCGCGGTTGGGGGCTGAGCGCTCTGGAGGACGCGGCGCTGCTCCTCGTCAGTGAGCTCGTCACCAACGCGCTGCGGTACGCGGAGGGCACCGTCGGCCTGCGGATGGTGCGCAACGAGCACTCGGTCGTGGTGGAGGTGGCGGACACCGCGCAGGACGCTCCGAGCGAACGGACGGCGGCCCCCGAGGACGAAGGGGGACGCGGCCTCCAACTCGTCGCGGGAGCAGCGCACCGCTGGGGAACGCGGAGGGGGCCCGAGGGCAAGACCGTCTGGTTCGAGCTTCTGGCTCCCTGAGCCCACGTCCCGGGTTTCGCCCGGGACGACTTCCTGCGTACGGTGCTGCCCGAGGTGCACCACCGGGTGGTGCGTGCGGTGCCGCAGCGTGCGGGGTTCGACACGGCTTCTGCTGGTTAGAAGACTGGGGTAGCCCCGTGGACGGCGGGGATGTGCGCAATCTGCTCCAACCGGTGGGAAACGCACGGAGGTCGCAGGCGTGTCCGCCCGGGTGCGCTCCCTGCGCCTCCTGGTCCCCGGCGGTCGGGGCGCAGGCAGTGGGAAGGGGCGGCATTGAGCGATCTGCCAGTCGAGGCGTCGGGCAAGCCGGACGATGTACGGCGGGCCCTCGCACTGCTCAACGCCGCGGGCGCACGCATCGGTAACTCCCTCGACCTCCAGACGACCGCGCGCGAACTCCTCGACGTGGCAGTGCCGCAGTTCTGCGACCTCGCGTCCGTCGATCTCTTCGAAGAGGTGCTCGCCGGGGACGAGCCGCCCCCCGTGGGCCCCGGGGACGGCAGCGCGCAGCTGCGCCGGGTCGCCTTCGGCAGCGCCGTCTCCGACGCGCCGTTGACGCTGGCGGGTTCGGAGGAGCGGGGACCCGAGGAGGGCGAACGGCCTTACGGCGAGGGGGAGAAGACTGCCGAGGGAGCCCGCCTGCCCGCGCAGGCCGGGCCGGCCGACGGCGGCGGGGGGAGCGCTGCAGAATCGTCCCGTCGTAGCGGGCTCCCGCAGCCGGAGCACACGCCTCCGGAAGGCGCCGGGCAGTTGGGCACCGCGGTGACGCTCGGCGCGACCCACCGCTACCTGGAGAGCTCCCCGTACGCCGAGGCGCTGCGCACCGGACGGGTGCAGCACGTGCCGGGGCAGGACAGCTCGGTGCCCGCGCAGTTCGGCGCCGTCGTGCAGTCGACGCTCGTGGTGCCCATGGTCGCCAGGGGGCGCGTACTCGGGCTCGTGCAGTTCTCGCGCGCCAAGGGCAGCGAGCCCTTCGGCGACCGGGAGAGCGCGCTCGCCGCCGAACTCGCGGGCCGCGCCTCCGTCTTCATCGACAACGCCCGCCTCTACCGCCGCGAGCACGAGCGCGCGCTCATCCTCCAGCGCAGCCTCCTGCCGCCCGACGACCCCGAGTCGACGGGGCTCGACATCGCCTGCCGCTACCTCCCGGGCAACCCGGCGACGGAGGTCGGCGGCGACTGGTTCGACGTCATCGAGCTGCCCGGCATGCGCACCGCGATCGTCATCGGCGACGTGATGGGCCGCGGCCTGCGCGCCGCCGTCGCCATGGGCGAACTCCGCTCCGCCGTCCGCACGTTGGCGCTCACCGACATGGAGCCCGCCGAGGTGCTCGGCGCGCTCGACGAGATCGCGCGCGGCCTCGGCGGCACTCCGCGCTCCCAGCGCGGCACCACCGACCTCGCCGAGGTCTACCTCGCCACCTGCATCTACGCCGTCTACGACCCCGTCTCGCGCCGCTGCACCTTCGCCAACGCGGGGCACCTGCCGCCCGTCCTCGTCGAACCGGGCGAGGACGCACTGCTGCTCGAGGTGCCGAAGGGCGTGCCGCTCGGCGTCGGCGGCGAGCCGTTCGAGGAGATCGAGATCGAACTCCCCGAAGGCGCCCTGCTCGCCCTCTACACCGACGGCCTCGTCGAGTCCAGGGACCACCCGCTCGACGAGGGCCTCGACCGCTTCCGCTCGGCGCTCACCAACACCGCCGAACCGCTGGAGGACACCGCCGACTCGGTGCTCCGCACCCTCAACGTCCACCACGGGGAGGACGACATCGCCCTCCTGATGGCGCGCGTCCACGGGCTGCCCTCCTCGTCGGTCGGCGACTGGCAGCTCGACTCCGAGCCGCGCTCGGTGGCGAGGGCGCGCGAACTCACCCGCAGGCAGCTCGCGGAGTGGGAGATCGAGGGCCTCGCCGACACGGCCGAACTCCTCGTCAGCGAACTCGTCACCAACGCACTTCGGCACGGTTCGGGGGAGATCCGGCTGCGGCTGCTGCTGGAGCGCACCCTCGTCTGCGAGGTCTGGGACAGGGGCCTGGTGCAGCCGCGCCGCCGCCGCGCCCACGCGACCGACGAGGGCGGCCGCGGCCTCCAACTCGTTGACCTCCTCAGCTCCGGCTGGGGCAGCAGGCGCACCCCGCACGGCAAGGCGGTCTGGTTCCAACTCCCCCGCCCCGAGAACGGAGTCTCCGCTCCCGATCCGGCGGAGGCGGTGCTGAGCCTGTTCTGAGCGTGCGGGGGAGCGCGTTCGGACGTCGACGCGCCTGCGGCGCAGGGAGGTTGGCGTCTCCTGTCGGCGTACGCCGGGCGCCCGCTGCGTGTCGGTGCCGGGGAGCGGCACCGTGCTGCCCGCAATGCAGCACGGCCCGCGGGCGCCGAGCCTATCCGCCCGAAGCTGCGCACTCCGGCGCGGGACGGGGCCGACAGGCGGTCCCGATCGTGAGTGCGGAGCGGCCGCGTCCGCCAATTCGCAGCACTGCAGGCTTAGTTCACGATGGTGCTACGACGAGAGCGATACCGGCTGCCTCGAGTCGCCCCGCTCCCTTTTCGCCGAACCGAGTCTCTCGGGTCGCCGAGGCGCGTGCTCCAGCGCCCGGCCACTCGCCCGCACCCTCCCGGGGAACGAGACCGGAGGAGAAAAACGGCAAAGCCCTGCCGCAACGGTGCCGCGCCTGCAAGATGCTCCTACGGCCTCTGCACGCCTCACACAGCCAACTCTCGTATCCAGGGGGAAGCATGGGCGCGATCAACCGGACTTCCACCGCCCCGATCGGGACGGTGATGGCGGTCCTCATCGCCGTCGACGCCGCGCTGATCTCCAGCGACTTGGACGACGCCATCCGCTACGGGCTCGGCGGCGCGGTCGTGGTCGCCCTGGTCGTCGGCGCCTTCCAGCTCGGCCGCACTCGCAGGGAGAGCTGATCCGCCCAGCCCCCGTCCGCGATGCCGCGGTGTGTACCTCAGCGTCCTGAGGCGTATGTTCCAAACGGCCCAGCGGTGAACGGCGGTTGAGCGCATGCGGCGCCGAGCGGCTCGAGGAGTCGGGCCGCTCCGGTCCGTCGTCGCGCGCCGACCGTTGAGGAGGCCGGCCGCCGCCGGCAGCAGCGCGCCGGTGCAGACCGAGGCCGTCCAGTCGGTCGAGGTGTGCAACCGACGGAGCCGGTCGAGGAGTTCGGGCTCCTCGGTCCTGCGCCGCGCGCCCGGACCGCCCGGCGCCAGCAGGACGTCGGCGCGCTCGACCTCAGCGAAGGCGGCTTGCGCGACGGGCCGCAGGGCGCCGGGTCCCGTCGCTCACCTCACCGCGCTCGTAGGAGACGAGGAGAACCCCGGCGTCGCGCAGCGTCCGCAGCACCTCGTACGGGCCGACGACGTCGAGTGCGGTGAACCCGCCGAAGACGGGGAGGACGATGCGCATCGTCCCGCTCTGCAGCCCGCCGGCCTCAGCCCACCGTCCCCGGGACCCGCGCGGCCGCGCCCCTCACCCCTTCCGCCGCCGGATCTTGTTCCCCAGCCACACCACCGGGTCGTACTTGCGGTCGGCGGCGCGTTCCTTGAGGGGGATGAGGGCGTTGTCGGTGATGTGGATGCCCTCGGGGCAGACCTCCGTGCAGCACTTGGTGATGTTGCAGTAGCCGAGGCCGTGTTCGTCCTGTGCCGTCGTCCTGCGGTCGAGTCCTTCCTCCTCCGCGGCGTCGAGCGGGTGCATGTCCAGCTCGGCCACCCGCATCAGGAACCGCGGCCCCGCGAACGCCCCCTTGTTCTCCTCGTGGTCGCGGACGACGTGGCAGGTGTCCTGGCACAGGAAGCACTCGATGCACTTGCGGAACTCCTGCGAGCGGGAGACGTCCTCCTGCTGCATCCGGTACTCGCCGGGGGCGAGCTCCTGCGGCGGGACGAACGCCGGAACCTCGCGCGCCTTGGTGTAGTTGAACGAGACGTCGGTGACGAGGTCCCGGACGATGGGGAAGGCGCGGAGCGGTGTCACGGTGATCGTCTCGTCCCGCTCGAAGACGGACATCCGCGTCATGCAGAGCAGCCGCGGGCGGCCGTTCACCTCGGCGCTGCACGAACCGCACTTGCCCGCCTTGCAGTTCCAGCGGACGGCGAGGTCGGGCGCCTGCGTCGCCTGCAGCCTGTGGATGATGTCGAGGACCACCTCGCCCTCGTGCACCCGGACGGTGAAGTCCTCCAGGCCGCCGCCCTCGACGTCGCCGCGCCAGACCCGGAAGTGGGCGTCGTAGCCGGTGCTGCTCTCGCTCTCGGTGGCGGTGGTCATCCGGAAAGCTCCTCATCGGTCAGGTACTTGGCCAGCTCCTCTTTCTCGAAGAGCTCCAGCAGGTCCCGTCGGATCGGCGGCATCTCGCGGCGCCGCAGCGCGATGCGTCCGGCGGCCGGGTCGGCCTGCCGTGCCGTCTCGCCGAGCGTGCAGACCAGATTGGCCCGCCGCCACTCACGGTCCATCTGCGGGTGGTCGTCCCGGGTGTGTCCGCCGCGCGACTCGGTGCGGTTGACGGCCGCCCTCGCGACGCATTCGCTCACCAGCAGCATGTTCCGCAGGTCGAGCGCGAGGTGCCACCCGGGGTTGAACTGCCGGTGGCCCTCGACGCCCAACCGCGCAGAACGTCGCCGGAGTTCGGCGAGGCGCTCCAGCGCCTGCTCCATCTCCTCCTCCCGCCGGATGATGCCGACGAGGTCGTTCATCGACTTCTGGAGTTCCTGGTGGAGGGTGTACGGGTTCTCCGGCTGCTCGTCGCCCTCGTCGGCGCCGCCGTCGAACGGGCGGAGCGCCTCGGCCGCGGCCCGCTCCACGGCCTCCTCGCTCACCTCGGGGCGTGCCGCGCCGCTGAGCCGCTCCGCGTGCTCGGCCGCGTAACGCCCGGCGCGGCGGCCGAAGACGAGGAGGTCCGAGAGGGAGTTGCCGCCGAGGCGGTTGGAGCCGTGCATGCCGCCCGCGACCTCCCCGGCTGCGAAGAGCCCCGGCACGCCCACCGCGGCGGCGGTGTCGCTCTCCACGTCGACGCCGCCCATGACGTAGTGGCACGTCGGGCCGACCTCCATCGGTTCGGCGGTGATGTCGACGTCGGCGAGCTCCATGAACTGGTGGTGCATGGAGGGGAGTCGGCGCTTGATCACCTCCGCCGGCATGCGCGTGGAGACGTCGAGGAAGACGCCGCCGTGCGGGCTGCCCCGGCCCGCCTTCACCTCGGAGTTGATCGCGCGTGCCACCTCGTCGCGGGGGAGGAGCTCGGGGGGTCGGCGGTTGCTCTCCGGGTCGTCGTACCAGCCGTCGGCCTCCGCCTCGGTCTCGGCGTACTGCTCCTTGAAGACGGCGGGGACGTAGTCGAACATGAACCGCCGGCCCTCGGAGTTGCGGAGCACCCCGCCGTCCCCGCGGACCGACTCCGTGACGAGGATGCCCTTCACCGAAGGCGGCCAGACCATGCCCGTCGGGTGGAACTGGACGAACTCCATGTTGATCAGCGAGGCGCCCGCGAGGAGCGCCAGCGCGTGCCCGTCGCCCGTGTACTCCCAGGAGTTGGAGGTGACCTTGAAGGACTTCCCGATCCCGCCCGTGGCGAGGACGACCGAGGGGGCCCGGAGGACGAAGAATCTGCCGGACTCGCGCTCGTAGCAGAAGGCGCCCGCGATGCGTGCGTCCTCACCGGCGCCGTCCTTGAGGAGCTGCGTGACGGTGCACTCCTGGAAGACCTTGATCCGCGACTCGTAGTCGCCCGTCTCGCGGAAGTCCTCCTGCTGCAGCGAGACGACCTTCTGCTGGAGGGTGCGGATGAGTTCGAGGCCCGTGCGGTCGCCGACGTGTGCGAGGCGCGGGTACTCGTGACCGCCGAAGTTGCGCTGCGAGATCCGGCCGTCCGCGGTGCGGTCGAAGAGGGCGCCCCACGTCTCCAGTTCCCAGACGCGTTCCGGCGCCTCCTTGGCGTGCAGTTCCGCCATGCGCCACTGGTTGAGGAACTTGCCGCCGCGCAGCGTGTCCCGGAAGTGCACCTGCCAGTTGTCGCCCGCGTTGGCGTTCCCCATGCTCGCCGCGATGCCGCCCTCGGCCATCACGGTGTGCGCCTTGCCGAAGAGGGACTTGCAGATCACCGCGGTACGCAGCCCCCGCTCGCGCGCCTCGATCGCCGCACGGAGACCCGCTCCGCCCGCGCCGACCACCACGACGTCCCACTCCTGGCTCTCCACTTGCGTCATCGGTGCGTACCTCTCAGAACAGCTGCGGGTCGGTGAAGGCGCCGACCGCCAGCAGGTAGACGTAGAAGTCGGCGAGCGCCACGCTCAGCAGCGACGCCCAGGCGAGCTGCATGTGGCGGCCGTTGAGCTTCCCGACCCAGCCCCACAGCCGGTAGCGCACCGGATGCTGCGAGAAGTGGCGCAGCCTGCCGCCGACGATGTGCCGACACGAGTGGCACGAGAGGGTGTACGCCCAGATCAGCGCGATGTTGACGAGGAAGACGAGGGTTCCGACCCCCATGTGTCCCCATTCGTACGCGGAGTTGCGGAAGCCGAGCACCGTGTCCCAGCTCAGGACGACGGCGACGAGCAGCGCCGCGTAGAAGAAGTACCGGTGGAGGTTCTGGAGGATCAGCGGGAAGCGCGTCTCGCCGGTGTACTTGCGGTGCGGCTCGGCGACGGCGCAGGCGGGCGGCGAGGCCCAGAACCCGCGGTAGTACGCCTTGCGGTAGTAGTAGCAGGTGAGCCGGAACCCGAGCGGGAAGAGCAGGATGATCACCGCGGGTGAGAAGGGCCACCACTCGCCGAAGAGCGCCCAGTTGGGGCCTGTCTTCATGGTCTGGCAGCTCTCGGCGAGGCAGGGGGAGTAGAAGGGCGAGACGTAGGGAGCCGCGTAGTAGTCGGCGCCGCTCAAGGCGCGCCACGAGGAGTAGACGACGAACGCGAGCAGACCGAACGCGGTGGCGCCTGGCGCCAACCACCAGCGGTCCTTGCGCAGATGCGGTTCCGCGATGGCGGCGCGGGTGGCGTTGCGTACGCCGCCCGGGCTCGGTGGGGGTTCGGTGCCGGTGGCCAATTGACTCTCCGCTGAGGCGACTTCGGGGGAGCCGGCCGCCCGCTGCGGTGCGGCCGGGCGTTGCGGACCCGCGCCGCTCAGGGCGCTCGCCGGTCCCGCGCGCCCAGACCCTCGTCGTCCACGTCGGTCCACAGTTCCCGGTCGTACGGCGCCTCCGGGATGAGCACCAACTCCGGTCCACCTGCACCGGGCGGTTCGGGCGAGGATGCACGCAGCAGGGAGAGCGACTCCTTGAGGTGGTCGGTGTCGCTGCGCACCCTGCGCATCTCCAGACCGGCACCGACGCGGCGTTCGAGGCGGTTGACGCTGCGCGTCAGGTCCTCCAAGCAGCGCTGTGCGGCGGTCAGTTCCTCGTCCAGAGACATGCGTGCCCACCTCCGTGCAGTGGTGGCGGTCGGCTGGTCCGTGCGCGTGGCGGAAGTGTTGCGCGTCACACTCCCGCTTGGGAAGGGCCAGGCCGCGGTTGGCTGCTTTGGAGTGGCGCACCGCTCGCGGGGTTGACGACGCCGCACCGCGGCCCCCATCACCCCTCGTTCCGCCTCGGCCCGCCCGTGGCAGATCGCACGGGGTGCGGCGACGCGGGGATGCTGCTCCCGGCCCCGTGGCCGCTCGCTCGCGCCGCGGACGGTGCTCCGCACGGGTGGCGTGGCTCACCCGGCGCGACGTGTCAGCGCGACAGCGGGTTCGCACTCGCATTGAGTGGCCGTAGATGTGATCAACGCACAACTGACGAAGCGCCAACGCCCCACGCGAGCTCGTACAAGACACATGGACGCGCAGACGTGCAGCCGGTCCGGAGGTTTCCGCCATGTCAGCCATCGACACCGCCGCGCGGCGATGCGCCGCCGTCCTCGCCGCGGGACTCCTGCTGCCCCTCGCCGCGTGCAGCTCGTCCGACGGCAGCCACGGGAGCGGAGGCGGCGGAGGCAGCGGCGCCGCCAGCGACGTCCCCGGCGCCCCCCGCGACCAGGTGCGCTCGGGCGGCACCCTGCGCTGGGCGGTCGACGAGGCGCCGGCGACGCTCAACGCCTTCAGCGCCGACGCGGCCGAGGCGACCGACCGCATCGCGGGCGCCACCCTCCCCGCGCTCTTCACCCTCGACAAGAACGCCAAGCCCCGACTCAACGAGGACTACCTCGAGTCCGCCGAGATCACCGAGCGGGACCCGCGCCAGACGGTCGTCTACAAGCTCAACCCGAAGGCGAAGTGGAGCGACG
>NZ_AJTQ01000163.1 GCF_000262345.1 Streptomyces xiaopingdaonensis | reverse complement strand
ATCTCGGCCCGCGACTTCCGTGCCCAGTGGCAGGCGCTCAGCGGCGGCAACGGCTCCTACGAGGCCGCGCGCAACGCCGGCTACGACCGCATCGCGTCGATCGGCAAGGGCGAGGGGAAGCACGAGGTGAAGGTCGTCTTCGCGCGCCCTTACGCGGACTGGAGGTCGCTCTTCACGCCGCTCTACCCCTCGGGAGCCACCCGCAGCCCCCGCGCATTCAACGAGGGCTCCCGCACCTCGCTGCCGGCGACGGCGGGGCCGTTCAGGCCGGTCGGCTTCAGCCCCGGCGGCCGCCGGGTGCGGCTGGAGCGCGACTCGTCCTGGTGGGGCGACGAGCCGAAGCTCTCCCGCATCGAACTGCGCGCCGTTCCGCGCGGCGAGCGTCAGAAGGCCCTGAAGAAGGGCGGGTTGGACGTCGCGGAGCTCGACACCACCTCCGCAGAACGGGTCGCGAAGGCCCAGGCCGCGGGGAAGAACGGGGACCGCGCGGCGGGCGAGGGCGCGGGCTCGGGCGGCCGCGTCGCGCACGACGCCGGCCGCGTCGACCCGGCCGGAGCCCCCGACGCGATGCACGGCCACGGCGTCGTTCGCGGCGCCCACCCGGAGTTCGCCGGGGACGGGCAGCGCGAAGCGCGCGCCGACGGGTCGCAGCGGGGGCACGGTGCCAAGACGGAGCGGGAGCTGCGCAAACTCAAGGGCTACACGGTCCGCAAGGCGCTCGATCCCGCGTACACGCAGCTCGCGCTGAACGGCGAGAGCGGACCGCTCTCCGACGAGCGGGTGCGCCGCGCCGTCGCCCGCGCGATCGACAGGGACGAACTGGCGGAGCACGCGCTCGGCAAGGCAGGGCTCCCGGCGAAGCCGCTCGGCAGCCACCTGCGCATGCTCGACCAGGACGGCTACAGCGACAGCAGCGACGCGCTCGGCGGCAAGGACGTCGAGTCGGCCCAGGGGCTCCTCGCCGAGGCGGGTTGGGAAGGCGTCGGCTCGCCCGGCGGCGGCGACGGCAGCGAGAAGAAGGCCGAGGGCGGCCCCGCGGAGGCGGACAGCGCCTCGGAGCAGAAGGCGCTCCGCGCGGAGCCGCCCGAGCGCCGCACCGAGGCGCAGCGCTCGGTCCACCTCACGCGGGCCGAGGCGGCGCAGGTGGTCCGTCGGCCGCTGAGCCCGGCTCCGGAGGCGGCCACGCAGCGCGCCGGACTGCTGGAGCAGGCGGCGGCCTCCGCGCTCCGCGGTGTGCACGCCGAAGCCGACGACGCGAAGCCGGGCCGCGGCGAGCCGGGCGCGGGCAACCCGGAGGCGAAGCAGCTCCGCGCGGCGAAGGCGCAGCTCGCCGAGGCGCGCACCGCACGCGCGCACGCACGGGAGCTCAGGCTGGCGTCGAACGGTTCCTCGTCGGCGGTGCGTATGAAGGAAGGCAAGCCGCTGGCGCTCCGCTTCGTCCTGCCGAAGGGCCCGGGCACCGCCGAGATCCGCGCGACGGGCGAGCGGATCGCCTCCGCCCTCGACGACGTGGGGGTGCGTACACAGGTGCTCAAGGTCCCCGGTGAGAAGTACTTCAGGGAGTACATCGCCGAGGGTGAGTACGACCTGGCGCTCTATTCCTGGCCGGCCTCCGCCTACCCGGCGACGGATGCGCGTCCGATCTTCGCGAAGCCCCAGCCGGCCGCGGACGGCTCGCTCCAGGTCGAGCAGAACTACACCCGCGTCGGCACCGACCAGATCGACCAGCTCTTCGAGCAGGCGGCCGGCGAGCTCGACGACGACGAGCGCAGGGAGCTCATCGGGAAGGCGGACGCCCGCATCTGGGCCGCGGCCGGCTCCGTCCCGCTCTACCAGCGTCCGCAGCTCGTCGCGGTGAAGGAGGGCGTCGCCAACGCGGGGGCCTTCGGCTTCCAGACCCCGCGCTATCAGGACATCGGGTTCAAGGAGTAGCCGAGTCGCGGCCGCCCCGGGGAGGTGTGCGAGCGTGGGCGGCGGCCCGCGGTCCGCGTACCTCCCCGGCGTCCGCGTACCATGGTTGACGAGGCCGCGGCAAGACCAGCCCGGCAGGCGCGAGGTTACGACGCAGCGCCGCCCCATCAGCCAACCCGGGAGAGTTGCTCCAGCATGCCCAGCACCGCCGAGGAAACGTCCGCCGCGCAGACCGTGGCCCGCGAGGACATCAGGAACGTCGCCATCGTCGCGCACGTCGACCACGGCAAGACGACCCTGGTCGACGCGATGCTCAAGCAGGCAGGTGCCTTCGGCGCGCACCAGCTGGAGTCGGTCGACGACCGCGTGATGGACTCCAACGACCTGGAGCGCGAGAAGGGCATCACGATCCTCGCGAAGAACACCGCGGTCCGCTACATCCCCAAAGAGGGGGACCCGGTCACGATCAACATCATCGACACCCCGGGCCACGCCGACTTCGGCGGCGAGGTCGAGCGGGGCCTCTCGATGGTCGACGCGGTCGTCCTGCTCGTCGACGCCTCCGAGGGCCCGCTGCCGCAGACGCGGTTCGTCCTCCGCAAGGCGCTCGACGCCCGCCTCCCGGTGATCCTCTGCGTCAACAAGACGGATCGTCCCGACGCGCAGATCTCCCAGGTCCTCGACGACACCTACGGCCTCTTCCTCGACCTCGACGCGGACGAGGAGCAGATCGAGTTCCCCATCGTCTACGCCTGCGCCAGGGACGGCATTGCCTCCCTGACGCAGCCGGAGGACGGCGCGGTCCCGCAGGACAGCGACAGCCTGGAGCCGTTCTTCACCACGCTGCTGGAGACGGTCCCCGCCCCGCGGTACGTGCCCGATGCGCCGCTCCAGGCCCACGTCACCAACCTCGACGCGGACAACTTCCTCGGCCGTATCGCGCTGCTGAGGGTGAAGCAGGGTTCGCTGAAGAAGGGCCAGACCGCGGCCTGGATGCGGCGGGACGGCTCGGTCCAGAGCGTCCGGGTCAGCGAGCTGCTGATGACGGAGGCGCTCACCCGCAAGCCCGCCGAGGTCGCGGGCCCGGGCGACATCTGCGCCGTCGCCGGTATCCCCGACATCATGATCGGCGAGACGCTCGCCGACGCCGAGAACCCGGTGGCGCTGCCGCTCATCACGGTCGACGAGCCGGCGATCTCGATGACGATCGGCACCAACACCTCTCCGCTCGTCGGCAAGGGCGGCAAGGGGCACAAGGTCACCGCGCGGCTCGTGAAGGACCGGCTCGACCGCGAGCTCATCGGCAACGTCTCGCTGCGGGTGCTGCCGACCGAGCGTCCGGACGCGTGGGAGGTGCAGGGCCGGGGCGAGCTGGCGCTGGCGATCCTCGTGGAGACGATGCGCCGTGAGGGCTTCGAACTCACCGTCGGCAAGCCCGAGGTGGTGACGAAGGAGATCGACGGCAAGCTCCACGAGCCGATCGAGCGCATGACGATCGACGCGCCCGAGGAGCACCTCGGCGCGATCACGCAGGTGATGGCGACCCGCAAGGGCCGCATGGAGACGATGACCAACCACGGGTCCGGCTGGATTCGCATGGAGTGGATCGTGCCCGCGCGCGGACTCATCGGTTTCCGCACGGAGTTCCTCACGGAGACGAGGGGCACGGGTATCGCGCACTCGCTCTTCGAGGGCCACGAGCCGTGGTTCGGCGATCTGCGCACTCGCCGCAGCGGCTCGCTCGTCGCCGACCGTTCCGGCATGACGACCCCGTTCGCGATGATGAACCTCCAGGAGCGCGGCGTCATCTTCACGGAGTCGGGCACCGAGGTGTACGAGGGCATGATCGTCGGGGAGAACTCCCGCTCCGACGACATGGACGTCAACATCACCAAGGAGAAGAAGCTCACCAACATGCGCGCGGCCTCCGCCGACAACACGGAGAGCCTCGTCCCGCCGCGGAAGCTCTCGCTGGAGCAGGCGCTGGAGTTCTGCCGCGAGGACGAGTGCGTGGAGGTCACGCCGGACACGGTGCGCATCCGCAAGGTGGTGCTCGACCAGAAGGAGCGCGGCAGGGCGGCGGCCCGGGCCAAGCGCTGAGCCCCAACTGCCCGTCCACGCAGGGCAGTTGGGCAAAACCCCGCACGCTCCGCATAACGGTGGCCGTGCTCGGATAGCGGATACCGGATGGTGACCTCTCCTAGATCCCAGGGAGATCCGGTGCAGTTGTCATGGAGGGGGTCGCTTCTCGGACGAGAGGTGACCCCCTCTAGTCTGTCCGTATTGCGGACGTGATCTTGGGGATGCCGTCGGGATAACTCGTTGACGTTCCGTTTCACCCGAGGTGCTTTAGGGGTCAATGTCCGTTTATCGAACGGCATTGCCGCCGACGTGACCGAAACGAGATCTGGAACCCCTGGTTCCAGTGGGGGGATTGCCCCATAGTAAGGGCTTAAAGCTCGGGTTAGTGGGTCACGCACCGCATGGGCGCCGGCTCCGAGCGCGGGGCCTCACCCCGTCCGACAGTGTCGCCGGATCGGGAGGGCCGCCCCCTTTCTCCATTCGGTGAACTGACTCAGGAGGACGCCCTGATGCGTGCTGCGAGAAGCATGAAGTGGGCCGCGACGGCGGCAGCGATAGCCGTCGCCGCGACGGCCTGCGGCTCCGGTGACAACGGCGATTCGGACGGGAACAAGCCCGACGGGTACGTCTCGATCTTCCACGGCGAGCCGCAGCGCGCGCTGCTTCCCTCGAACACCAACGAGAGCTTCGGCGGCTACGTCGTCGAGAACGTCTTCAGCACCCTCGTCGACTACAACGAGAAGGGCAAGCTCCAGAACGCCAACGCCGAGTCGGTCGAGACCGACGACAGCAAGACGTGGACGATCAAGCTCAAGAAGGGCTGGAAGTTCCACAACGGCGAGGACGTGACGGCCGAGTCCTACGTCAAGGCGTGGAACTGGTACGCCAACGTCAAGAACAACCAGTCCAACAGCGCCTGGTTCGAGCAGATCAAGGGCTACGAGGACGTCCACCCGGAGAAGGGCGACCCGAAGAAGGACGAGATGGAGGGCCTGAAGGTCGTCGACGACCACACCTTCACGGTCGAACTCTCGGAGAAGGTCTCCTACTTCAACTACATGCTCGGCTACTCGACGTTCGCGCCGGTCCCCGAGGCGTTCTACAAGGACCCGAAGGCGTTCGGCCAGAAGCCGATCGGCAACGGCCCGTACAAGTTCGAGAAGTGGAACCACAACAAGCTGATCCAGGTCGCCGCCTGGGACGGCTACAAGGGCTCGGACAAGCCGAAGAACAAGGGCATCCAGTTCAAGAACTACTCCACGATCGAGGGCGCCTACCAGGACGTCCTCTCGGGGAACCTGGACGCGGCCGACCAGGTCGGGCCGAAGGACCGCCCCAAGCGGAAGCAGGACTTCGGCAACCGCTCGATCGACAAGCCGTACGCCGGCAACACCACGATCGCGCCGGCCTTCTACGCCAAGCCGTTCAAGGACGTCGACCCGAAGGTCATCCAGGGCCTCTCGATGGCGATCGACCGCGACACCATCACCAAGACCGTCCTCGACGGCACCGCCGTGCCCGCCAAGTCCTTCGTTCCGGCGAACGTCGAGGGCTTCAAGGCGCTCGACACCGACGTCCTGAGCTACAACCCGAAGAAGGCGAAGCAGCTCATCAAGGAGGGCGGCGGCGTCCCGGGCAACAAGATCTGGATCCAGTACAACGCCGACGGCGGGCACAAGGAGTGGGTCACCTCCGTCTGCGACTCCATCCGCAAGGCGACCGGCGTCGAGTGCGTCGGCGACTCGAAGCCGAGCTTCGAGTCGGACCTCAAGGAGCGCGACGCCGACAACGTCAAGGGCACCTACCGCGCCGGGTGGATGGGCGACTACCCACTCAACATCAACTTCCTGAGGGACCTCTACCGCACCGGCGCCGACGCCAACTACGGCCGCTTCTCCGACAAGGAGGTCGACGGCCTCTTCAAGGACGGCGACAAGGCCGCTGACCTCGACAGCGCGGTGAAGGACTACCAGAAGGCCGAGGAGAAGCTCCTCCAGGAGATGCCGGCGATCCCGCTCTGGGACATGACGGCGAGCATCGTCCACAGCGAGAACGTCAAGAACGTCAAGGCGAACTGGGACGGCCACATCCTCCTGCGCGACGTGATCGCCAAGTAACCGACCGCGCGTTCCCCGGCGGGCGCCGGACCTCCGCGACCCGGAGGACCGGCCCCGCCGGACCGCTTCCCTCTCACGCTCCCCCCCAACGGAGGCACCATGGGGCGCTACGTCGCTCGGCGACTGCTCCAGATGATCCCGGTCTTCATCGGGTCGACTGCCCTCATCTTCTGCGCCATGTACGCCCTGCCCGGCGACCCGGTCCGGACGATGATGGGCGAGAAGTCCTACGACCCCGCGCAGATCGCGAACATCAAGGCCGACCTCGGCCTCGACCTGCCCCTCTGGCACCAGTACTGGAACTACCTCACGGGCCTCTTCCAGGGCGACTTCGGCACCCAGATAGCCAGCGGCCGCCCCGTGTCCGAGGTCATCGCGGACGCGCTGCCCGTCACGATCCAGCTGACGCTCTACTCGTTCGCGATCATCGTGGTCGTCGGCATCGCGCTCGGCGTCCTCGGCGGCCTGCGCGCCGACACCTGGGTCGACCGGGTGCTGCTCGTCTTCACCATGCTGCTGATCTCGATCCCGGTCTTCGTGCTCGGCTTCGTCCTCCAGTACTTCTTCGCCTTCGAGCTCCAGTGGGTCACCCCCACCGTCCAGAGTTCCGATTCCTGGGGGCAGTTGACGCTCCCCGCCGTGGTCCTCGCAGGGTTGTCGCTCGCCTACGTGGTGCGCCTGACCCGGACGTCCGTCGCGGAGAACCTGCGCTCCGACTTCGTACGCACCGCCGTGGCCAAGGGTCTGCCGCGGCGCCGCGTGGTCGGCATCCACCTGATGCGCAACTCGCTGATCCCGGTGGTCACCTTCCTCGGCACCGAGTTGGGCGCCCTCCTCGCCGGCGCCGTCGTCACCGAGGGCATCTTCAACGTGCACGGCATCGGCAACGTGATCTACCAGTCGCTGATGCGGCTGGAGGGGGCGACCGTCGTCGGCGTCGTCTCCCTGATCGTCATCCTGTACCTCGCCACCAGCCTGATCGTGGACCTGCTCTACGCGGTCCTCGACCCGAGGATTCGCTATGCCTGAGCCCGCCCTCACAAAGGAACGCCAGGACGCCCCCGCGGCAGGTGCCGCCTCGACCGAGGCCGCCCCCAAGCCGGAAAAGGCGCGCAGCCTGTGGCAGGACGCCTGGCGGAGCCTGCGGAGCAACCCGCTGTTCATGATCTCCGCGGTACTGATCGTGCTGCTGCTCACGATGGTCGCCTTCCCCGGGCTCTTCGCCGACGGCTCCCCGCGCGACGGCGACCAGGCCGCGCACTACCTCACCGAGCCCAACCTCGGGCACCTCTTCGCCAACGACTGGCTCGGCTACGACGCGCACGGCCGCTCGGTCTACGTCCGCGTGATCTACGGTGCTCGCAACTCCGTGCTCGCGGGCCTCGCAGTCACCGTCCTCGTCGCCTTCTTCGGCACTCTTGTCGGAATGCTCGCCGGCTACTTCGGCGGCTGGCTGGATTCGCTGCTTTCCCGGATCACCGACATCTTCTTCGGCATCCCGTTCCTCCTCGGCGCCATGGTGATTCTCACCGCCGTCACCGAGCGGAGCATCTGGATGGTGATCACCGCACTCGCGGTCCTCGGCTGGACGCAGGTCGCGCGCGTCGCCCGGGGCTCGGTGCTGACCGTGAAGCAGTCCGACTACGTGCAGGCTGCGAAGGCGCTCGGCGCCGGAACGTGGCGCATCCTCATGCGACACGTGCTGCCCAACGCCATCGCGCCGGTGATCGTCGTCGCCACCGTGGCGCTCGGCGGCTACATCGGCGCCGAGGCGACGCTCTCCTACCTCGGGCTCGGCCTCGCCGACCCCGCGATCTCCTGGGGCGTCGACATCGACACCGGCAAGGACCAGCTCCGCAACGCGCCCCACGTGCTGCTCTTCCCGGCGTTGATGGTGTCGATCACCGTCCTCGCGTTCATCATGCTCGGCGATGCGGTACGCAGCGCCCTCGACCCGAAGTCCCGCTGAGGGAGGCGTACATGACTCTGCTCGAAGTGCGCGATCTGCACGTGGAGTTCCAGACCAAGGACGGTGTCGTCAAGGCCGTCAACGGCGTCGACTACAGCGTCGAGGCCGGTGAGACGTTGGCGGTGCTCGGCGAGTCCGGCTCCGGCAAGTCCGTCAGCGCCCAGGCGATCATGGGCATCCTCGACATGCCGCCCGGGCGCATACCCAAGGGCCAGATCCTCTACCGCGGCGACGACCTGCTGACGATGAGCCGCGAGGAGCGGCGCAAGACCCGCGGGGCGAAGATCGCGATGATCTTCCAGGACGCGCTCTCGGCGCTCAACCCGGTGCTGACGGTGGGCTATCAGCTCGGCGAGATGTACCGGGTGCACCGCGGAGCCTCCCGCAAGGAGGCGAAGGCGAAGGCCGTCGAACTCATGGAGCGGGTGAAGATCCCCGCGGCCGCCGCCCGCGTCAGCGACTAT
>NZ_AJTQ01000162.1 GCF_000262345.1 Streptomyces xiaopingdaonensis | reverse complement strand
CCGCATCAGTTCTCGGGTGGGATGCGGCAGCGGATCATGATTGCGATGGCGTTGGCGTTGGAGCCGGATCTGATCATTGCGGATGAGCCGACGACGGCGCTGGATGTGACGGTGCAGGCGCAAGTGATGGATCTGCTTGCGGAGTTGCAGCGTGAGTACAACATGGGGCTGATTCTGATCACGCATGATCTGGGTGTGGTCGCGGACGTGGCCGACAAGATC
>NZ_AJTQ01000161.1 GCF_000262345.1 Streptomyces xiaopingdaonensis | reverse complement strand
GCGGTGATGTACGCGGGCCGCATCGTCGAGACCGCCCCCGTACGGGAGTTGTACAAGAACCCCGCCCACCCGTACACCAAGGGCCTCCTCGACTCCATCCCGCGCCTCGACCGCAAGGGCCAGGAGCTCTACGCGATCCAGGGCCTCCCGCCCAACATGTCCCGGGTCCCCGCCGGTTGCGCCTTCCACCCGCGCTGCCCGCTCGCCCACGACGCCTGCCGCACCGAACTCCCGCCGCTCCACAAGGTGGCGGACGACCGGGCGAGCGCCTGCCACTCCTGGAAGGAGACCCTCGATGGCCGAGCAGCCTGAGGCCACCGCCGTAGGCCGCGGGGAGCCGATCCTCGAAGTCCGCGACCTCGCCAAGCACTTTCCGCTGACCCGGGGCATCCTCTTCAAGCGGCAGGTGGGCGCCGTCAAGGCCGTCGACGGGGTCTCCTTCGACCTCTACGCGGGGGAGACGCTCGGCGTCGTCGGGGAGTCGGGGTGCGGCAAGTCGACCGTCGCCAAGCTCCTGATGAACCTGGAGGAGCCGACGGCGGGGACGATCCGGTACAAGGGCGAGGACATCACCAAGCTGTCGGGCCGCGCGCTGAAGGCGGTCCGGCGGAACATCCAGATGGTCTTCCAGGACCCGTACACCTCGCTCAACCCCCGGATGACGGTCGGCGACATCATCGCCGAGCCGTACGACATCCATCCGGAGGCGGCGCCGAAGGGCGACCGCCGTAAGCGGGTGCAGGAGCTCCTCGACGTGGTGGGGCTCAACCCCGAGTACGTCAACAGGTATCCGCACCAGTTCTCCGGCGGCCAGCGCCAACGCATCGGCATCGCCCGCGGGTTGGCCCTCAACCCGGAGGTCATCATCTGCGACGAGCCGGTCTCTGCGCTCGACGTCTCCGTGCAGGCGCAGGTCGTC
>NZ_AJTQ01000160.1 GCF_000262345.1 Streptomyces xiaopingdaonensis | reverse complement strand
GCGCACGACCTCTCCGTCGTGCGGCACCTCTCCGACCGCGTCGGCGTCATGTACCTCGGGCGGATGGCGGAGATCGGCACGGACACCGAGATCTACGAGCACCCCACCCACCCGTACACGCAGGCGCTCCTCTCCGCCGTCCCCGTCCCCGACCCGGACGCGCGCGAGAGCCGTGAGCGCATCCTGCTCAGCGGCGACGTCCCCTCGCCCGCCGACCCGCCGTCGGGCTGCCGGTTCCGCACGCGCTGCTGGAAGGCGACGGAGCGGTGCGCGCAGGAGACCCCCGTCCTCGCGGTGCCCGAGCGCTACCGCGACGAGGAGAACGGCGCGGCGCACTCCTCCGCGTGCCACTTCGCCGAGGAGCGGGAACTGGTCCCGCAGGGCTGACCGGGACGCGGCGTACCCACGGGTGCGCCGCGCCCCGACCTCCTCGCGGCGTACCGCGTTCGGCGCACGCACCGCCGGTCACCCGGAGCAGCCCGGAACGGTATCCGGACGGAGGGGGCGCGCCTGGCGCTCGTCCCGGGCATCGGCTCCGGGGCGGGGGCCGCCGATCGCGGGGGCTCCGAGGGTGGTGGGGCATCCGAGGGTTTCTCCGTCGCGAGCAGCTCGTGCGGCGGCCTGGGGTGTCCCGAAAAATACTTTAAAGGGTGTTATGTGGTTCCGAGACGCAATCGGAGTCCGAGGAGGCACCCATGCGCGGAGCCACGCGCGTCACATGGTCCGTCGGTGCTGTCGGCGCGCTCGCTCTCGTCGCCGCGGGCTGCGGCGGTGGCGGAAGTACGGGCGGAAGCGGCGGCTCGGGCAGCGGGGTCGTCCGAGCCTTCTGGACCGATCCGCAGAACCCCATCGAGCCGGCGAACACCAACGAGGTGCAGGGCGGCAAGGTCCTCGACATGACCTTCAGGGGGCTGAAGAAGTACAACCCCGAGACCGCCGAGGCGGAGAACGCGGTCGCCGAGTCGGTCGACTCGGACGACCAGCAGAACTTCACGGTGAAGCTCAAGAAGGGCTGGAAGTTCTCCGACGGCTCAGCGGTCACCGCGCACTCCTTCGTGGACGCCTGGAACTACGGGGCGCTCGTCACCAACAAGCAGGTGAACTCGTACTTCTTCGAGTACATCGAGGGCTACGAGGACGTGCACCCCGAATCCGGAGCGCCGAAGGCCAAGACGATGTCGGGCCTGAAGGTGAAGGACGACCGCACCTTCACGGTCAAGCTCAACCAGAAGTTCTCCCTCTGGCCCGAGACCCTCGGCTACGCCGCCTACTCGCCGCTCCCCGAGTCCTTCTTCTCCGACCACGACGGCTGGTTGGAGAAGCCCGTCGGCAACGGCCCGTACAAGGTGGACTCCTACACCCGCGGCCAGTCGATGCAGCTCTCGAAGAACGACGAGTACGCGGGCGACGACAAGCCGAAGAACGACGGAGTCGAGCTGCGGGTCTACACGGACCAGAACACCGGCTACACGGATCTCCAGGCCGGCAACCTCGACGTCGTCGACGAACTCCCGGCCGGGCAGTTGAAGAACGCGAAGAAGGACCTCGACGGGCGTTACATCAACCAGCCCGCCGGCATCTTCCAGGCGGTCTCCTTTCCCGAGTACGACGACGCGTGGAAAGGCAAGGACAAGCTGAAGGTGCGGCAGGGACTCTCCATGGCGATCGACAGGGAGAAGGTCAGCTCGCAGATCTACCACGGCACCCGCGAACCGGCGACGGACTACACCTCGCCCGTGCTGAAGAAGGACGGCGGGTACTCCACGTCGCTCTGCGGAGAGATCTGCACCTTCCAGCCGAAGAAGGCGAAGAAGCTGATCGAGGAGGGCGGCGGCCTCCCCGGCGGCACCGTCACCATCACCTCGAACGTCGACACCGGGTCGCACCGGCAGTGGATGGAGGCCGTCTGCAACAGCATCAACTCGGCCTTGGACAAGGACAACGCGTGCCGTATCAACCCGGTGCCGACGTTCAGCGAGTTCCGCAAGGACATCTCGGCGAAAAAGATGGACGGGCTCTTCCGCACCGGGTGGCAGATGGACTACCCCCTCATCCAGAACTTCCTCCAGCCCCTCTTCTACACCGACGCCTCCTCCAACGACTCCGGTTACTCGAACGAGAAGGTCGACAAGCTCATGGACGAGGGGAACAAGGCGTCCGGGGAGAAGGAGGCGATCAGCAAGTTCCAGGACGCGGAGAAGGAGATCCTCAAGGACCTCCCCGCCATCCCCCTCTGGTACCAGAACGGCAACGCCGGTTATTCGGACCGGGTGAGCGACGTGAGACTCAACCCGTTCTCGGTGCCGGTCTTCACCGAAATCAAGGTGAAGTGATCCGAGGTGGGGCGCTACGTCATCAGACGCCTGCTCCAGATGATCCCGGTGTTCATCGGGACCACGCTGCTCATCTTCGTCATGGTGTACGCCATCGGGGACCCGGTGAACGCGATGTTCGGCGACCGGGCCCCGGACCCGGCGACGGCGGCGCAGCTCCGGGAGGAGTTCGACCTCGACAAGCCGCTGTGGCTCCAGTACCTGCTCTACATGGGCAAGATCTTCACCGGCGACTTCGGGACGGCCTTCAACGGGCAGCCGGTGATCGACCTGATGGCCAACGCCTTTCCGATCACGGTCAGGCTCGCCGTGATCGCCATCGTCTTCGAGATCCTCATCGGCATCACGCTCGGGGTGCTCACGGGGCTGCGCCGCGGCCGGCCGATCGACACCTCGGTCCTCGTGCTGACGCTCGTCGTCATCTCGGTGCCCACCTTCGTCACCGGCACCCTCGGCCAGTACCTCATCGGGGTGAAGTGGGGCTGGATCGCGCCGGCCGTCTCGCCGGCCGCCACCGTCGACGAACTCCTCTTTCCCGGGCTGGTGTTGGCGCTCGTCTCGCTCGCCTACGTCACCCGGCTCACGCGCACCTCGATCGCGGAGAACGCGCGGGCCGACTATGTGCGCACGGCGGTGGCGAAGGGGCTGCCGCGGCGCCGGGTGACCGTGCGGCATCTGCTGCGCAACTCGCTGATCCCGGTGGTCACCTTCCTCGGCACCGACCTGGGCAACCTGATGGCCGGCGCCCTCGTGACCGAGCGGATCTTCAACATCCAGGGCGTCGGCTTCCAACTCTTCCAGGGGATCGTGCGGCAGAACTCCCCGACCGTCGTCGGGTTCGTGACGATCCTCGTGGTCGTCTTCATCGTCGCCAACCTCCTCGTCGACCTCCTCTACGCCGTGCTCGACCCGAGGATTCGCTATGCGTGACGCCACACCGCCGACTCGCGTACCGGAGGGGGTGATCCCCCGATGACGTCGGAACCGCCGGCCGTAGGGGCGGGCGGCGCCATGGACGCGATGAGCGTCACGAACGCAGCCTCCTCGGAGGCACGCGCCGCGGACAGCGCCTCCCCGGGCCCCGAAGGACCAGGGCCCGCTCGCGAGGTGCGGAGCCTGTGGCAGGACGCCTGGCACGACCTGCGGCGCAACCCGATCTTCGTGATCGCGGCGCTGCTCATCCTCTTCCTCGTGGTGATCTCCCTCTGGCCGAGCCTGATCGCCACCCGCAACCCGCTCTCCTGCCAGCTCGGCCGCTCCCTCGAACCCGCCACGGCAGGGCACTGGTTCGGCTTCGACACCCAGGGGTGCGACGTCTACACCAAGGTCGTCTACGGGGCGCGGGCCTCGGTGACGGTCGGCGTCTGCGCCACGGCGGGGGTGGCGCTCGTCGGCAGCCTCCTCGGCGGGCTCGCCGGGTTCTTCGGCGGCGTCTGGGACGCGCTCATCTCCCGGGTCACCGACATCTTCTTCGGCATCCCCATCATGCTCGGCGGCCTCGTCTTCCTCTCCGTCACCGGCAGCCGGTCGATCTGGACGGTGGTGAGCTTCATCGTGCTGCTGGGGTGGCCGCAGATCGCGCGTATCGCCAGGGGCGCGGTGATCACCGCGAAGCAGAACGACTACGTGCTCGCCGCCAGGGCGCTCGGGGCGAGCAACACGCGGATGCTCGTGCGGCACATCCTGCCGAACGCGGTCGCGCCCGTGATCGTCACGGCCACCATCGCGCTGGGCACGTACATCGCGCTGGAGGCGACGCTGAGCTTCCTCGGCGTCGGCCTGCAACCGCCGACCGTCTCCTGGGGCGTCGACATCTCCGACGCCTCCCAGGGCATGCAGTTCCGGAACGCGCCGCACATCCTCGTCTACCCGGCCGCGGCCCTGAGCCTCACGGTGCTCGCCTTCATCATGCTCGGCGACGCGGTGCGCGACGCACTCGACCCGAAGCTGAGGTGAGCCGGATGAGCCTGCTCGAAGTGCGCGATCTGCACGTGGAGTTCGGGACGAGGGACGGCACGGCGCAGGCCGTCCGGGGCATCAGCTTCGAGGTCGAGGCGGGCGAGACGTTGGCGGTGCTCGGCGAGTCCGGCTCGGGGAAGTCGGTGAGCGCCCAGGCGATCATGGGCATCCTCGACATGCCGCCCGGGCGCATCACCGGCGGCGAGATCCTCTTCCAGGGCCGGGACCTGCTGACGACGCCCCCGGAGGAGCGTCGCCGCGTACGGGGCGCCCGCCTCGCGATGATCTTCCAGGACGCGCTCTCGGCGCTCAACCCGGTGCTGACGGTGGGCTACCAGCTCGGCGAGATGTACCGGGTGCACCAGGGCGCTTCGCGGCGGGAGGCCCGGACGAAGGCGGTCGAGCTCATGGAGCGGGTCCGTATTCCGGGTGCGGCGCAGCGGGTCGGGGACTTC
>NZ_AJTQ01000159.1 GCF_000262345.1 Streptomyces xiaopingdaonensis | reverse complement strand
CCGCATCAGTTCTCGGGTGGGATGCGGCAGCGGATCATGATTGCGATGGCGTTGGCGTTGGAGCCGGATCTGATCATTGCGGATGAGCCGACGACGGCGCTGGATGTGACGGTGCAGGCGCAAGTGATGGATCTGCTTGCGGAGTTGCAGCGTGAGTACAACATGGGGCTGATTCTGATCACGCATGATCTGGGTGTGGTCGCGGACGTGGCCGACAAGATC
>NZ_AJTQ01000158.1 GCF_000262345.1 Streptomyces xiaopingdaonensis | reverse complement strand
GCGGTGATGTACGCGGGCCGCATCGTCGAGACCGCCCCCGTACGGGACCTCTACAAGAACCCCGCCCACCCGTACACCAAGGGCCTCCTCGACTCCATCCCCCGCGTCGACCAGAAGGGCCAGGAGCTCTACGCGATCCGCGGCCTCCCGCCGAGCCTCCTCGCCATCCCCGAGGGCTGCTCGTTCAACCCCCGCTGCCCGATGGCGAGGGAGTACTGCCGGACCGAGGACCCGCCGCTCTACGACGTGGCGGCCGAGCGGGCCAGCGCGTGCCACTTCTGGAGGGAGATGTTCGATGCACGCTGACCACTCCGGGCGCCGCGAGGCACGCGAGGAAGGCCAGGCGGCGCGGTGGCTGCTCGCCAAGTCCCGCCGGGAGTCGGCGTACGCGGCGGGTGAGGCGATCCTCGAGGTCCGGGACCTGCGCAAGTACTTCCCGTTGACGCAGGGCATCGTCTTCCGACGGCAGGTGGGCGCCGTGAAGGCCGTCGACGGCGTCTCCTTCGACCTGCGGGCGGGTGGGACGCTCGGACTCGTGGGCGAGTCGGGGTGCGGCAAGTCCACGGTGGCGAAGCTGGTGACGCACCTGGAGGAGCCGACGGCGGGGACGATCCGGTACAAGGGCGAGGACATCACCAAGCTGTCGGGCCGCGCGCTGAAGGCGGTTCGGCGGAACATCCAGATGGTCTTCCAGGACCCGTACACCTCGCTCAACCCCCGGATGACCGTGGGCGACATCATCGGTGAGCCGTACGAGATCCATCCGGAGGCGGCGCCGAAGGGCGACCGCCGCAAGCGGGTGCAGGAGCTCCTCGACGTGGTGGGGCTCAACCCCGAGTACGTCAACAGGTATCCGCACCAGTTTTCCGGCGGCCAGCGCCAACGGATCGGCATCGCCCGCGGGCTGGCGCTGCGGCCCGAGATCATCGTGGCGGACGAGCCGGTCTCTGCGCTCGACGTCTCGGTGCAGGCGCAGGTGGTG
>NZ_AJTQ01000157.1 GCF_000262345.1 Streptomyces xiaopingdaonensis | reverse complement strand
GCGCACGACCTCTCCGTCGTGCGGCACCTCTCCGACCGCGTCGGCGTGATGTATCTGGGCCGCATCGTGGAGATCGGCACGGAGGCGGAGATCTACGAGTACCCCACTCATCCGTACACGCAGGCGCTCCTCTCGGCCGTCCCCGTGCCGGACCCCGAGGCCGAGGCCCGCAGGGAGCGGATCGTGCTCCAGGGCGACGTGCCCTCCCCGGCCGATCCGCCCTCGGGGTGCAACTTCCGTACGCGGTGCTGGAAGGCGCAGGAGCGGTGCGTCGTCGACGATCCGGAGTTGAAGGTCCCCGAGACGATGGAGCAGGCGACGGGCGCGGTCCACCATCCGTCGGCCTGCCACTTCGCGGCTGAGCGGCGGTCGGTGACGCCGGGGTGAGCCGCGCGCGGCGGGTTCACCAGCCGGGCGGTCTGTGCGGCGCCGGGCGGCCGTACGGGTCGGGAGGAGGGGCCGGGTAGCCCTGGCTCGGTTGGCCGTAGCCGCCCGTGGGCGGGGGCTGGTACATGCCGGGCGGGTCCTCGAAGAAGCCGGGTGGGTCCTCGGGCTCCGCGCGGCGGGCGAGGGCGAGCAGCGCGACGACGCCGGCGAGGACCTCGAACGCCATGCTGGCGAGCAGGAGTTGGTCGCGGGTGTTCAGCTCGGAGAAGTTCTCCAGGAGCCGCATCTTGACCGCGTAGGCGAGCGGGAAGACGCCGTGGCCGAGGAGCGGTGCCGAGAGGACGAGCCCCATCGCGCGCGAGAACCGCGCCCTCGCTGCGGCGGTGCAGCCGGCGACGAGGAGGAGCAGGGCCAGTGCCCAGGCGAACCAGCCGGGCGGGACCGCGAGGAGCGTGACGGTGCTCCGCTCGCCGGTGAGCTTGCGGCTGTAGTACTCCCAGCCGATCTCGTACCAGTTCCGCACCTCCCAGGCCGCGACGACGAGTCCGGCGGCGGCGAGCACGAGGAAGGCCGTGGTGCCGCCGCCGCGGGTGGGGAGCGCGGCCGGCTCGTCCGCGGGGCCGGCGGGCGGGGCGCCGTCGGGCTCGATCGGGCGGCGTCCCGTCGCGGCGGTGACGACCAGCGCGGCGCCGAGGACGACCATGCCGATGGTGGAGAAGAGGAGTTGGGTCTGGAGGTCCTCGTCGACGCCCTGCGTCCAGTTGGCGTTGGGAATCCACAGGCCGGGGATGCGCAGCAGCACGGTGGTGAGGCCGACGGAGGTGAGGATGCCGGCGGCGGCTGAGGAGCGCACCGCCATCACCGCGGAGACGGCGTACGTCAGCAGCAGCGTCGGTTCGAGGAACGAGCTGACCCAGACGCCGCCCTCGGCGCGGGGGACCGCGCCCGTCCACATCCACCAGACGTCCACCGTCCTGTCCGCCTGGGTGAGGTCGCGGACGATCCAGCCGAGGCTCACCAGCGCGAGCACGGTGAGGAGGACGGAGCCGAAGGTCCGGGCTCCGCGCGCGAGTGTTCTGTCTTGCCCCAAAGCTCTCGGCCCCCCGTTGGTGCGGACGTGCGGTGCACTAGATCTACCCGTGAGCGGCGGTTCACAACAACCGTAGCGGGGCGGGCCGTTGCGCCGGGGCACGTCGGGGCGGAGGCCCGCTGGGCCCGGCCGGGGCGGAAGGAAAGCCTCCGACCCGGCCGGTTACGGCACCCGCACGGCCGTACGTACTTCAGGGTGCCGTTGCCGCATATCGGTGCTGCGACGGTCGAGTTGCCGCCGTGTAAAACGAGTCGGAGCCGGTCTTGTCCTGGTTTGCCCGGACTCTACGCGCGTTGTCAAGCACGTAAGGGGTTCGATCTGCACAACCTTCGCTCAAGATGCGGGCGAGACATGCGCGTAGCGCCCAACACCCCTTGACTGCAAGCTAATTGGCTTGCCAAAGTCCCGCTCAACCCACTCGCCCGCATCACGTGATCGCCTCAACGATACGGGCTCCTAAGAGAATTGAGCGCGGGGGCACTCACGCGATGACAAGTCCTTCCCAGGCTGCGTTGGCCGGTGCCGAGACCCCGGGCCCCGAGGACCTCGGCGCCGAACGGGGCGCTACGAGCGGTGAGTTGGCCGGGCGGTCGCCCGGCAAGTTGATGTGGATGCGGTTCAAGCGCGACCGGGTCGGTGTCGTGTCGGCCTGCGTCGTGTGCTTCTTCTTCCTCGTCGCGCTCTGCGCCCCGCTGGTGTCGAAGCTCTACGGCAAGGACCCGTACACCCGGTACGGACAGATCACGCCCGGCCTGCTCAACGAGAACGGCTATCCGGTCAAGCCGAACGGCGGCATCGACGGTGAGCACTGGTTCGGCCTCGAGCCGGATCTCGGACGCGACGTCTTCATGCAGCTCGTCTACGGGATGCGCACCTCGCTCGGGCTCGCCGTCGCGATCACGATCCTCTCCGTGCTCACCGCGATCGTGATCGGCGTCGCCGGCGGATACTTCGGCGGAAGGACCGACTACTTCCTCGGCCGCCTCACCGACCTCATGATGTCCTTCCCCAACCAGCTTTTCTTCATCGCCTTCACCCCTGTGATCGGGGCGCTTTTCGTCAACGAGCAGGACGAAATGCCGACCTGGATGCGCGCCTGCGTGCTCATCTACGTGATGTGGCTGCTGGGTTGGATGACCCTGGCGCGGCTGCTGCGCGGCCAGGTGCTCTCGCTGCGGGAGCGGGAGTTCATCGAGGCGGCGAAGGTCGCGGGGACGCCGCCCTCGCGGATCGTCCGCAAGGAGCTGCTCCCCAACGTCGTCACGCCGATCCTCGTGCAGTCGACGTACATGCTGCCGAACTTCGTCACCAGCATCGCGGGGCTCTCCTTCCTCGGCGTCGGGATGCTGGAGCCGACCCCCGACTGGGGCCGGATGTTCGCCACCGGCGCCAAGGTCTATCAGAGCGACATCACCTACATGTTCTTCCCGGGCGGTGCGATGGTGCTCTTCATCGTCGCGTTCAACCTGCTCGGGGACTCGGTCAGGGACGCCTTCGACCCCAAGTCGGGCCGATGACGTCCGAGTTGCGGGAGGCTGCTGCCGCCCCGCACCGAGGCAGTCCGGCAGCGATGGATACGACAGGCAGGTGCAGACACCTATGAGCAGAGTGAGCACGAAAGGCTTGCGCGCCTCACTCGCGGCCGTCGCCGCGGGGGCGCTGATCCTCACCGGTTGCAGCAGCGGAGGCGGCGGGGACGACGGGGGTTCCTCGGACGAGAAGGCCAAGCAGCAGGGCGAGGAGGTGAGTTACACCTTCGGCAACGCGAAGCAGTCCACGGGGCCTGCGGGCGACCTCGACAAGAACGCCACCAAGGGCGGCACCATCAAGGTCCTCCAGCGCGACAGCTTCGCGCACCTCGACCCCGCGCAGATCTACGTCAGCGACGAGGGCTCGCTCGCCACCCTCATCCACCGCGGTCTGACGACGTACAAGAAGGTCGGCGACGACGACTACCGGGTCGTCGGGGACCTCGCCACCGACTCGGGCAAGAAGTCGGACGGCGGCAAGACGTGGACGTACACCCTCAAGGACGGGGTGAAGTGGGAGGACGGCTCCGAGATCACCTCGGAGGACATACGCCACACCTTCGAGCGGCAGTTCGCCGACTTCATCGCCGAGGGCCCCGTCTTCCTCCAGCAGTGGCTCGCCGGTGAGAACGGCACCGGCTACCGCAAGCTGCTGCCCGGCGGCCCGTACAAGGGCAAGCACCTGCCGGACGACGTCCTGGAGACGCCGGACGACAAGACCATCGTCTTCCACTTCAAGAAGCCGCAGCCCGAGCTGCCGTACGCGCTGGCGATGGCCGGCTACGCGGCCGTGCAGAAGGACGGCGACACGAAGGAGAAGTACGACAAGAAGCCGGTCGTCTCCGGCCCCTACAAGATCGCCTCGTTCAAGTCGGGCAAGTCGATGAAGCTCGTCCGGAACAAGGAGTGGGACCCGAAGACCGACGCGGCCCGCAACCAGTACCCGGACGCCTTCGACATCCAGTTCGGGGTCTCCTTCGAGGACTCCACGAAGCGGCTGATGTCCGACGCGGGCGAGAACCAGACGGCCGTGAGCTTCAGCAACCAGGTCGACGCCTCCAGCATGGACCAGGTGCGGACCGACAAGAAGGTCAAGGACCGCTCGGTCGAGGGCTACCAGTCCTACGTGGGCGTCATCAACCTCAACATGAGCCGGCTGAAGGACAAGAAGGTCCGCCAGGCCATCGCCTACGCGCTCCCCGCGCAGTCCCTGATCTCCGCCTTCGGCGGCGCGGGCGGCGGCAAGCCTGCCGGGAACTACTACAGTCCGACGCTCGTCGGCCACAAGCCGAGCGACCCCTTCAACAAGATCTCCAAGCCGCAGGGCGATCTGAAGAAGGCGAAGCAACTGCTCGACGAGTCGGGCAAGAAGGGCATGAAGCTCACCTTCGCCTACCAGAACGCGCCCGAGTGGCAGAACTTCTCGGTGGCGGCGGCCGACAACCTCAAGAAGGTCGGCTTCGACGTCCAGCGCAAGGACATCATCGCGGACACCTACTACGACCAGATCGGCAAGGTCAAGAACAAGTACGACATGTACCACTCCTCCTGGGGTGCCGACTGGCCGAGCGGTTCGACGGTGATCCCGCCGCTCTACGACGGCCGCCAGATCCAGGACGGCGCGTCGAACTACTCGCACTACGACAACGCGGAGACCAACAAGGAGATCGACCGCATCTCCCAGATCTCCAACCCCAACAAGGCGGCCGACGAGTGGATGAAGCTCGCGGACAAGATCCTCAAGGAGGACACCCCGCAGGTGCCGCTGATGTACTACAAGGCGGTCCAGCTCCACGGCTCCAAGATCGGCGGAGTCTACTTCGACGAGCAGCTGCACGACCTCATGCCGCACAAGCTGTACGTCAAGAAGTAACGCCCGACGCGCGAAGCAGCGGCGCCGGCCGCCGAGTTCGGCCGGTGCGGCACCTCCGGGACCCGCCCCGACGGGGCAGGGCCCCGGAGGCGCCCGCCGCCCCCGTACACACCGTCCGTCCCCGATCCCGCCGCCGCACGAGAGCTGCGTTCTGCCATGCTGCGATTCCTGATCCGCCGGTCGCTCGGCGCCGTGGTGATCCTGCTGATCATCAGCGCCGTCACCTTCTTCCTCTTCTACGCCGTCCCCCGGGACCCGGCGATGCTGGCCTGCGGCAAGAACTGCACGCCGGACGCGCTGGAGGTCATCCACCGGAACCTGGGGCTCGACAAGCCGGTGCCCCAGCAGTACTGGGAGTTCATGTCGGGCATCGTCACGGGCCGCGACTTCGCGCAAGGCCCGTGTCCCGCACCGTGCTTCGGGTACTCCTTCGCGAACTCCGACCCCGTCTGGGGGACCATCGTCGACCGCTTCCCGACGACGGTCTCGCTCACCGTCGGCGGCGCCGTCGTCTTCCTCGCCATCGGGCTCGGCGCCGGCATGATCGCCGCGCACAAGAAGGGCACGCTGCTCGACAAGGCGTTCTCCACGGGGTCGCTCGTCCTCAGCTCGATGCAGATCTACTTCATCGGCCCGCTCGTCCTCGCGCTCGTCGTCTACAACCTCGAACTCCTCGACCAGCCGCAGTACGTGCCGCTCACCGAGGACCCGGCCGGCTGGTTCATGGGGCTGCTGATCCCCTGGTGCGTCGTGCAGATCATCTTCACCGCCAACTACACGAGGCTGGCGCGCTCCTCGATGATCGAGCAGCTCCAGGAGGACCACGTGCGCACCGCGAGGGCGAAGGGGATGTCGGGGCGGACGGTCTTCTTCCGGTACGCCTGGCGGGGCTCGCTGATCCCGATCGTCACCATCTTCGGCGTCGACCTGGGGTCGCTCTTCGGCGGCGCGATGATCACGGAGTGGACGTTCTCGCTGCCGGGCCTCGGGACGCTCGCCGTCGACTCGGTGCAGAACACCGACCTCCCGATGGTGATGGGCGTGATGCTCTTCGCCGCGACCTTCATCATCCTCTTCAACATCATCGTGGACGCCGTCTACGCGTTCATCGACCCGCGCGTGCGCCTGTCCTAGGAGATCCCGGCCATGACCACCCTGACCAAGGAAGCGGACGTGCCCGCGCCGCGCGGCGGCGGGGACGCCTTCCTCAGCGTCCGCGACCTGTACGTCCACTTCGCCACGGAGGACGGCACCGTCAAGGCCGTCGACGGACTCTCCTTCGAGCTGGAGCGCGGACGCACCCTCGGCGTCGTCGGCGAGTCCGGCTCGGGCAAGTCGGTGACGAACCTGTCGATCCTCGGCCTCCACAACCCGGCGAGCACCGAGGTGTCGGGCGAAATCCTCCTCGACGGGCAGGAGTTGACCGGGGCCCGGCAGAAGACGCTGGAGTCGCTGCGCGGCAACAAGATGGCGATGATCTTCCAGGACCCGCTCACCGCGCTCTCGCCGTACTACACGGTCGGCCGCCAGATCGCCGAGCCCTACCGCAAACACGAGGGCGCCTCCAAGCGGGAGGCGCACGAGCGCGCCGTGGAGATGCTCGACAAGGTCGGCATCCCGAACGCCAGGACGCGTGCGAAGGACTACCCGCACCAGTTCAGCGGCGGCATGCGGCAGCGCGCCATGATCGCGATGGCGCTCGTCTGCAACCCCGACCTGCTCATCGCCGACGAGCCGACGACGGCGCTCGACGTCACCGTGCAGGCCCAGATCCTCGACCTCCTCAAGGACCTCCAGCAGGAGTTCGGCTCCGCGATCATCTTCATCACCCACGACCTCGGCGTCATCGGCAACGTGGCCGACGACATCCTGGTGATGTACGGCGGGCGGGCCGTCGAGCGCGGCACGGTCGAGGACGTCCTGCGGCGCCCGCAACACCCGTACACCTGGGGCCTGTTGTCGTCGATGCCGCGCCTGTCCGGCGACGTCGACGAGGCGCTCACGCCGATCCACGGCACCCCGCCCAGCCTGCTCTCCCCGCCCGGCGGCTGCGCCTTCCACCCGCGGTGCGACTTCGCGGAACAGGTCGCGGGCGGTCTCTCCTGCACCGCCGACCGCCCGGAGCTGCCGCCCGGCCGCAGCGCCGCCTGCCACCTGACGGACGAACAGAAGCGGACCCTCTTCACCGAGCAGATCAAGCCCCGGCTGGGCCAGGCACCTAGGAGACGAGACGTATGAGCACCACACCCTCCTCGGGCACCGCTCCGGGCCCCGCGGCCGCCGGCGGCGAGCCCGCGGGCGAGCCGCTGCTGAAGGCGGAGAACCTCGCCAAGCACTTCCCGATCATGGGCGGGTTCCCGTTCAAGCGGAAGGTCGGCGAGGTGCAGGCCGTCTCGGGGATCGACCTCGCCGTGCACCGCGGGGAGAGCTTCGGGCTCGTCGGTGAGTCCGGCTGCGGCAAGTCGACGACGGGGCGGTTGCTGACGCGGCTGCTGGAGCCGACGGGCGGCACGATCAGCTACCGCGGGCAGGACATCACGCACGCGTCGAGGCGGCGGATGGCGCCGGTCCGCTCCGAGATCCAGATGATCTTCCAGGACCCGTACTCCTCGCTCAACCCCCGGCAGACGGTGGGCTCGATCATCTCGGGGCCCATGGAGGTCAACGGCATCGATCCGCCGGGCGGCCGGGAGCAGCGCATCAGGGAGCTGCTGGAGACGGTCGGCCTCAACCCCGAGCACTACAACCGCTTCCCGCACGAGTTCTCCGGCGGCCAGCGGCAACGCATCGGCGTCGCGCGGGCGTTGGCGCTGCAGCCGAAGCTGATCGTCGCGGACGAGCCGGTCTCGGCGCTCGACGTCTCGATCCAGGCGCAGGTCGTCAACCTGCTCCAGAAGGTGCAGCGGGAACTCGGTATCGCGTTCGTCTTCATCGCCCACGACCTCGCGATCGTCCGGCACTTCTCGCAACGGGTCGCGGTGATGTACCTCGGGAAGATCGTCGAGGTGGGCGACCGCGAGTCGATCTACGTGCGCCCCCGCCACCCCTACACCCACGCGCTCCTCTCGGCCGTTCCCGAGGTCGCCGTCGAGGGCGCGGCGCCGGACGACCGCGAGCGCATCCGCCTCGCGGGGGACGTCCCTTCGCCGATCGACCCGCCCTCCGGATGCCGGTTCCGCACCCGGTGCTGGAAGGCGCAGGAGAAGTGCGCAGCCGAGGAGCCGCCGCTCGTCCAGATCCCGGGCAACGCGGCGGGGCACCTGACGGCCTGCCACTTCCCCGAGGAGGGCAGCACCACCACGCGCGAGGAGGACGTCGTCCTCGACTCGGCGCTGCGCTCCATGGAGACCCCGGCGGGCTGAGCCGCGGGCGGGACTCGCAGGCCCCGCCCGCCGCGTCAGTCGAGCGGGACGCCCAACGCACGCCTGAGGAAGGCGACCTGGAGCAGGAGGAGGTTCTCGGCCACCTCCTCCTGCGGCGTCATGTGCGTCACCCCGGAGAGCGGCAGCACCTCGTGCGGGCGTCCCGCGGCGAGGAGCGCCGAGGAGAGGCGCAGGGTGTGCGCCGCGACGACGTTGTCGTCGGCGAGGCCGTGGACGAGCATCAGCGGACGGTGCGGCTCTGCGGCCTCGGAGAGGCCGTCGTCGGTGACGAGCGAGTTGTGCGCGTAGACGGCCGGGTCCATCTCGGGGGTGCCGAGGTAGCGTTCGGTGTAGTGGGTGTCGTAGAGGCGCCAGTCGACGACGGGGGCGCCCGCGACGGCCGCGTGGAAGACGTCGGGGCGGCGCAGTACCGCGAGCGCGGCGAGGTAACCGCCGTACGACCAGCCGCGGATGCCGACGCGGGTGAGGTCGAGGGGGTACTCGCCCGCGAGGGAGCGGACCGCCTCCACCTGGTCGTCGAGGGTGACGCCCGCGAGGTCGCCGGAGACGGCCTTCTCCCAGCCGGGCGAGTACCCCGGCGTGCCCCTGCCGTCCGCGGCGATCACCGCGAACCCTTGGTCGGCGAACCACTGCGACGTCAGGTGCGCGTTGTGCGCGGCGACGGCTCGGGAGGCGTGCGGGCCGCCGTACGGGTCGAGGAGGACCGGGAGCGGCCCGTCGGCCTCCTGGTACCCCGAGGGCAGCAGCACCGACGCGGGGAGCCCGCGGCTGCCCGTGTGCAACAGCCGCGGCGCGGCGGTGAGTTGCGGCTCCTCCGCGTACGACGCGACGGTGCCGAGCTCTTCAAGGGTGCCCTCCGCGGTGAGCCGCACCACGTCCGCGCGTGCCCCGGGGCGCAGGAGCGTACTGGAGGACAGGACGAGGACGTCGCCGCCCCGCACCGCCGAGGCGACGTGCGGCACGTCCTCGACGGCGAGCCGGCGTGCCCCGCCGCCCGCGCCGGGCAGCGGCGCCAGCCAGACACCGACCTCGCCGGGCGCGGTGCGCTCGCTCCCGCCCTGCGAGGCGGTGAGGAGCACGCCGTCCTCCTCGACCGAGAGCATGTTCCGCACGTGCAACTCCGGTGGCGTGCACCGCTCCTCGCCGACGAAGAGCGCGCGCGAGCCGCCGGGCGCCGCCGTGCCGGGCTCGGTGTCCTCGATCCGGACGAGCCGCCCGTCGGGCGACCAGGCGGGCACCCCGGCGAAGAGCTCCAGCCAGACCGGGTCCTGCTCGGCGTGGACGGTGCGGGTGGCGCCGCTCGCGGTGTCGACCGCGAGGGTCCTTGTCCTGCGCTGGTCCCTGCTCTGCACGAGCAGCAGCGGCTCTCCGCGCGAGGACCAGTGGACGCGGGCGAGGTACGGGTACGCCTCGCAGTCCCACTCGATCGCGGTACGTGCCCCGTCGTCCGCGTTCACCAGATAGAGGTCCACGCGCGCGTTGGCGGTGCCGGCCGCCGGATACGCCGTCCGCGCGGGGGAGTTGGCGGGGTGCGCCGGGTCCGAGATCCACCAGCGGCCGACGGACGCGTCGTCCACGCGGGCGACGAGGAGCGCGTCTCCCTCGGGCGACCACCAGTACCCGCGGGTGCGGGACATCTCCTCGGCTGCGATGAATTCAGCCAATCCGTAGCTGACGGTTCCGGACTCCGGTACGGCGAGCGCGCGGTCCCCCGAACCGTCGGCCGCCACGAGCCGCAGCGCACCGTCGGCGACGTACGCGATGCGCGAGCCGTCGGGGGAGGGGCGCGGGTCCACGACCGGTGTGGCGGTGGGGAGTTCGCGTGGCCAGGACCCGTCGGCACTCTCTGTCAACGAAGCGGTGAAAAGGCGGCCCGAGAGAGCGAAGGCGGCGGACTCCAGGCGCTTGTCCGTGGCATATCCGACGATGCCGGCCGCGCCCTCCCTGGTGCGCTCGCGGCGCGCCCGCTCCTCGGCCGAGAGCTCCTCGTCCCCGCCGCCGAGGAGTGCGACGGGGTCTGCCACGGCGCGCTCCGCGCCGCTCTCGGTGGTGCGCACCCAGAGCATGTTGGCGCGGTCGCTGCCGTCCCTGGAGCGCAGGAAGGCGATGCGGGAGCCGTCCGCGGCGACGGCGAACGCGCGCGGGGCTCCGAGGGTGAACCGGTGGGTGCGGGCGTGCTGCCGCGGGAAGCTGGTTGCCATGCGGCGACGGTACTGCGCTGCGCGGGCGCACGCGCCGCTGCCCCGGCGGTCGTCCGACGTGGCCGGATCTGAATATGCGCCCCTCTTCTGCATCCGTGCACCGACCCGTGCGGCCTCACGGATAGTTATGATCCGTTGCGCATGGTGGGGGGCGGGGTAGTAAGCCCTGTGACGCCTCCTCCGCGGAGGGGCGGTACCACCGTGCACGGCCGTAGGACCCCTAGGATTCCGCGGCGGCGGCGCCGCTGCGGTTCGGCACGACAGCTCCGTCCGCTCGCTGCGATCCCGTCCCGATTCCTTACCGACCGCGCGTACTTGGAGGTGAACCGCCGTGGCACTCTCGATTTCGGCGGTGGTGCTGTTTGCGATCGTCGTCTTCCTGCTGGTGAGGAAATCAGGGCTGAAAGCGTCGCACGCGCTCGTCTGCGTACTGCTGGGGTTCTACCTGGCGAGCTCCTCCATCGCCCCCACCATCAACGAGCTCACCACCAACGTCGCCGGCATGATCGGCGGCATCAAGTTCTGAGGCCGTGCGGCGCCGTTTAGGGTGCGGGTATGACCGAAGCCCCCGAGCGGCGCCTGCTGCTGGTGCACGCGCACCCGGACGACGAGTCCATCAACAACGGCGCCACGATGGCGAAGTACGCCGCACAGGGCGCCCACGTCACCCTGGTGACCTGCACGCTCGGCGAAGAGGGCGAGGTGGTCCCGGCCGGGCTCGCCCACCTCGCGCCCACCCGCAAGGACGCCCTCGGCCCTCACCGCGAGGGCGAACTCGCCGCGGCGATGGCGGCGCTCGGCGTCGTGGACCACCGCCTCCTCGGCGGCCCCGGCCGGTACCGCGACTCGGGGATGTTCGACACGCCGTCCAACGTGCACCCCCGCGCCTTCTGGCAGGCACCGGTCGACGAGGCCGCCGCCGAACTCGCCGACACCGTCCGCGAGGTGCGCCCCCAAGTCCTCGTCACCTACGGCCCCGACGGCGGCTACGGCCACCCCGACCACATCCAGGCCCACCGCGTCACGATGCGCGCCGCCGAACTCGCCGCCGACCCCGGCCACGCGCCCGAGGGCCGCCCCGCGCACCGCGTCGCGCGGATCTACTGGAACTGCGTCCCGCACTCGGAGGCCCACGCCGGACTCGACGAGCTGCGCACCGCGGCCGCCCGCGGCGACACCTCGCGCTTCCCCGCGCCTCCGGAGAACCCCGAACTCCCCGCCGTCGCCGAGGGCCTTCCCGAACCGCCGGTCGCCGAAGCGGCCGACCTGCCGGGCCTCGTGCCGGACGGCGCCCCCGACGTACGGGTCGACGCCACCACCTACGCCGAGGCCAAGGCCGCCGCGATGCGCGCGCACGCCACCCAGCTCACCGTCGGCGACGGTACGTTCGCGCTCTCCAACGGCCTCGTGCAGCCGCTGCGCGCGGTGGAGCACTACCTCCTCGCCGACGCCCTCACCGACGTGGCCGGGCCCTCGGCCCCTCTTTCGGACGACCTCTTCGCAGGGGTGGACGCATGAGCCGGACAGCCGAACTCCCCTACGTGCGCAGGCGGGGAGCGCGCGTCGCCCTCTACCTCGTACTCGCCGTCGCGGGCGCGGTCACCGGCGTCGCCGGTGCGCTCCTCCAGGGCGCGTGGCACTACGGCGGGCTCGCGCTGGCGCTCGTCGCCGCGATCGGCGTCTTCCACGGCGGCGCCCTGCTGTGCGGGACGAAGCTGGGCGCCGCGGCGCCCGGGGCCGCATGGACGGTCGTCGTCCTGCTGTTGACGACCTCGCGTCCCGAGGGCGACTTCGTCTTCGCGGCCGGAGCCGGATCCTACGCCTTCCTCTTCGGCGGCGTCCTCGCCGCCGTGATCTGCGCCACCCTCGCGCTCTCGCCGCCGCCGGAGCAGCCGTCGCGCCGGGGCGGTCACTGACACCGCACTTGAGCCGTACGGGGTGTTCACCGGCTCCCGGACCCGCGCCCGGCAGCCCCCCAGTATTGTGGTGCCCCGCCGGCGAGCGGTTCCCGGGGAAATGACGGGGACCGCGCATCCATCCGGGGAGTACCTGTTTTGAGCCGTGAAACTGACAGTCCGTCCTCCGTGCCGAACGGGCGCGGTGATACGCCGTACCCGCCTGGGAACGAGCCGTACGGTCCGGCGGGCGCGCCCGGAGACCCCGAGGCGTCTCGGCCGAGAGCCAAGGCGGACGAGCCGAAGACCGAGACGACGCTCACCACCCGCGTGCGGATCAACATCCCGGGCTCGCGCCCGATTCCGCCCGTCGTCATGCGCACCCCCGTCCCCGGGGACGAGGCCGGTGCCCAGGGCGAGCCGGAGGAGGAGCCCGCAGCCGAGGCACCGGAGCGCGAGGTTCCGCCCGCCCGCGAGCCCGCCGAGGACGCCCCGTCGCCCCAGGCGCCCGCGGCCTCCGCCGAACCCGGCGGCGCGGGCAGCGAGTTCACCCAGGAGACGAGCGACTGGTTCGCGCCCCGCAAGCCGAAGAACCGCAACCCCCAGGGCGGCACGCCGGCGGCCGGCACGCCCACCGAGGGCGCGTCGAGCGGCACGCGTACGGACCTGCCGTTCGTCGACGCACCCGAACCGCCCGCCGACCGCACGGCGACGCCGCCCGACGGCGTCCCGGCGGCGGCACCGGGCGCCGGACCCGACGAGCCGAGCCGCGTCCACGGCCTCGTCCAACACCCCGACGAGCCCGCGCGGCCGGGGCCTTCGGACCCCACGACCGGCCCGGCGACGGGCGAGCTGCACATGCCGCCCGCGCCTCCGCAGGCCGGCCCCCAGGGCACACCGGCGCAGGGCACGCCCGCCGTGCCCCCGCCCGGCGGCGGCAACTCCGGTACGGCGCCGGCCGGTTCCACCCTCGGCCTCGGCACGGGGCCCGCCCCGTTCGCGCCGGGCGGCGCGGGCGAGGGGCTCCTCGAAGGACCGCAGGACACAGGCTCCGAGCGTCTCGCAGGCGACCCCGTCGTCAGCGGGACGCCCGGTGAGGAGTCGGGCGAAGTCCCGTCCGGCCAGGCGGTGTCCTGGCCCGCGGCGACGCAGGCGCCGCCCGCGCACACCGAGCCCCCGCAGCCCCCGCCCGCGCCGCGGGGGAAGGGGCGCAACAAGTTGGTCCTCGCCGGCGTCGCGGTCCTCGGCTTGCTCGGCATCGCCTACGGCGCAGGGCTCCTCCTCGACCACTCCGACGTCCCCAACGGCACCACCGTCGTCGGCGTCGACATCGGGGGCACCACCAAGCACGAGGCCGTCAACAAGCTCGACGAGGCGCTGGGCGACCGTACGACGGCGCCGCTCAAGGTCGACGTCGACGGCGAGAAGAGCACGGTCAAGCCGGCGGTGGCCGGTCTCACCCTCGACAACGAGGCGACGGTGCAGAACGCCGCGGGCCGCGACTACAACCCCGTCAGCGTCATCGGCTCCCTCTTCGGCATGGAGCGCGAGGCCGAGCCCGCCGTCTCCGTCGACGACGAGAAGATGCACTCCGCGCTCTCCCAACTCCCCGGCGGCAGCGGCCGGGTGAGCGAGGGGATGGTGAAGTTCACCGGTGGCCGGGCCGTCGCCGTCCCCGGCAAGCCGTACAAGGGGCTCGACGCCGCCAAGGCGTCCGAGTCGCTGGAGCGCGCCTACGTCCAGCGGGCGGCCTCCGGCGCCGACAACACCGTGCGGCTACCGGTGAGCCGGCAGCAGCCGAAGGTCGGCAAGGCCGAACTCGACCGGGCGGTCAACGGGTTCGGCAAGACGGCGATGTCCGGTTGGGTCTGGCTCAAGGCGGGCGACGTCACGGTGCCGTTCAGCGAGCAGACGCTCGGCTCGCTGCTCACCATGCGGCTCGGCGGCGACAAGCTCCAGCCGGTGATCGACGTGAAGAAGCTCGAGGCGTCCTACGGCACGGCTTTCGACGACGTGGTCGTGGAAGGCGGCAGCGGGACCGTGCCCATGCAGCCGCAGCACGCGGCCGCCGCGATGGTCCAGGCGCTGAAGAAGGAGGCACCGGCTTCGCCGCAGAAGCGCGTGGCCGAGGTGCCGGGCGCCACCTCGCAGTGAGTGGGGGCCGGCGGCTCCGCGCCGCCGGCCCCACGCCGCAATGGCGCGCGTACGTCAGTTCAGCCGGGCCCGCGCCGCCCGGGCCGCCCTGCGCACGGCTTCGGCCGCGTTCGGCTCCATCGTCGCGACCACGCTGGCGTACTCCTCCATCTCCGCCGCGCCCCGCGCGAACTCCCCGCGCTCGACGAGCAACCGTGCCCGCTCGTACCGCAGTTGCGCCGGGTGGTGGGGGAGGAGGAGCGAGAGGTCTATGGCCCACAGCCGCACCGCGGAGTGCTCGGGGCGCTCGGCCGCCCAGGCCCGGATGTTGTTGAGGATGCGGAGCACCACCTCGTCGGGGCCCGCCGGTTGGAGCACCGCGGGGGAGAGGGGGGTGCGCCGCCCGGTGACGCCGGCGACGAGTACCTCGGCCTCCTCGTCGGTGAGGAGCCGCCCACCGTCGAACGGGTCGGCGAGCACGTGCTCGCCGCCCGGCTCGCCGAAGCCGACGGTGAAGTGCCCCGGCAGCGCCACCGCGTAGACGGGTGCGCCGGCCCTGCGGGCGACCTCGATCCAGACGACGGAGAGCAGGATCGGCAGGCCGCGCCGCCGCTCCAGCACGGCGTCGAGCAGCGAGGAGTCGAGCCTGCGGTAGTCCTCGACGGCGCCGCGGAACCCCGACTGGCCGCCGAGCAGCGCCCGCAGCGCCTCCGCCCACTCGCGGGGCGTACGCCCCCTGCGGTACGGCAGTTGCCCCGCGAGCCGGTCGAGCTCGGCCTGCGCGCCGTCGACGAGCGCCTCCGCCTCCCGACGCGTCGCCCCCGCGCGTCCGTGCGCGACCGCCTCGACGCTGATCAGCAGGCAGAGCAGCGCCAGGTCCGGTCGGCGCTGCCGCACCTCCTCGGCGAACCGACTCCGGTTCTCCTCCGCCACGTTCGCGTCTTCGCCCACCTGATCATGCCTCCCCAGGAGCGCCCGCCGGCACCCGTCCCGGCGAGGTGCGGGTCCGGTAGGCGTACTCGTGGTGCGGCGTGAAACCGAGCCGGTCGTAGAGAGCGCCCGCCGCGTGGTTGCCCGGTTCGACCTGGAGGTAGCCGCCCGAGGCGCCGTCCTGGAGGGCGGCCTCGGCGAGCCGCCGCATCACGGCCGTCGCCAGCCCGCGCCGCCGCGCCTCGGGCGCGACCTCGATCGCGGCGAAACCGGCCCACCGCCCGTCCACCGAGCACCGGCCCACGGCGAGCGTCGCACCGTCGCGCCCGGTGACCGTGAGGAGGTGGACGCAGCCGCCGGGCGGCGGCGTGGCCAGCACCTCCTCCGCGGCCTTCCGGGCGGTGAGCGTGCGTCCGTAGAGCCGGAGGAACCGCTCGTCGGGCCGGGTGGCGAGCGACGCCGAGGCGCCCTCGGGGAGCGGGGCCTCCTGGCGCACGACGGCGTCCAGCGGGCCGACGCGGAGCACGGCGGGGCGCTCGCGCTCCCAACCGCGGGCGGCCAGCAGGGAGTCGAGCGCCTCGTCCGCGGGAGTCACCTGGAAGCGCGGCGTCAGTCCGCGCCGCTCGTACCACTGCTCGGTGTGCGCGACCGCGTCGGCGAGCGGCAGGTCCGGGTCGCCGAGTACGAGGACGGAGTTGCCGCGGGCCGTGAACCCGGAGGAGGCACGCAGCGTCCAGCCGCCCGATGGCTCCTGCTCGACCGCGGGCCAGCCGCGTCCGGCGACCGCGGTGAGCTCGGATACCGGAGTCGCCGTCAGGCCCCGGCCGCGCGGACGGGCCTGCGGCACGACCTTGCCCGCGACCACGTCCGTCTCGTCGATCCGCACGCTCGCTCCCGTACGTCGTGTGATGCTGAGCACGCCGTCGGTCCACGACGAGAGCCGGCCGACGGTGTCCGTGAACCTGGCCGCGGGCTCCTCCGGACCGGTCAACGACCTTACCGAAACGCGTTTTCCCACGTCAGATGGTGTGATACGGATATCGAGACGTCCGCCCATGGCGAATTCCACTGATCTACCCGCCCCTCCTGTTCGTCGTGTGCCCCCCAGCGGCGATACTAGGTGCGGGCATCGACGCCGTCCGATCGAAGCAGCGCTCCCGCGCGCCCAGCGGCGGAACCGGGTATACGGCAGCCGCCAGCCCTACCGAGGAGGAACGACAGCGTGACTTACGTCATTGCGGAGCCTTGTGTCGACCTGAAGGACAAGGCCTGCATCGAGGAGTGCCCCGTTGACTGCATCTACGAGGGCCAGCGGTCCTTGTACATCCACCCGGACGAATGCGTCGACTGCGGAGCCTGCGAACCGGTCTGCCCGGTCGAGGCGATCTTCTACGAGGACGACACCCCGGAGGAGTGGAAGGACTACTACAAGGCGAACGTCGAGTTCTTCGACGACCTCGGCTCCCCCGGCGGTGCGAGCAAGCTCGGCCTGATCGAGCGTGACCACCCGCTCATCGCCGCGCTGCCCCCGCAGGAGCACGACGAGTAACCCCAGTCCAGGACCCGCCGACTGCGGCCGCGCCGAGGCGTCCCGCGCGGGAGCCCGAGGCGCAGCCACCGGTCCCGTACGGCGTTCCCCATGCCGTACGGGACCGCGGCGTTCGGGCAACGGCCGCACCGTTCGCCGAGGAACCGCAAGAAAGAGAGCCGCCCCCGTGCCTCCCGTCTCCGACCGGCTGCCCGTCTTCCCCTGGGACCGCCTCGAACCGCTGAAGAAGACGGCGGCCGCACACCCGGGCGGCGCCGTCGACCTCTCCGTCGGCACGCCGGTCGACCCGGTGCCCGAGCTCGTCCGCGCGGCGCTCACGGGCGCTTCCGACAGCCCCGGGTACCCGACGGTCTGGGGCACCGAGGCGTTCCGCGACGCCATCGTCGGGTGGAGCGCGCGCCGGCTCGGCGCCGGGCGGCTCTCGCACGCCAACGTCCTTCCCGTGGTGGGTTCCAAGGAGCTCGTCGCCTGGCTCCCCACCCAGCTCGGGCTCGGCCCCGGCGACCGCGTCGCGCTGCCGCGCCTCGCCTACCCGACGTACGCGGTCGGCGCCCGCCTCGCCGGCGCCGAGCCCGTCGAGTACGACAGCCTCGCGGAGCTGCCCGAGGACATCTCCCTGCTGTGGCTCAACTCGCCCTCCAACCCGACGGGCCGGGTCCTCGACGCCGAGACGCTCCGCGCGACGGTCGCCTGGGCGCGGGAGCGGGGCGTCCTCGTCTTCTCCGACGAGTGCTACCTGGAGCTCGGTTGGGAGGCCGAACCGGTCTCGGTGCTCGACCCGGCGGTCTGCGGCGGCTCGTACGAGGGAATCGTCGCCGTCCACTCGCTCTCCAAGCGCTCCAACCTCGCCGGCTACCGCGCCGCGTTCTGCGTCGGTGACTCCGCGGTCCTCGGCGAGCTCCTCCAGATCCGCAAGCACGGCGGCATGATGGTCCCCGCTCCGGTGCAGGCGGCAGCGGCCGCCGCGCTCGACGACGACGTCCACGTCGCCGAGCAGCGGGCCCGCTACGCCGCTCGCCGGGAGGCGCTCCGCGGAGCCCTGGAGGGCCGCGGCTTCCGGATCGAGCACAGCGAGGCGTCCCTCTACCTCTGGGCGACCCTCGACGAGCCGTGCTGGGAGACCGTCGCCCGCCTCGCGGAGGACGGGGTCCTGGTGGCGCCCGGCGACTTCTACGGCCCGGCGGGGGAGCGCTTCGTCCGCGTCGCCTTCACGGCGACGGACGAGCGGGTGCGCGCGGCGGTCGAGCGGCTCTCCTGAGGGGCCGCCGACGCGCGTGGGGCTGCGGCGAGTTGCGCCGCAGCCCCGTGAAGTGCCCTGCTGCGCAGGTTACTTGATCGGCATACCGCCGAGGAGCTTGCCCGCGCCGCCCACCGGGCTCTTCCCCGCGACGTCGCCGAGGCCGCCCAGCGCCTTGCCACCGCCGAGCTGCTCGGTCGCGGAGGAGGCGGTGTCGCCGACGGTCTTGCCCGCGGTCTCCTTCGCGCCGTTGCCGAGGTCCGTGGCGGCGGGGAGGGCCGTCTTGGCGGCGGCGCCCCCGACGTTGCCGGCCGCGGGCAGGGTCTGGCGGACGGCGTCGCCCCCGGTCTCACCGACCAGCCCCGAGGTGCCGCGGAGGGTCTCGTCGGCGGTGGTGCCGAGGCCCTCGCCGTCGAGGGAGCTGACGCCGCTGAGGTCGGGCGCCGCGTCCGTGGTGAGGGCGCTCGCCGAACCGGCCGCGCCGACCACCGAGGCGGCGCCCGCTGCGGTGAGCAGTGCGGCCTTCGCGATCCGGCGGGTGCTGGGGAGGGACATGGTGCTCCTTCGGGGTGTTCCGGTGTTCCGGGGGTGCGCACGGGCGCCGTAGACATCCACGGGGGCTACGCCTGCGGTGCCCGTACGCGCCGTGCCTATCGGCGTGGGGCGCCCGGAGGTTGCGGGGCCTCCGGGTAAAGGAACGGCAATGCGTCACATGATCCTGTTGGAGCAAACCGCGCATTGCGGGCGTAAGTCGACGGTCTCCCACGGCTGTTGGGCGCTCCTGCCTGCGGGTTCCCGAGGGGTGCCGCCGCGTCGAGGGCCTTCGTGCTGACGTCAGCGAAGAGGCGGCGCGGTTCCCTCGTGCGGGCGATGCGATCGGCGCAAGGCTGACGGCGGGGCGCCGGCCGCCGCTCGGCTCCCGCCAACCCGCCCGCGCAGCACCGGAGTTCGGACGACGAGGCCGGCCGCTCAGCGCGCGAGACGGAGCACGACGGTGCCGCGCGAGGCGCCCTCGTCCTTTTCGCTCCGCCACCCGTCCCCCGAGCGGTCGTCGCTCCACACGCGCCCGCCGTACGAGATCTTCTCGATGTCCAGCTCCCGCGCGTGCGTCACCGCCCAGTGCGCCAACTCCCAGCCCCGCTTTGCGTTCTGGGCCGGGACGGCGAGCAGCTCGTCGGCCTCGGTGCCCGCGCCGCGGGTCGTGCCGCCGAGGCGCTCACGCGCCGGCAGCACGTCCTTGCCGAAGTCGCGGACGAGGCGCTCCCGCACCTCGGACGCCTCGACGGCTGCGGTCTCCTCGCCGTCCGGCCCCGTGGTGCACGTCAGCGCCGCGGCCTTGCGGCCGGTGAGCGCGGCGGAGAGGAGCGACGCGTCCGACTCGTGCTTCGCGTACGCCTGCGGGAAGCCGCTGCGCTGCACCCGCTGCGCGGCGACCGTCAGCGGAAGCCGCGAGTACCCGGGGATCTTGAGGAGGTGGTCGTAGAACTTGCCAGCCGAGTACACCGGGTCGAGGATCTCCTCCTGCGAGCCCCAGCCCTGCGAGGGCCGCTGCTGGAAGAGGCCGAGCGAATCCCGGTCGCCGTGGTCGAGGTTGCGGAGCGAGGACTCCTGTATGGCGGTGGCGATCGCTATCGTCACCGCTCGTTCGGGCAGCCCACGCTGCGAGGCGACCGCGCTGATCGTCGCCGCGTTCGCCGCCTGGACGGGCTCTATCGAGTACTCCGTGCTCCGGTCGCCCTCCGCGATGCTCGCGAGGCAGCGGGCCGGTGTCGAGCTCTCCGGGCTGAGGAGCACCGCTCCGTACGCGCCGAGCCCGAGCAGCGCCGCTGCACCCGCGGCGTACCTCAGAAGCCGGGAGCGGCGTTTCGTGCGGGAGTTGACCGTTTTCGGCACGCGCCCAAGGTAGCGGCTCCCCGGGCCGCCCGTACGGCCCGCGCGGGGAAGCCGCGAGCGCCGGCCCTAACCTGGACGCCATGGCCCACACCCCTCTCGATCTGGAGCAGGACGCCGCACGGCTCACCGCCCAGCTCGTCGACATCCCCTCCGAGAGCGGCTCGGAGCAGCAGCTCGCCGACGCCGTGGAGGCCGCGCTCATGGCGCTGCCCGACCTGACCGTCGACCGCCACGGCAACAACGTCGTCGCCCGAACGAGTCTCGGCCGCGCCGAGCGCGTCGTCCTCGCGGGGCATCTCGACACGGTGCCGATCGCCGACAACCTCCCCTCGCGCCTCGACGACGAGGGGATGCTGTGGGGCTGCGGCACCACCGACATGAAGGCCGGCGTCGCGGTGCAGCTCCGCCTCGCGGCGACCGTCCCCGCGCCCAACCGCGACCTCACGTTCGTCTTCTACGACAACGAGGAGGTCGCCGCCGAGCACAACGGCCTCGGCCACGTTGCGCGGGACCACCCCGCGCTGCTCGCGGGCGACTTCGCCGTCCTGCTGGAGCCTTCCGAGGCCCGAGTGGAGGGCGGCTGCCAGGGAACGCTGCGTGTGGTGCTGCGCACCGAGGGCCGACGGGCGCACTCGGCGCGCGGCTGGATGGGCCGGAACGCGATCCACGGCGCGGCGCCGGTCCTCGCGCGCCTCGAGGAGTACACCCCGCGCCGGGTGGAGGTCGAGGGGCTGGAGTACCGCGAGGGCCTCAACGCCGTACGGATCTCGGGCGGCGTCGCGGGCAACGTCATCCCCGACGAGTGCCTCGTCACCGTCAACTACCGCTACGCTCCCGACCTTTCGGAGGAACAGGCGCTCGCGCACGTCAAGGAGGTCTTCCAGGGGTGCGGCGTCGTGGACTGGACGGTCGAGGACAGCTCGCCCGCCGCCCGGCCCGGCCTCACGCACCCGGCGGCGCAGGCGTTCGTCGAGGCGGTGGGCGGGGAGCCGCAGCCGAAGTTCGGCTGGACCGACGTGGCGCGGTTCAGCGCCCTCGGGGTGCCCGCCGTCAACTACGGTCCCGGGGACCCCAACCTCGCCCACAAGCGCGACGAGCGCGTGGAGGCGGCGCTGATCCTCCGCTGCGAGGAGCGGCTGCGGGCTTGGCTCACCGACTGAGCGGGGCCGCCCGAGAGTGTGGTGTATCTCACTCGAGAGTGCGGAAGTTGGCGCGGTGGACGCCCCTGCGCCGTCCGCCGTCCACCCGACGTGCGCCGCCGACCGCCGGGTTCTGCGTACCCTGGCGCGGATGAAGAGCAGTCGGAGGGAGTACGGAATGCACGACGGGTCGGCGCCGCGAGGCGGAGACCGGACCAGTGAGGCGGCCGGGGCGGAGGCCCACGAGCAGCGCCTCGGCTCCGTGGTGCGGCGGCGCGGACAGCGGCAGCTCGGCACCACGGACCAGCGCCTCCTCGACTCCTCGGGACCCTCCGATTTCGTCCACCAGGACCCCTGGCGGGTGATGCGCATCCAGTCGGAGTTCGTCGAGGGGTTCGGCACGCTCGCCGAACTCGGCCCGGCCGTCAGCGTCTTCGGCTCCGCCCGCACCCCCGTCGACTCCAGCGAGTACGACGCCGGTGTCCGCGTCGGCCGGGGACTCGCCGAGGCGGGGCTCGCGGTGATAACCGGTGGTGGCCCGGGCGCCATGGAGGCCGCCAACAAGGGCGCCCTGGAGGCCGGTGGGACCTCGGTGGGACTCGGCATCGAGCTCCCCTTCGAGCAGGGGCTCAACCCGTACGTCGACATCGGCGTCAACTTCCGCTACTTCTTCGTGCGGAAGACGATGTTCGTCAAGTACGCGTGCGGCTTCGTCGTCCTTCCGGGCGGACTCGGGACGCTCGACGAGCTCTTCGAGGCGCTCACCCTCGTCCAGACGCAGAAGGTCACCCGCTTCCCGATCGTGCTCTACGGCACCGACTACTGGCAGGGCCTCGTCGACTGGCTGCGCGGCTCGGTCGTCGCCGAGGGCAAGGCGTCGGGGCGCGACCTCGACCTCTTCCACGTCACCGACGACCTCGACGAGGCGATCACCCTCGTCACCAAGGAGATCGCGGGCTGACCGCACCGGCCCGGCGCCCGCTCACGCGAGCCCGCGCCGGGCCACCGCCGGCTCTCCGCGCCCCGCGATCGCCGCGACCATCTCCAGTACCTGGCGCGTCTCGGCGACCTCGTGCACCCGGTAGACCTGCGCGCCGAGCCAGGCGGAGACGGCGGTGGTCGCGAGGGTGCCGAGCAGCCGCTCGGAGACCGGCCTGTCGAGCGTCTCGCCGACGAAGTCCTTGTGCGAGAGCGAGACGAGCACCGGCCACCCCGTCGCCGCCATCCGCCCCAACTCGCGGGTGGCCTCGAGGGAGTGCCGGGTCGACTTGCCGAAGTCGTGCCCCGGGTCGATGAGGATGCCCTCGGGCGCCACCCCCGCCTCCCGTGCCCGCTCCGCGAGGCCGAGAACCCTGTGCAGCACGTCGGCCATGACCCCGCCGGGCCCGGGGTAGCTCACCCGGTGCGGGCGGGTGCGCGGCTGCACGCCGCCGGCGTGCGTGCACACGAGCCCCGCGCCGTGGTGCGCCGCCACCTCCGCGAGCTGCGGATCGACGCCGCCCCAGGCGTCGTTGACGAGGTCGGCGCCGACCCGGCAGGCGGCGTCGGCCACTTCGTGGCGCCAGGTGTCGACGCTGACGACGACCTCCGGGTGCCTCGCCCGCACCTCGGCGACGAAGTCGACGATGCGGCGCTCCTCTTCGCGGGCCGTGACCTCCTCGCCCGGGCCCGCCTTGACGCCGCCGATGTCGACGATCGCCGCGCCGTCGGCCACCGCCTGGTCGACGCGGGCCAGTGCCGGCTCGTCGAGGAAGGTGGCGCCCCGGTCGTAGAAGGAGTCGGGGGTGCGGTTGACGATCGCCATCACCACCGGCTCCCCGGGCGCGAACTCACGTGTGCCGAGCCGCAGCATCGGCCCCTCCCGTTCTCCTCGGCGGCCGACCGCGCCCACGCGCGGCTGCGCGCCCGTACGCAGTCACCCGCCGACACTACCGCCGCGGTCCCCCGGGTGATCAGCGGTGGTGCCGCGGGCACGGCGCCGGACGGCGGCCGGGGTACGGGGACGGCCGATGTCGGTGGGGCATGGCACGATCGGTGTCCTGCGGAACCCCCGTACCGGGCACGGCCGTTCGGCGCGGCCTCGCCCGTGAGGGGGCGTCCACGGCGCGTGTCGGCGCGTCGCGGGGCGATGCCGCGCCAAGTCCGTCATAGCTCCGATCCGACGCCGGGAGTCGCCTGTGTTCTGGTTCATGCTGATCGCGCTCGTCGTCGTGGTCGCCGCCGTGACCCTCGCCGTGCTCGGCGGCGGCGACACCCAGGGCCGCTCGGTCACGGGCGGCCTCTCCGAGTCCGCGCCCGACCTCCTCGACGAGCCGCTCCCCGAGGCCCGCCCGGTCAACCGCGCCGACGTGGCCTCCCTCCGCCTCGCCGTCGCGCCCCGCGGCTACCGCATGGACCAGGTCGACGACGTCCTCGACCGCCTCGGCGCCGAACTCGCCGAACGGGACGCGCGGATCGCCGAGTTGGAGTCCCGCCTCGCCGGCGTCCAGGCCGTCGCCGTCGCGCGGGGACTCCCAGGCGAGCCCCCGGAGGGCGGCCCCGAGCAGGGCGGACCGCAGCCGGCGAGCGGACCGCACCGGCAGGCCGAGCAGCAGGAGCCGCCGGGCTCGGGTGAGGAGCGGAGATGAGCAGCGAGTGCCGCGAAGGCGGCAGCGCGGTGGGCCTCGAGGGCGGTCCCGTCCCCGGCGAGGACGGACGGCTCCGCTGCCCCTGGGCCGCCACCACGGAGGACTACGCGCACTACCACGACACCGAGTGGGGCCGCCCCGTCCGCGGAGACGACGCCCTCTTCGAAAGGCTCTGCCTGGAAGGCTTCCAGTCCGGCCTCTCCTGGCTGACGATCCTCCGCAAGCGGGAAGCCTTCCGCGCCGCCTTCGCGGGCTTCCGGATCGCGGCGGTGGCGGCCTTCACCGAGGCCGACGAGGCACGCCTCCTCGCGGACTCCGGCATCGTCCGCAACCGCGCCAAGATCTCGGCGGCACTCTCCAACGCGCGCGTCCTCGCCGAGTGGGAGCCCGGCGCTCTCGACTCCCTCGTCTGGTCGCACGCACCGGAGCCGGCCCCGCGCCCTCCACGCACCCTCGGCGAAGTCCCCGCCACGACACCGGAGTCGAAGGCGCTCGCCCGCGAACTCAAGAGCAGCGGCCTGCGGTTCGTCGGCCCGACGACTGCCTACGCCACCATGCAGGCCGCCGGTCTCGTCGACGACCACCTCGCCGAGTGCTGGGTCCGCGGCCTGCCGCAGGTGCGCTGAGGACGGCTCACCGCCCGGTGAACTCCGGCTTCTCCTTCTTGACGAACGCCTCGACGGCGATGGTGTGGTCAGCGGAGGCGCCCGCACGCGTCTGCAGCTCGGCCTCCTTGGCGAGCGACTCCGCCAGCGTGTGCGAACTCGCGTACGCGACGGCCTCCTTGAGCGCGGCGTAGGCCACCGTCGGCCCGGCGGCGAGCTGCCGCGCCGTCGCCTCGGCCGCCTCGGCGAGCTCGTCGGCCGGCACCACCCGGTCCACGAGGCCGAGCTCCACGGCCTCGGGCACCTTGATGCTGCGCGGGAAGAACAGCAGGTCCTTCGCGCGCCCGGGGCCGACGAGGCGGGGCAGCGTCCAGGAGAGCCCCGAGTCGGAGGAGAGCCCCACGCCGGCGAAGGAGGTGTTGAACGAGGCGTCCTCGGCGGCGATCCGGTGGTCGGCCGCGAGCGCGAACCCCGCGCCCGCACCCGCCGCGACGCCGTTCACCGCGGCGACGACCGGCTTCGGCATCTCGGCGATCGCGAGGGTGATGGGGTTGTAGTGCTCCTCGACGGTGTTGAGCGCACCGCCCCCGCTCTCCCTGAGGTGCGCCACGTGCTCCTTGAGGTCCTGCCCGACGCAGAAGGCCCGCCCCCGCGCGCCGAGCAGCACCGCGCGCACGTTCTCGTCCGCCGCGGCACGGCGCAGGGCGTCGCGGAGGGACGCCTTCGTCGCGTCGTCGAGCGCGTTCATGGCGTCGGGGCGGTTGAGGGTCACCTTGGCGAGACCCTCGGTCACTTCGTAGAGCACGGTGTCGTTCATGGCGTAAGCATGACGCGGATCACCAGCGCTCGACAGAGGGGAAGCGGGCGGCACCGGGCTCCGCGAGTGTGAGCTGCGTCAAACGACGTGCCCGGGCAAACGTCCCGAAACCGCCCGGTCCGCTTCGGGGGTCAGGCGTTATCACTCTCTGCCAGCCGCATTGGGCGGTTTTGTGTTCGGCCCGGGGCGAAGATCTGCGAACCGATGTTGGTCATCCGGTCCTGGCATGCGGGATAATGACAGGGAAGCAATGTGTTCGATGCCGGCGAGCCCTGCCGGTGGCGCCGCATATCCCCATTCCCTCCCGCTCGGGGTGGAGTGGTTCCGGATGCGGGGCGAGTGTGCGGGCGACCGGCTGCGATCGGCTGGTTTCAGGAAGGGGAACGAGCATGGCGGCCATGAAGCCGCGAACGGGCGATGGCCCGCTCGAGGTGACCAAGGAGGGGCGGGGCATCGTCATGCGCGTTCCGCTCGAAGGCGGTGGGCGACTCGTCGTCGAGCTGACCCCGGATGAGGCGACGGCCCTCGGCGAGGAGCTGGAGAAGGTCTGCGGCTGAGCCCGATCGGTCGCTGCGGGACCCGTGTCCGCCCCGGGGCAGAAGCCTCTGCCCCGGGGCGGTGCGCATCCGCGCGTGTGGTGCCGGTCAACGGCGCACGGCGCAGAGCAGTCCGTCGCCCACGGGGAGGAGTGTGGGCGCGAGTTCGGCCCTCTCCTTCACGGTGCGCAGCAGCTCCCGGAGCGTGAGCACGGCGGCCGGCTGCACGGCCGCCTCGACGGTGCGGCCGTCGGCGAAGACGCCCTCGAAGCAGACGAGCCCGCCGGGACGCAGCAGGCGCAACGATTCGTCGAGGTACTCCAGGTACTCGCCCCGCTCGCCGTCGCAGAAGACGAGGTCGTAGCCGCCGTCGGCGAGGCGGGGGAGCACCTCGAGTGCGTGGCCCGGGATGAACCGTGCGCGGTTGGCGGCGAATCCGGCGGCTCGGAACGCCTCGCGTGCGAACTGCTGCCGCTGCGGCTCGATGTCGACCGTGGTGAGCACCCCGTCGGGACGCATGCCGCGGAGCAGGTGGATGCCGGAGACCCCGGTGCCCGTGCCGATCTCGGCGACGGCCTTGGCACCCGCGGCGGCTGCGAGGAGCCGGAGCGTCGCTCCGGTGCCAGGGGAGACGGGGCGCAGGTCGGCTGCGTGCGCGCGTTCGCGCGCGAGCCGCAGCCCCTCGCCGCCGGCGTCCTCGTCGCCCTCGGCGAGCTCCGCGCCGTAGGCGTCGACGAACGCCCAGGTCTGCCGGTTGCCGGTAATCGCCCTCTCCTGTCCCCGTCCTCCACGCAGTCGTGACTGTATCCGTTGGGTCGGGAACCCGCTGATCGGACCGGGCGTTGAGAGAGGTGTGGACGAGGACACCGAAGCGCGGTTCCGGCACGGCCTGTTGAGGCCCGGCCGTCGCGGCGGCGTGCGGTCCGCGCGGGAGTCCGCGAAGCAGGGCAAAGAAGCTTATCCGGAGCTAACGGGAGTTGTGGCTATGGTAGGGGCTCCGCTGGACACCACCAGAGCCGACAGGGGAGGTGCGGCCACCGTCCGCGGCGGAGGGGTGATGAGTCGCCTCCGTGCCGCCGCCGGCAGGCCGAAATCCGTGACCAACACAGCTGACAAGTTCCGCGCCGAATCCGCTCACACGGCGACCTTCGACACCGATGCGGATGCCCAGGCGTGGACCCCTCCCTCCTGGGAGGAGATCGTCAGCACCCACAGCGCGCGTGTCTACCGCCTCGCCTACCGCCTCACGGGGAACCAGTACGACGCGGAGGACCTCACCCAGGAGGTCTTCGTCCGCGTCTTCCGCTCGCTCTCCACCTACACCCCGGGCACCTTCGAGGGCTGGCTCCACCGCATCACCACCAATCTCTTCCTCGACACGGTCCGCAGGAAGCAGCGCATCCGCTTCGACTCCCTCGGGGACGACGCGGCAGAGCGCCTCGCCAGCCGCGAGCCCACCCCCCAACAGCACTTCAACGACCGCCACTTCGACGCCGACGTCCAGCAGGCGCTCGACACCCTCGCGCCCGAGTTCCGGGCCGCCGTCGTCCTCTGCGACATCGAGGGCCTCTCCTACGAGGAGATCGCCACCACACTCGGCGTGAAGCTCGGCACCGTGCGCAGCCGTATCCACCGTGGCCGCTCGCACCTGCGCAAGGCGCTCCAGCACCGCTCCCCGGAGGCGCGTGCGGAGCAGCAGGCGTCGCTGAGCGCGGCGGCGGTGCCCGCGGCCTCGAGAGGGGAGGTGGGTGCTGAGTGACGCCGGCCGAGCACCATCTCGGAGATCGCCTCGCCGCCCTGGTGGACGGCGAGTTGGGGCACGACGCCCGTGAGCGCGTCCTCGCCCACCTCGCCACCTGCGGGAGCTGCAAGGCCGAGGCCGACGCTCAACGTCGCGTGAAGTCCGTCTTCGCCGACACCGCACCGCCCGGCCCTTCCGAGGGGCTCCTCGCCCGGCTCCAGGGCCTCCCCGCAGCGCCCTCGGGTCCCGACTCCGGGGCGACCGACGGCGAAGACGACGAGCAGGGTACGCAGGCGGGCCAGGGGCAACGCGGCACCGCACCCTTCACCTTCGAGTACCTCCCCGTCGCCGGTCCGTCCTCGCGCGGCCACCTCAGCCCGGAGCGCGGCTTCCGGATACACGAGCCCGAGCGCAGCGTTTCGCGCGGGCGCCGGTTCGCCTTCGCGGCGGCCGGTGCCTTCTCGCTCGCCGCGCTCGCCGTCGGCGGTGCGCTCACCTCGCAGACGTCGTCCTCGGGCACGGTCGCCTCGGGCGACGGCCGCGGCGCCTCCGCGGGCCCCGTGCGCACGGCGCCCGCGGGCTCCGGCAGCGTGACGAGCCGCTCAGGACCGGCCGTCCGCAACGACTCGGTGAGCACCCTCGGCACCAAGCCCCGCGGCCTGACGTCAGATGCCCAACCACCGGCCCCCGCGCCCCAGTACACGACGGGCCGGACCCCGGGCGCGACGCCGCCACCGCCGGCCCTCCTCGCCGTGAGCGCTTCCCAGGGTTTCGACCTCGCCCCCTGGTTCCCCGGGCTCCCCGCCGGCTACGACCCGGCGACGCCCCCCGCGCCCCCGGCGATCCGCTCCGATCTCCCGGCGAGCGACTCCGTGGAGCACGCCCCCGCGAGCGCGCAGCCGAGCCCCACGCCTCCCGCCACACCCTGAAGTCCCCCTGGCCGCCCGCCGGCTGGGCCGTCGGCAGCACACCTGGTTGAATCCTTGTCGAGCACGGGACGGCCCGGGTGGGCGCGAGCAGTGGGGAGAGTATGGACGAGGGGAAGGCCGCCGAGCCGAAGCCGCGGTGGTGGAGCCGGCCACACCTGCCCGGTCGCACCGCCGGGCGCGAGACGGGCCCCGAGGATTCGGAGCAGCCGTCAGACCCCCGCGCGCCCGGCGTCTCCGCGGGAGGAGCGCCTCCCGAACCCGGTACGCCGTACTCCGACCCGCCGCTCCGCACGGAGGCCCCCGCGCCTCTGCACGCCCCCGACCCGTACGGCACGCCTCCGTACGGCCGCCCGGGCCCTTGGGCTCCGGCGCCGCCGGTGCAGCGTCCCGCGACGCCGCCGCACGGCGTCCGACTGCCGTCCGCGCAGGGGGCGCCGGCGCTCGGGTCGGACGCCCTGCCGCAGCAGCACACCGCACCGCAGCCCGCCGCGCTTCCCCAACCCCCGTATCCGCAGGCGACGTTGCGCTACGACCCGTGGAGCCTGCCGCTCACAGCACCGAAGCCGCCGCGCAAACGCAGGTCCGGCGGACGGGCGGGCGTGGTCCTGCTGGGGCTGGCGCTCGCGCTCGTCGCCGGCGTCGGAACGGCCGCCTTCCTCGGCGACCGCGACACGGGCGAGGAGGCGGCGGGCGGAGACGGCGCCGAGCGCCGCAGCGGCACCGTGGCCGCCATCGCGGCCCGCTCCCTGCCCGGCGTCGTCACCGTCCACGTCGAGGCGGACGGCGAGGCCGGGACGGGTACCGGGTTCGCGCTCGACGGCCGCGGCCATCTCCTCACCAACCACCACGTCGTCGACGGCGCGAAGGACGGCGGCACGGTGCGGATCACGCTGGGCGACGGCCGGCGCGTCAAGGGCGAAGTCGTCGGCTCGGACCCCGGTTACGACCTCGCCGTCGTCGAGATCGACGGCGGCGCCGCCCCCGAGGCGCTGCCGCTCGGCGACTCCGACGCCGTCAAGGTCGGCGAACCCGTCGTCGCGATAGGCGCGCCCTTCGGCTTGGAGGCGACGGTCACGAGCGGGATCATCAGCGCCAAGAACCGTCCCGTCACCGCGGGCGGGAGCAGCCGGGGCAGCGAACTCAGCTACGTCGACGCGCTCCAGACGGACGCGCCGATCAACCCGGGCAACTCCGGCGGCCCGCTCGTCGACACCGACGGCAAGGTGATCGGGATAAACAGCTCGATCAGGTCGGCCGGAGACGGCGGCGGCTCGGGCGGCAGCGTCGGCCTCGGCTTCGCGATCCCGGTGAACCAGGGCAAGCGCGTCGCCCAGGAACTGATCGACAAGGGCACCGCCTCGCACCCGGTGATCGGCGTCACGCTCGACACCTCGTACGAGGGCGGGGGCGCCCGCGTCGGATCGAGAGGCTCGGTGGAGCGGGGCGGTCCGGCCGACCGTGCCGGGGTCAAGCCGGGCGATGTGATCCGCGAGGTGGACGGCGTCGCCGTGGAGGGTGCTGAGGAGCTGATCGTCCGGGTGCGGAGCCATCGTCCGGGCGAGACGGTCGAGTTGACGGCGGAGCGGGGCGGCAAGGAGCGCCGGATCCAGGTGCGGCTCGGCTCGTCGAGCGGGGAGTGAGGCCCGGCGGCGCCTTCTCGGCAAGGCCGTCCTCGGCGTCACGTCGTGGACGGCGTCCGCTCCTCTGCGCTGGACACCGCTGCCCAGCGCCGGGGTCGTGCGCCCGGCGTGCTCCGTTCACGGCGGCTGCGCCCGGGTGCGAAGGTGGGGTCCCGGCTCGGGCGCGCTACGGGTAACGTGGCTCGGGTGTCGACAGCACGTGGGCGCCGGCGAGCAGCGCCGGTCCGTCGGCGGGCGGAGTCGGTCGGCCATGGACGTAATGAGGGAGCTGCACGGTGTTCTTCGACATAGGACCCCTTGAGCTGATCACGTTGATCGTCCTCGCCGTGCTCATCTTCGGCCCGGACAAGCTCCCCAAGGTGATCCAGGACGTCGCCGGCTTCATCCGGAAGGTGCGGCAGTTCTCCGACAACGCGAAGGAGGACATCCGCTCCGAACTCGGCCCGGAGTTCAAGGACTTCGAGTTCGACGACCTCAACCCCAAGAACTTCGCGCGCAAGCACCTGCTCGACGGCGACGACCTCGGCCTCAAGGAGCTCCAGAGCAGCTTCGACCTCCGCAAGGACCTCGCCGAGGTGACGGACGCCGTCAACGGCAAGAACGGCAGCGAGGGCACGGGGACGGGC
>NZ_AJTQ01000156.1 GCF_000262345.1 Streptomyces xiaopingdaonensis | reverse complement strand
CCGCCACAGCCTCACCAAGGGCGGCACCGCTGCCGCCAGCGGCTCGTCGGTCAACGGCTCTTCCAAGGGCCCCGACCTGACCAAGGGCCCCGATCTCACCAAGGGCGAGCCCGGAAACGACCCGCCTCCGTTCGACCCGGACGCCACCTGAGGCGGCCCGCGGGATACCCCGGGCGGCGCAGGCCGGCGCGGTGTCTCGTGCGCCGATCGGACGCATGTGCCCCTTGTCCCGTTCCGCGCCGACGACCTGTGGTTTCTTCGCACTTGTCGGGCGCACTGAGGCCCATCTCACCCCCGCTGGGCGGTATCCGATCCTCGGCCATGCCCGACACGACAGACCGGTGTGGCTATCCTCCCTGTGTCCGGGGTCGCCGTTCCGAGGGGGGCAGGCTGCCCATGGCACAGGGCAATGAGGAGGCGTCACGCACATGGAGACGACGAGTCGGACGGCAGAACAAGCCGGGCCCGCCGTAGAGGGGGCGACCGACGCGCGGGCGGTCGACGGCTATCTGACGGCGGCCTTTCCGTGGTACGGCCTCGACGCGGCCTTCAACGGGCCCCGTTGGCTGATGCAGGTGGGGGAGACGGCGGACGGCACGGTCGAGCACGGTTCGACGGGACACGGCGAGGCCCCCTCGCTCCGCACGGAGGCGAACCCGGACAGCCAGCGCTTCGCGGTCGTCGTGACGGTCGCCAGTCGGCCCGTGCGCCGCAGTGCCGACGGCACGGGGGTGCTGGAGGCGACATCGGTCTCCACGGCGGCCTGGCTCGCCGGCTCCGGGCTCCTCTCGTGCACGTGGCCGAGGGAGATGGAGCTCGGCCTCCGTCAGGACTGGCTCGACCAGCAGACGGGCGTCGCCTGGGAGCTCGCCGACGACCTCGGCGGCGCCGGCTGGTCGACGCTGTCGCTGCCCGTCGACGGTGAGCCCACCGACTTCCACTACCGCGAATCCGAGTACGGCTGGGTCCTCGCGGGGCGTGCCCGTGAGGGCGTCCATCTCGGCGCCTACGGGCGGGGGATGAGCGCGTACGGCCTCGGCTTCTCCGTCGTGAAGGACATCACCGCGTACGCGCAGCAGTAGCGCGTACGCGGAGGGGCGCACCACCGGCCGGTGATGCGCCCCTCCGTGTACGTCGGGTCAGAACTTGTTGCTCGGCGTGAGCCCGAGCGACATCCCCGAGAGCCCGCGCTGGCGTTCGCCGAGCTTCTCCGCGATCTCGCCGAGTGCCTGGCCCGCGGGGGAGTCGGGGTCGGAGAGGACGACGGGCTTGCCCTCGTCGCCGCCCTCGCGCATCCGCAGGTCGATCGGGATGCCGCCGAGGACCGGAACCTCGCTGCCGGTGGTCCGCGTCAGCCCCTCGGCGACGACCGCGCCGCCGCCGGTGCCGAAGACGTCGACCATCTCGCCGCAGTGCGGGCACGGCATGCCGGACATGTTCTCGATGACGCCCACGATCTTCTGGTGCGTCTGCACCGCGATCGAGCCGGCGCGCTCCGCGACCTCGGCGGCGGCCTGCTGCGGCGTCGTCACCACGAGGATCTCGGCGTTCGGCACCAACTGCGCGACGGAGATGGCGATGTCGCCCGTGCCGGGCGGCAGGTCGAGGAGGAGGACGTCGAGGTCGCCCCAGTAGACGTCGGCGAGGAACTGCTGGAGTGCGCGGTGGAGCATCGGGCCGCGCCAGACCACCGGCGCGTTGCCCGGCGTGAACATCCCGATCGAGATCACCTTCACGCCGAACGCCGACGGCGGCATGATCATGTCCTCGACCTGGGTCGGGCGCCCGTCGGTGCCGAGCATCCTCGGGACGGAGTGGCCGTAGATGTCCGCGTCGACGACGCCGACCTTCAGCCCGTCCGCTGCGAGCTTCGCCGCGAGGTTGACCGTGACCGACGACTTGCCTACGCCGCCCTTGCCCGACGCCACGCAGTAGACCCGCGTCAACGAGCCGGGCTGCGCGAACGGCACCTCGCGCTCCGCCTTGCCGCCCCGCAGCGAGGCGGCGAGCTCCCGCCGCTGCTCGTCGCTCATGACGTCCAGCTCGACGCGTACCTCGCTGACGCCCGCCACGCCCCGGACCGCCTCGGTGACGTCGGAGGTGATGGTGTCCCGCAGCGGGCAGCCGGAGACGGTGAGGTAGATCCCGACGTCGACGGCGCCGTCGGGCTCGATGCCGATGGACTTGACCATCCCGAGGTCGGTGATCGGCCGGTGGATCTCCGGGTCGTTCACCGTGGCGAGCGCGGCGCGCACCGCCTCTTCGGACGGGGTGTTCGTCGGTGTGCCCTCCCGGACGGCGTCCGGAGGCGTGTCGGTAGCCATGCCGAAATGGTACGGCGCGCGCGGGGGCGCGCCGAAGGGCCCGGCGCAGCGGTGTCGGTCACTCGGGAGGCGGGCCCTCCGGGGGCTCGTCCTCGGTGGCGGGGCCGGGGCGCAGTTCCCTTGCAATTTCCTGCAGTTCCTGGAGTTCGGAGCGCAGCCAGTCGCGCGTCGCCACCTCGCCGAGGCCCATGCGGAGCGAGGCGATCTCGCGGGTGAGGAACTCGGTGTCGGCGATGCTGCGGTCGTTGCGCTTGCGGTCCTGCTCGAGGTTGACGCGGTCCCGGTCGTCCTGCCTGTTCTGCGCGAGGAGGATCAGCGGTGCCGCGTACGACGCCTGGAGGGAGAGCGCGAGCGTGAGGAAGATGAACGGATAGCTGTCGAAGCGCAGCTCCACGGGTGCCAGGCTGTTCCAGCCGATCCAGACCACGATGACGCCGGTCATCCAGACGAGGAACCGGCCGGTGCCGAGGAACCTCGCGATCGACTCCGAGACCCTGCCGAAGGCGTCGGGGTCGTACTCGGGAAGCAGCGGCCGCCTCGGCGCCCGGGGCACGTCGAGCCGCATCCGCGAGGGGCGCGTACCCCCGGGCGCCCGCGTCTCCTTCTGCTCCGGGCGCTCCTCGGCCCGGTACCGCTCAGCCATGTGCACCCTCCGGTTCCGCGAACCCGGCGATCCCTCCGGAGGTGGCGGACTCCCGCCAGCCCTCGGGCAGGAGGTGGTCGAGGACGTCGTCGACGGTGACGGCGCCGAGCAGGTGGCCTGCCTCGTCGACGACGGGGGCGGCGACGATGTTGTAGGTGGCCATGTATCCGGCGAGCGGCGCGAGCGGGGTGTCGGGCGAGAGCGGCCGCAGGTCGCGGTCGATGATGCCGCCGACGAGCGTGAACGGCGGTTCCCGCAGGAGCCGTTGGAAGTGGACGAGGCCGAGGTACCTGCCGGTCGGTGTCTCGTCGGGCAGCCGGCAGACGTAGACCTGCGCGGCGAGCGGCGCCGGCAGGTCCTCGTGGCGTACGCGCGCGAGCGCCTCCGCGACGCTGGCGCCCGGGCGCAGCACGATCGGCTCGGTCGTCATCAACCCGCCGGCGGTGTGCTCCTCGTAGGAGAGGAGGCGGCGGAGCGGCGCCGCGTCCTCCGGTTCCATGAGTGCCAGGAAGCGATCCTTCTCCTCCTCGGGGAGCTCGGAGAGGAGGTCGGCCGCGTCGTCGGGGTCCATCGCCTCGAGGACGTCGACGGCGCGCTCGTCGCGCAGCTTGCCGATGATCTCCACCTGGTCGTCCTCGGGGAGTTCCTCGAGGACGTCGGCGAGGCGCTCGTCGTGGAGGGCGGCGGCTACCTCGGTGCGGCGCTTCGCCGAGAGGTGGTGGAGCACGCTGGCGAGGTCGGCCGGGCGGAGACGCTCGAAGGCGGCGAGCATGTTCGCCGTCCCCTGCGCTTCTTCCTCGACTCCCAGGCCCTGTACGGCGGTCCACTCCACGGTGAGGGTCTCGCCGCCCCGGCGGCGCAGCGCTCCCCTGCCGCGTCCCTTGCGGACGAAGAGCTTCTCGATCTGCCAGTCCCTCCGCGCGGGCAACTGCCGCATTCCGACGTCGAGGACGGTCGCCCCCTCGCCCGTCTCACGCAGCGTCACCCGGCGGTCGAGGAGCTCGCCGAAGACGAGGTGCTCGTTGGGGCGCTGCTCGAAGCGGCGCATGTTGAGCACCCCCGTCGTGATCACCTGGCCCGACTCGACGCCGGTGACCCGCGTCATCGGCAGGAACACCCGCCGCCTGCTGACGACTTCGACGACGAGCCCGAGCACCCGCGGCAGCCCCTCGTCGCGCTCGGGCGAGTACCGCGAGGGGAGGAGCGCGACGGCGTCGCGGACCCGGCCCACCTGGTCCCCGACGGGGTCGAAGACGGGGATGCCGGAGAGGTGGGAGATGAAGACGCGGGAGGCCCCTGCCGCCATCGGACTCCTCCCGGTCTTGCGTGCTCGCTCCGAGGAACCGCACCTTTTGCGGTGTTCTGCCGGGGTTCAGGCTAGCGCGCCCGGACTCCTCCCGGCTGCCGGACGCTGCGCCCGCGGGTCCGGACGGCTGCCCTCCGCCGCCCTCGGCGCCCACGGGTAGGGTGCGGTTTCCGCCCCCCGAGCCCAGGAGGATGCAGCGTGACTCCACGCGCCCGCGCACGTCTGAGAGCACTCCTCGCCGGGACTGTCTGCGCGGGCCTGTCGGCTGCGCTCACCGGGTGCATGGGCGACGATCCCGACGCAGGGACCAACGGAGTCGGCAAGTTGACGGCGGCTCAGATAGAGAAGAAGGCCCGCTCCGCCGCGCGTTCGGCCGAGGCGGTCCGCCTCTCGGGCACCGTCGTCAGCAAGGGGCAGACCTACCGGCTCCAGATGCGGCTGAAGAACAGCGGGGGGCACGGCGAGGTCTCCCACAAGGGCAAGTCCTCCTTCGAGCTCCTGCGCGTCGGCAAGGACCTCTACCTCAAGGCGAACGAGGACTTCTGGGCGCGCCAGGGCAAGGGCGGCAAGGAGCCGACGAAGAACGACAGACGGGCGGCGCGCAAGCTCGTCGGCAAGTACGTCAAGGTGCCGAGCCAGGATCCCGCGTACAAGCAGTTCAGCGGGTTCACCGACATGAAGGTCCTGCTCGACGGCTTGCTGGCGCTCGACGGTTCCCGCGAGGTCGGCGACCACGGCGAGGTCGGCGGCATGAAGACGATCCGCGTCGAGGCGGGGGAGGGGAACGGCGGGACCGTCGATGTGGCGCTGCACGGCACCCCGTACCCGTTGAAGCTGCAACGCGGCGGCGACGCGGGCACGGTGCGTCTCAGCGCGTGGAACCAGAGCTTCGAGCTGAGCGCGCCGAAGAAGGAGCAGGTCGTCGACTACGGCAAGAAGATCTCCGCCGACGGGAGTTGACCCTCTCAGCTCTTCCGGCGGCGGAAGCTCTTCCGGCGGCGGAAGAGGAGTCGCGGCACGCCGGACGGCACGGGCTGCCGCGTCGTCGCCGGAGTGGGCGGCGGGGGAGCGGCGTGCGAGGAGTCGGGCATGGCGCCGGGGTGCTCCAGCGCCTCGCCTGCCGGTTCCAGTCGCAGGACGCGGCACTCGCGGGACCAGCGCTCGGTGAGCGAGCCGCTGTCCGGCGCGTTGAGGCGTTTCGGCTTGAGGTCGTCGACGGCCGCCTGCCAGGCGTCGCTCCCCGGCGTGAGTTGGACGACGCGCGCCGGCCAGACGACGAGGCGGCCGCCCTTGTCCTTGCTCCGCACGCTGACGGTCGCGGTGCCGCCGTCGACCAAGTCGAGCCCGTGCAGGGGCTGTTCCGAGCCGTCGCCGACGAGGCAGACGGCGCCCCCGTGCCACACGTGCCAGAGCGGACGCGAGGGACCTTCGGGGCCGCGGACCCACACCAGCGCCGACTTCTTCGCGGACTCCTCGATGAGCGCGTGCTCCAGCAGCGTCTCCTCCATGCCCAGCAGGCTACCGCCCGACGGCTCCCGCTGCGCGTGCGCGACCTGCGTTCCGCGCCGCCGGCTCCCGGACACGTCGCGCGGCCGGGCGAGTTGGGCCGTTGCGCGCTCAGAGCCAGCCGTTGCGCTTGAACCCGCGGTGGATGGCGACGCAGATCCCGACGATCACGGCCATCACCGTCGGATAGCCGTACTCCCAGTGGGTCTCGGGCATGACGTCGAAGTTCATGCCGTAGACGCCGGCGATCATCGTGGGCACGGCGAAGATCGCCGCCCAGGAGGTGATCTTCCGCATGTCCTCGGACTGGGCGACCGTGGCCTGCGCGAGGTTGGCCTGGAGGATCGAGTTGAGCAGCTCATCGAAGCCGAGCACCTGCTCGTTGACGCGGGCGAGGTGGTCGGCGACGTCGCGGAAGTACTTCTGGACCTCGGGGTCGATCAGCCGCAGGGGGCGCTCGCTCAGCAGCTCCATCGGGCGCAGCAGCGGGCCGACCGCGCGCTTGAACTCCAGTACCTCGCGCTTGAGTTGGTAGATCCGGCCGGACTCGCCGCCCCGCCTGCGCCCCGCCACGCGGTCGGTCTGCTGCGCGAAGACCTGGTTCTCCACCTCGTCGATGTCGACCTGGACCGCGTCAGCGACCGCGAGGTACCCGTCGACGGTCTGGTCGGCGATGGCGTGGAGCACGGCGGAGGGGCCGCGGGAGAGCAGTTCCGGGTCGTCCTCCAGGCGGTGGCGGAGCGCCCGCAGGGAGCCCTGGCCGCCGTGCCGGACGGTGATGATGTAGTCCCGACCGGTGAAGCACATCACCTCGCCGCTCTCCACCACGGCCGCCGCCTGCTCCGGCTGGTCGGGGTGCTCGGTGTAGTGGAGGGTCTTCAGGACGGTGAAGATGCTCTCGTCGTACCTCTCCACCTTGGGGCGCTGGTGGGCGTGGACGGCGTCCTCGACGGCGAGCGGATGCAGTCCGTACTCCTGCGCGATGCCGGCGAACTCGCGCTCCGTCGGCTCGTGCAGCCCGATCCAGACGAACTCGCGTGTGGCGCCGTCCCCTTCGGAGCTCCGCGTGCTGCGCCCGCGCACCCGGCGGAGCGCCTCGGCCGGGCTCAGCCGCGCCGTGCCGCGGCGCCCGTCCCGGTAGACGGCGCAGTCGACGACGGCGCTCGCCGCCTCGGCCCGGTCCTCCGTCTCGCCGCTGCGCGCGCCCTTGCGGAGGGAGGGGCGTACCGCGGCGCGCAGCTCTCGGATCATCGACATGCGGGGCTCCTTCACGGTGCCGTACCGCCGCGGGCCGTGCGCGGACGCGGAGGCCCTCGGCCCCCGGGCGACGCTGCGGCGAGAGGGGAGGGCGGGCGCCTGGCGCAGCAGGTGACGGCGTGCGCTGGCGGACATACTTGCGTGGTACGGGAGTTCAGAGGCGGAGCGCTCTGCCGCGGCAGGTTCCGGAGGAACCGGAAAGAATGTGCCTGCGGAGGTTTCGCCGGGCGGCCCGAGGGCAGCACTGGTGGGCAGGGGCCTCAGCTGTGGGCACCGCGCGCGGAAGAGCGGCTGGTACTGCACGGTCGACTGGGATCCATGTCGGTACCACCTCCTCCGGTCGGTCCCCCTCGGGGGAGAGCCCGCTCGTACGCCTTGACCGGCCGTCAACGGTAGCACCGAATCACCCTCCCGATGACCGAACTCCTTGCTGTGCCCGCTTCTTCGTGCCCGTGCGCGGCACCGTAGGCTCGTCGCATGTCGGACGTTCTGCACCAGGTCGAGACGAAGCTCAGCGAGGCGCTGGGGGAGCCCGACGCGCGGGCCGCCCTCACCTTCGTCGGCACCGAGCGCATCGAGGTGCTGCGGTTCCTCGACCCCGGCGAAGGGCTCGTCCGGTACGCGACGCTGGGCATGTCGGCGGCGCCGATGACCGACCCGTCCGCGATCGTCGCCGAGCCCGAGCGGGGGCCGCGCGCCGAGCTGCTGCTCTCCGTCCGGGCGGGGATCTCCGACACGGACAAGGTGCTGCGGCCGCTCGCGGTGCTCGCCGCCTCGCCGCAGGTCGAGGGCGTGATCGTGGCGCCGGGCGCTTCGCTGGACGTCGGGGAGCCGCTGTGGCCCGGGGCGCCGTTCACCTCCGTACTCGTGGCCGAAGCCGGCGGTCTCGTAGCGGACTTGGAGCTCGGTGCGCCGCGGGAGCCGGTGCGCTTCCTGCCGCTCCTGCCGATGACGGCCAACGAGGCGGCCTGGAAGCGGGTGCACGGCGCGGAGGCGCTCCAGGAGCGCTGGCTGCGGCACGGCACCGACCTGCGGGACCCGCAGCGGCCGGCGGTCCCACTGGAGGACTGACGGGGCTCCCGTCGGGCGCGGCGGACCGGGGGGCGGCCGTCCCGGGCGAGTCGCCACGACATCGACCGGCGCCGGCCGTGCCCACCGCGCAGCCCCTCGCCGGTGCGCGCGGGCGTCCGCGTGCTGCGCCGGCGGCGGCGCAGTCGTCGACGCGGCCGCGCACCGCACCCGCCCGTCCGGTCGGGGCAGCGAGGAACACCTCTGCGACGGGCTTGGGTTACGCTCGGCCGTGGCCAGAGCGGAGCCCTCCCGTCACGGCGGGGCGCACCCCGAGGACGAGGACGCGATGACTCCCCCACGGTTACTGGCGCTGATCGACGTCGACGGCGTGCTCAACCCCTACGGCGCGCCCGCCTGCCCGCCCGGGTACACGGAGCACGAGCTCTTCGAAGGGGAGCAGGTCAGGGTCGACCCGACGCACGGCGCGCTGCTCCGCCGGCTGGTTCCGCACTTCGACCTGGTGTGGGCGACGGGTTGGGAACAGGACGCCAACCGGCTGCTGGCTCCGCTGCTGGGCCTTCCCGAACTACCGCTCGTCGAGTTCCCGCCGCATCCCGGGCGGAACTACGACAAGTTCCCCGAGGTCGCGCGCGCCGTCGGTGACCGTCCGGCGGCCTGGCTCGACGACCTGCACAGCGAGGCGGCGTGCACGTGGGCGGCCGGACGTCGCGAGCCCACGCGGCTGGTCCCCGTCGACCCCGGGGTCGGGCTCCTGGAGGAGCACATCGACGAGATGCTGCGCTTCGCCCGGGAGTTCGGCACCGCGGTACGCGGACGCTCGGGTTCCGCGGCGTCGCCTGAGTGAACCGATTCCACGGCGCCTCGTCGGCGAGGTCGGGGGAGCACAGCAGGCGAACCGACGAATCGGCCGGCGTTGGCTTTTTCCCGGAGTGCGGCGTGAGCGTTTCCGGTCGTGCGTGATCGGATTTCGCCGTGCCGCCGGGAGACGCGCAAAAATGATTCTCTCCGAAGAACGAGGCTCTTGATAACCGTATCCGTTGCAGCCTTTGCTGTTTCTTCGGCCGTGCGCTTGACTTTCCCCGTCCAGTTCGCGGAGGGATGGGAAATCAAATGAGGCGGGGGCACAGGCACGAGGGGCATGAGCACGACGGACACCATCACGGAGTCGCGGAGGGAGCCGACCGTCGCTGGCTTTCCGCCGCTCTCGCGCTGATCGTCGTCTTCATGGCGGTGGAGGTCGTTGTCGCCTTCGCGGCCCAGTCGATGGCGCTGCTTTCCGACGCGGCCCACATGCTCTCCGACGCCGCGGCGATCGCACTGGCCCTGCTGGCAGTGAAATTGGCAGGACTGCCTGTCCGGGGGCGGTACACGTACGGGCTGAAGCGGGCGGAGATCCTCTCGGCGCTCGCCAACGGCCTCACGCTCCTCCTGCTCTCCGTCTGGCTGGCGTACGAGAGCGTGGCGAGGCTGCTCGACCCGCCCGAGGTCGGTGGCGCCATGGTGCTGGTGACGGCGCTGGTGGGCGTGGCGGTGAACGTCGCCGCCGTGTGGTGCATGTCCAAGGCCAACCGCTCCTCGCTCAACGTCGAAGGTGCTTTCCAGCACATCCTCACCGACCTCTACGGCTTCATCGCCACTGCGGTCTCCGGCGCTGTCGTGATGTTGACGGGCTTCGCCGAGGCGGACGCCCTCGCCTCGCTCGTCGTCGTGGTGCTCATGGTCAGGTCCGGGCTCTCGCTCGTCCGTGCCTCCGGACGGATCTTCCTGGAGGGCGCTCCTCCCGGCGTGGAGCCCGACGACGTCGGCCGGAGCATGGTCGGTCACGAAGGCGTCGTGGAAGTCCACGACCTGCACGTCTGGGAGCTCACCTCGGGCGACGTCCTCTTCTCCGCACACGTCCTCGTGGAGCAGGGAGGCGACTGCCACGCCGTACGCAGAACGCTCCAAGCCCAACTGCGGGACGAGTACGGGATCAAGCACGCGACTCTCGACGTCGACCACGTACGCGAACCGCCGGCGGACGGCCCCGCTCGGGAAGGGACGGCCGTCGGGCACTGCGAGGACGCGCACGGGGAGTCGCGCTTCAGCGAGCCCCGCGCCCTGTGAGAGGCGGGATCGGGAGGACGCGGGCGGGGTCGTCGCCGGCGGGCTGCACGGCGGCCGGGTCCCGGGGAGGGGCCGCCGTGCTCGTCGTCAGGCCGGCTCCGCCTCCGGCGTGTCCTCGCTCCTGTCCTTCTCCGGGGCGCCGTTGAGGAGGTCCTTCCGGCGGACCAGCGCGAGGGCGATGGCCGCCGTGCCCACGCAGATCAGCGCGGCCCAGAGCATCACGCTCGCGGCGCCTGCGGCGATGGCGGACTCCAGCGTGCGGCGCACCTGCGCGGTGGCCTCGCCGGGCACGTGCTCCAGGGCGCGGGTGATGTCCCCCTGTGCGGCGGCGGAGACGACGGGCTCGTGGTCGCCGTAGTCCAACCGCGGTTCGCTGCGGGCCCGATCGGAGACCCGGGTCCGGAAGAGCAGGCCGAAGACGGCGGCACCGATGCCGGCCCCGAACATGAAGAGGCTGTTGATCGCGCCGGACGCCATGCCGGCCCGCTCCTTCGGCACCACGTTCACCGCGAGGGACATGGACGGGCTGCCGGCGAGCCCGCCGCCGACGCCCCACAGCAGCAGCCCCGGCAGGGCGAGCCAGATGCTGTTGTCCCGGTTGAACGCCCAGGACATGGCGAGGCCGCCGATCGCCAGGACGCCGAAGCCGACCGCGATGATGTGGGACGGCGAGTACTTCGCCTGCAACTTCCCTGCGACCAGCCCCATACCGAGCTGCGGGCCGAAGATCGCCATCATGAACAGGCCCGTCTGCAACGGACTCAGACCCCGACTGCTCTGGAAGTACAGGATGTAGTACACCGAGCCGCCGACCGTGGCGAAGCGGGAGAAGAAGGAGATCAGCGTCGCCGCGACGAAGGTCGGCACCTTGAAGAGCGTCAGGTCCAGCGTGGGAGTCGCCGTCCTCCGCTCCAGGAGGACGAAGCCGAGGAGCAGGAACGCGGAGAGCACGAGCTGGACGACGGTGATCGGGCTGCTCCAGCCCTGGTCCTCGCCGCGGGTGAGGGCGAAGTTGATCAGGCCGAGGGTGACGACGAGGAGGCCGGCCCCCGTCCAGTCGATGCGCGCGGCGCTCCCGTTCCGGGCGTCGGCGGGCAGCCGGTTGCGGCACAGTACGAGCGCGGCCACGCCGATCGGCACGTTGATCAGGAAGAGGTAGCGCCACTCCGTCAGGTCGACGAGCAGTCCGCCGATGACAGGGGCGACGGCACCGCAGGCACCGAGGGTGGTGCCCCAGACGGCGATCGCCATGTTCCGGCTCTGGCCGTCGAATACCTGGGCGATCAGCGGCATCGCGTTGGCCAGCACGAAGGCGGCTCCCACCCCCTGCACGCAGCGTGCGGCGTCGAGGAACAGGGCGTCGGGCGCGATGCCGCACGCCAGCGAGGCGAGCGTGAAGAGCGTAATTCCGCTCATGAACATCGACTTGCGACCCAGCCGGTCCGAAAGGGAGCCGGCCGTCTGCTGGAAGGCGCCGAAGGTGACGGTGTAGCCGATGATCACCCACTGGAGAGCGGAGAGTGACCCTCCCAGGTCGGATTGGATCTCCGGCAGGGCGACGGAGACGATTGTGACATCGATTACCAGCAAGGCCGAAGCAATTACGGTGATAACGAGAACGATCCGCGCCTCGCGGCTCGCTTTGGTATTCGTGCCACTCACGACAACCTCTTCCGGTGATGAACGGCGACCGGTTACAAGCCGTGCCGAGCGCAATGGGAATGGTTTCCGAAGCCGTTTCCGTGCGCTGTCGCCGACCTCGGGTAAGGGTCACCTTACCGACGTGATTCGCCGTAAGTCCACCGTGTCGTAGGAGAGTTGGTGACGGTTGCCGCCCATGGGTACTTCCGCTTCGATCGGACGGCGAGTCCGGAGCCTTGACGACGATTTTTCCGTCGACGGACAGCGGAACCGCCTGCAGCGGAAGAAATGCTTCGGGCGCCGTGCAAGGCGAAGGTTGCTCCGCCCGTCGGCGCAGGAGCTCGGACGGACCTGTGGCGCCCTCTCTTCCACGTGGGCGACGTTCCCGGCCGGCCCGGTCGACACGTGCGCCCGTCGGCCGACTCCCCTGCGGTGCCGTCGGGCACGTGTCGGCCGATGAGCCCCAACTCCCGTGCCCAGCACCGCACATCGGCTCCCCGCCGACGGCCGCATACCACAACGCCCGTAGCCCGGCAGAGGTGCAGGTGATCTCCTTGACGCAGTGCCGACCCCGGAGGACCGTTATGGCCCATGAGGGGCGAACCCAGTTGCCCGAAGTGCGGAAGCCGGGTGCGGGCGCCCGGCCTCTTCGCCGACACCTGGCAGTGCGAAGCCCACGGCAGCGTGCATCCGCTGCAACCCGTCGTCCCGCCGAGCGTCGAGGCGCTCGCGGTGGCGGTCGAGCGTGCGCGCGTGCCCGTCTGGATGCCCTGGCCGCTGCCGGTCGGCTGGCTCTTCACGGGCGTCGCCACCGCGGGCGACGACCACAGCGGCGCCCGGGGGACGGCCGTCGCCTGCTCGGGCCCCGGGCCCCTCGGAGGCACGGCCGAACTCCTCTTCGTCGCCGAGGAGTTGGACGTCGGCCTGGGCGCCGGCTACGCGGGCGTCCCCGTCCCCGAGGCGGAGGAAGGCGACGACGGTCCAGCACCCGGCGCGGTACTGGCGGCGGGACGGCCGGCGCTGCTGCGGCACCTGCCGCAGGCGCCCGACGACCGCGCCGTCTTCGCGGGCGAGGCACAGGGGCTGTGGCTGTGGGCGATCGCCTGGCCGGAACGCTCGGGACTGCTCGTCCACGACGAACTGGTGCTCACCGACCTGAGGGAAGCCGGCGCCGAGGTCGGCCTGCTGCCCTGCGGCGCGCTCTCGCCCCGGCTCCTCTAGGCGGCGGCACCCTCGGTGTCCGGGCGGAGTCGGCGGCGCACTAGGCTGGTGGCAAGTTCCCGTCCCGTCAGCACCGTTGGAGCCGCACCGTGCGTATCGACCTGCACACGCACTCCACCGCGAGCGACGGCACGGACACCCCCGCCGGACTCGTCGCGGGGGCCGCGGCCGCCGGGCTCGACGTCGTCGCGCTCACCGACCACGACACCGTCGCCGGGCACGAAGAGGCCGCCGCCGCGCTCCCCGAGGGGCTCACCCTCGTGCCGGGCGCCGAGATCTCCTGCCGTCTCGGCGCAATCAGCCTGCACCTGCTCGCCTACCTCTTCGACCCGGACGAGCCGCAGTTCGCCCGCGCCCGGGCACTCGTCCGCGACGACCGCGTCCCGCGTGCCCAAGGCATGGTCGCCAAGCTCCAGGAACTCGGCGTGCCGCTCGCCTGGGACCGGGTCGCCGAGATCGCGGGCGACGGCAGCGTCGGGCGCCCGCACATCGCCACCGCCATGGTGGAACTCGGCGTCGTCGAGACCGTCTCCGACGCCTTCACGCCCGAGTGGCTCGCCAACGACGGGCGCGCGTACGTCGGCAAGTACGAACTCGACCCCTTCGAGGCCGTCCGGCTCGTCAAGGGCGCGGGCGGCGTCTCCGTCCTCGCGCACCCGCTCGCGGCGGTGCGCGGGCAGTGCGTCTCCGAAGAGGCCATAGCCGAACTGGCGGCGGCGGGTCTCGACGGCCTGGAGGCCGACCACGCCGACCACCCGCCAGGGACGCGCGCCCGACTCCACGCCCTCGCGGGCGAGTCGGGCCTCCTCGCCACCGGGTCCAGCGACTACCACGGCAGCCGCAAGACGGTCCGCCTCGGCGAGTTCGAGACCGCGCCCGACGTCTATGCCGAGATCGCCGCGCGAGGCTCAGGAACCGCGCCCGTCTCCGGCTGACCGCTCCCTCTCGCGCGCCGCCGGCGCGCGCGGGTGCACGCGCCGCGTCACCCGTGATCCACCCGGATCGCTCGATCCGCTCACCCTGCAAGGCACCACCGTGTTCGACTTCGCCCTCTTCGGGTCCGTCTTTGTCACCCTTTTCGTGATCATGGACCCGCCCGGGACCACCCCGATCTTCCTCGCCCTCACCTCGGGACGCCCCGTCAAGGTGCAGCGCCGCCTCGCGTTGCAGGCGGCCTCCGTCGCCTTCGGCGTCATCGTGCTCTTCGGGATCTGCGGCCGGCAGATCCTCGGATACCTGCACGTCTCGATCCCGGCGCTGATGGTCGCGGGCGGGTTGCTGCTCCTCCTCGTCGCGCTCGACCTCCTCACCGGCAAGACCGACGAGCCGAAGCAGACGAAGGAGGTGAACGTCGCCCTCGTCCCCCTCGGCATGCCGCTCCTCGCCGGGCCCGGTGCGATCGTCTCGGTCATCCTCGCGGTGCAGCGGGCCGAGGGATGGGGCGGGCAGCTCTCCGTCTGGTCGGCGATCGTCGCCATCCACCTCGTGCTCTGGCTGGTGATGCGGTACTCGCTGCTGATCATCCGCGTCATCAAGGACGGCGGCGTGGTGCTCGTCACCCGGCTCTCCGGGATGCTCCTCTCCGCCATCGCCGTGCAGCAGATCGCCAACGGCGTCACGCGGTTCGTCAACGGCGAGGGCTGACCGCGACGTCCGACCAGAAGGCGGCCAGCGCGCGGGCCGTCTCGCGGGGGCGCTCCGCGTTCGGCGAGTGCGCCGTCCCCGCGACGACGGTCCGACGGGCAGCGAGCCGCTCGGCCATCGCGTCCATCCAGGGGACGGGCCAGACCTCGTCCTCCTCGCCCGAGAGCACATGGAGCGGCAGCCCGACCGCGGCGAGCTCCGCCGTGCGGTCCGGTTCGTCGCGCAACTGCCGTGCCGTGGCGACGAGTTGCTGCGGCACGGTGGCGAGCCAGCGCCGACGCAGGAACTCGGCGGTCCGAGGCGGCGTCTCCGTGGACGGCGCCTCGGTCGGGTCGAGCCGACCCATCGCGGCCCACACCTCGGCCATGCCGAGCGCCGGCAGCGCTTCCAGGAGCAGGCCGATCCGGTCCTGCTGCGCGGCGCACACGGCCCCCGGCCCGCTGCTCACCAGCGTCAGCGAGCGGAAGGGAGCGGCGTCCGCCAGGACGGCGGCACGGCAGACCAGCCCGCCCAGCGAGTGCCCCAGCAGATGCACGGGGCTGCCGACCGCCTCCGCGACGGCGTGGACGTCGCGCGCCAACTCGCCCTGCGCGTACGCCGCCTCCTCGTCGGGGCCCGGCGTCTCGTACTGCCCGCGCTGGTCGAGCGCGACGACACGCAGCCCCGCGTCGGCGAGGGGCGCCAGCAGCCCGAGGAAGTCCTCCTTGCTGCCGGTGAACCCCGGCACCAGGAGCGCGGTGCCGAGCCGCGGCCGCCCGGCGGCCGACACGGCGAACTCCCCGCGCCGAGTGCCGAGACGGAACGACTCGGCGCCAGGGGGGAGTTCGAGGAAAGGGGGCCTGCTCATGCCCGGGACGCTACCCGCTCGGTGACCGGACGCGCACACGGGGTGCGCACGATCCGTGCACACCCCTTGCGAGCGGGCGACGGGCCGGAGCCCGACCCCGTACGTCAGCTTTCGGCGTTCTGCGCCCGTCCCGCACCGCCCCGGGTGCGCCGGCGCCTGCGGGGCTTCCGCGGCTGGCCCTCGGACGACGCGTCCGAGGCGGCTTCGGTGCTCTGGCCGGCGGAGGCGTTGGGTGCGGAGGCCGCGGAGTCGGAACCCGCCGCCGCGGGGCGCTGGCCGCCGCGCGTGCGCCGCCTGCGCCGGGGGGCGCGGGCCTGCGTGCTCTCGCCGGAGCCCTCGCTCTCGGCAGCGGCCTCCCCGCCCTCGTCGACCTGCACGCCGCCGCGGGTGCGGCGGCGCTGCCGCGTCCGCGTGCGGGCGGGACGCTGCTCCTCCTGCTTCTTGGCGCTCTTGCCGTGCGTGGTCTCGCCGAGGTCCTCGACCTGCTCGGCCGAGAGTCCGGCGCGGGTGCGCTCGGTCCGCGGCAGTATGCCCTTGATCCCCTCGGGGATGCCGAGCTCGGTGTAGAGGTGCGCCGAGGTGGAGTACGTCTCCTCGGGGTCGTTGAAGTCGAGCTCCAGCGCCTTGTTGATCAGTTGCCAGCGGGGGATGTCGTCCCAGTCGACGAGGGTGACGGCCGTACCCGAGGCGCCCGCGCGGCCGGTGCGGCCGATGCGGTGCAGGTAGGTCTTCTCGTCGTCGGGGGACTGGTAGTTGATCACGTGCGTGACGCCGTCCACGTCGATGCCGCGGGCCGCGACGTCGGTGCAGACGAGCACGTCGACCTTGCCGTTGCGGAAGGCGCGGAGCGCCTGCTCCCTGGCGCCCTGCCCGAGGTCGCCGTGGACGGCGCCGGACGCGAAGCCGCGCCGGGTGAGCTGTTCCGCGACGTCGGCCGCGGTGCGCTTGGTGCGGCAGAAGATCATCGCGAGCCCGCGGCCGTCGGCCTGGAGGATGCGCGAGACCATCTCGACCTTGTCGAGCGAGTGCGCACGGAAGACGTGCTGCTCGGTGTTGGCGACGGTCTTGCCGACGTCGTCCGGCTCGGCGGCGCTGATGTGCGTCGGCTGGCTCATGTAGCGGCGGGCGAGCGAGACGACCTGCCCCGGCATCGTCGCCGAGAAGAGCATCGTCTGCCGCCGCGTCGGCAGCATCTCGATGATCCGCTCGACGTCGGGGAGGAACCCGAGGTCGAGCATTTCGTCGGCCTCGTCGAGGACGAGCGCGCGCACCTCGGAGAGGCGCAGCTTCCGCTGCCCGGCGAGGTCGAGCAGTCGCCCGGGGGTGCCGACGACGATGTCGACGCCCTTCTGGAGCGCCTCGACCTGCGGCTCGTAGGCCCGGCCGCCGTAGATCGGGACGACCCGGACGTCGCGCGCCTTGCCCGCGGTGAGGAGGTCGTTGGTGACCTGGGTGCACAGCTCGCGGGTGGGCACGACCACGAGCGCCTGCGGCGCGTCGGACAGCTTCTCCGCTGCGACGCGGCCGGACTCGACATCGGCGGGGACGGAGACGGCCTCCAGCAGCGGCAGCCCGAACCCGAGCGTCTTGCCCGTGCCGGTCTTCGCCTGGCCGATGACGTCCTTGCCGGCGAGCGCGACGGGGAGCGTCATCTCCTGGATGGGGAACGGTGTGGTGATGCCGACGGCCTCGAGGGCCTCGGCCGACTCGGGAAGGATTCCGAGATCGCGAAAGGTGGCGGACAGGATGGTTGCCTCTTCTGTGTGACGCGCGGGACGGGGCACGTGGGGCGGTTCCCTGTGGAGCGGGAGGAGGGTCGTTACCGCACATCGGCTGCCGTACGCGTACGGTCTGTCGGTGCGGGACCACTGGCCCCCTCGCTCAGGCGCCCTTCCCGCGCGAGCGGTCCCTCCATCGCGGTCCGCGCGGGGAGCGCGAGCCAGCGGAGGGCTGTCAGGTCGGAGCCGATCGTGCCACCGACCGGGCATCCGCGTTCGTAAGGAAGCTCACCGATACGGCGAGCCGTATATCACTGTACCGCGAATCCGCGCATGTGTACCGGGGCGACTGTTGTGTACGACGCCGGCCGTGTGCACGGTGGCCGCGCTGCCGGGTGGCTCGGCCCGGAACTGCGGGGCGGCGGCCGGGGGTTCGGCGCCCGGGGCGTCGGGCTATCGTGCGCGGTATGGAGACGTCCGACAAGACCACCGCAGAGCACTCCGCGGCTGCTGCGGAACCCGCGCCCACCGGCATCGCCGCCCAGGACTGGGCGAGCGCCTCCGCAGAACCGACGTACCGCGCGGCCGTGATCGACCTGCTCGGCGCCCTCGCCTACGGTGAGCTCGCCGCCTTCGAGCGTCTCGCCGAGGACGCCAAACTCGCCCCCTCGCTCGGGGACAAGGCGGCACTCGCGTCGATGGCCTCGGCCGAGTTCCACCACTTCGACCAGCTCAAGCAGCGCCTGGCGGCGATCGACGCGGAGCCGACGGCGGCGATGGAGCCCTTCGCCGCCGCGCTCGACGAGTTCCACCGGCAGACGGCGCCCTCGGACTGGCTGGAGGGCCTCATCAAGGCGTACGTCGGCGACTCCATCGCCAGCGACTTCTACCGCGAGGTCGCCGCGCGCCTCGACTCCGACACCCGCGCCCTCGTCCTCTCCGTCCTCGACGACACGGGTCACTCCAGCTTCGCCGTCGAGAAGGTGCGTGCCGCGATCGAGGCCGACCCGCGGGTGGGCGGGCGCCTCGCGCTCTGGGCCCGGCGGCTCATGGGCGAGGCGCTCTCGCAGGCGCAGCGGGTGGTCGCCGAGCGGGACGCGCTCTCCACCATGCTCGTCGGCGGGATCGCCGACGGCTTCGACCTCGCCGAGGTCGGGCGGATGTTCTCGCGGATCACCGAGGCCCATACGAAGCGGATGGCTGCGCTGGGCCTGGCTGCCTGAGCGGCTGCCGCCGCGCCGGGCGCCTGCCGCCCTGCCCGTCGCTCAGCAGCAGCGAGAGCAGCGCCGCGCAGACGCCGAGCGCGGCCACCAGCACGGACGGCGTGTGTCCGGAGCCGAGCACGATCCTGGTGATCAGGCCGCCGAGGAGGCCGGAGACGCCGCCCGTCGCGAGGACGAGCGCCGGCCGCGGCAGATGCGTCGGGAACCTGCGCAGCGCCGCACAGGCGACTGCTGCTCCGAGCAGTGCGGAGCCGAGTGCCTCCCAGAACATGTGGAGCCTCCCCGGGGAACTGCGTGCTGTCAGGTCGCCCGGGTCCTCCCCGTGC
>NZ_AJTQ01000155.1 GCF_000262345.1 Streptomyces xiaopingdaonensis | reverse complement strand
GGCGGCCCCGGTGAATTCCGGGGCCGCCGCCGTGGCTGCGCCTCGACGTGGGGCGCCTGCGGGCACGGTGCTCAGATGGTGCCGAAGCCGACCTTCCGGCCCGTCGGCTCGCCGAGCTCGACGTAGGCGACCCGGTCGGAAGGGACCAGGACCTTGCGGTCGTGCTCGTCGACGAGGGTGAGCACCTTGACGTCCCCCGAGAGGGCAGCGGTGACCGCGCTCTCGACCTCGTCAGCAGCCTTCTTGGTCTCGACGACGATCTCCCGCGGCGCGTGCTGCACGCCGATCTTGACCTCCACGGCTATGTCCCTCCGACTCTCTGGGGTCCCCTGGGGGCAGTGTGTGCGCGGCTGGCCGCGCCGTACGGGGCAACATTAGCCCGGTACGGCGCCGAGGTGCTGCGCGCACCCGCACGCCGGCAGCGAACACGCCCCGCTCCGACGGCGCTTGGCCGGGAGCGGGGCGCGGAGCTCCGGGCGGCCTACTGCATGGGGAATCCTGCGATGCCGCGCCACGAGAGGGAGGCGATCAGCTTCGCCGCGGCGTCGCGCGGGAGCTGCTGGCCGGCGCTGAGCCAGTACCTCGCGGTGATCTGCGCCATACCGCAGAGCCCCATCGCGAGCAGCATCGCCTGCTCCTCGGGGAGCTTGGTGTCCTCCCCGATCACCTCGCTGACGGCCTTCGCGCAGTCCTCGCTCACCTTGTCGACGCGCTCGCGCACGGCGGGCTCGTTGGTGAGGTCCGACTCGAAGACGAGGCGGAAGGCGCCGCCCTCGTCCTCGACGTACGCGAAGTAGGCGTCCATCGTGGCGAGGACGCGCTGCTTGTTGTCCGAGGTGGAGGCGAGGGCCGCGCGTACCGCGTTGAGCAGGGACTCGCAGTGCTGGTCGAGAAGGGCGAGGTAGAGGTCGAGCTTGCCGGGGAAGTGCTGGTACAGCACCGGCTTGCTGACCCCGGCGCGTTCGGCGATGTCGTCCATGGCCGCCGCGTGGTACCCGTGCGCCACGAAGACCTCCTGGGCGGCGCCCAGCAGCTGGGTGCGCCTGGCCCGTCGGGGCAGACGCGTCCCTCGCGGACGCGCCTCGGTCTGCTCCATGGCTGTCACGCGGCCTCCTTGGTCTCTGCGCGCGGGGATGCGCGCCTCGCCATCGTACTTTTGGGTAACCGAAGTGTGTGCGTCGCGAGCGGAGAATTTCCCTCCCCGCACCCTCGGGCCCCCTTCCGACCTGCCCTTTTCGGGACCATCCCGGCCGCTCTCCGTCTTGCGGGCACCTCCCCGCGCTAGCGGTACTCCTCCTCGTCGGTCTCCTCGACGACCTCCGCCTGGTCGGCCGCGTCGGCCGGGTCCGCCTCGGTCACGCCGCGCTCGGTGATCGGCTCCTGCCGCTGACGGAGCAGCTCGGCGGCCTGCTCGGCGGCGTCGGCTTCGGGCGCCTCGATGTCCATCTCCTCCTCGCTCTCGTCCTCGTAGGTGTCCTCGAAGTCCGGGTCCGTCGGATCGACAGCCATGTCACCTCCCCTTTCCAGGGCCTGCGCCCTGCACACGAGCGTAGGAGCGCCCGGCGTGATCCGCATGCCCTCCCTGCCGGCGCCGGTGGAGGGGTGCCGAGTTCGGGGAGCCGGAGAGGAGGAGGTGTGACCCTCTCGTAACATTGCCGCATGTCCTCAACCGAAGAGGCCGGGGAGACCAGCGCGCTGCCGCCTTCGGCGCCCATCCCCTCGCCGGTCACCGAGCGCGCCGCCGAGACCGTCCACACGGTCCGGCTCCCGGGGTACAGCCTGGCCGTCCGCAGGTCCCGGGCGTTCGACGGGAAGCTGCCGCCCGCGCTCCTCGTGCACGGGCTCGGCGGTTCGTCGCTCAACTGGTCCGCGCTGCTGGGCGAGGTCTCGGGCACCGTCGCGGGCGAGGCGGTCGACCTCCCCGGGTTCGGTTCCTCGCCGCCGCCCGACGACGGCGACTACTCGGTCTCCGGCCACGCCCGGTCGCTCGTCCGGTACCTCGACTCCGCGGAGCGGCCGGCGCGCGGTCCCGTCCATCTCGTCGGCAACTCCCTCGGCGGCGCCGTCGCCACGAGGGTCGCCGCGCTCCGGCCCGACCTGGTGCGCAGCCTGACGCTGATATCGCCCGCGCTGCCGGAGATCCCGCCGCAGCGCAGCGCCCTGCCGACGGCGCTGCTCGCGGTGCCGGGCGTCGCGCGGATCTTCGCCCGTCTCTCGCGGGACTGGACGCCGGAGCGCCGGGTCGGCAACGTCCTCGCGCTCTGCTACGGCGACCCGTCGCGCGTGGACGCGAGGGCGTTCGGCGCCGCGGTCGAGGAGTACCGCAGCCGGCAGCGGCTCCCCTACTTCTGGGACGCGATGGTCCGCTCGACGAGGGGGCTCGTCGACGCCTACACGCTCGGTGGGCAGCACTCGCTGTGGCGGCAGGCGGAGCGCGTGCTCGCGCCGACCCTGCTCGTCTACGGGGGCCGCGACCAGCTCGTCGGGTTCCGGATGGCGCGCCGTGCGAGCGTCGCCTTCCGCGACTCGCGGTTGCTGGAGCTCCCCGAGGCCGGGCACGTCGCCATGATGGAGTACCCGGAGGCCGTCGGCGCCGCTTTCCGCGAACTCGTCGCGGATCACGCTCGGTTGACGTCGGGTACCGCCGCCCGCGAGGCTGCGGAGTCAACGCATGTACCCCCGAAAGGTGACTAGTGGGACGCCATAGCCGCAAGGGCACGCCGCAGTCGGGCGCCGGGCAGCAGTCCCGGGCGTCCGAGGAGACCGCGGCCGGCGCCCCGCACCCCAGAGCACCTGAGACCTACGGCGGCCCCGTCTCCGGCACCCCGCCCCACGGGGTGCCGCGCGCCGCGGTCACCCCGCCCGCCGGCACGCCGCGGGTCGCGCCCCCCGGCGCGCCCACGCCGCCCGCCGGCGTGCCCCGAGTGCCGGGTGCCCCGCCGCAGGGCGCCCCGGCGCACGGTTCGCCCGCCTTCGGCGCCCCGGCACAGGGGCAGGCGCGCGGCGACCACACCGAGCACGACGAGTCCGTCCCGCGCCCGCGGGTGCGCCCGTATCTCGGTGCGTCGGCGCATCACCCGCCCCAGCACGGCCCGCGGCAGGAGTACCTCGACGCCTTCGACGACCCGCAGGACGACGTCTTCGCGGCGGGGTCGCCCCGCGGCGTGCAGCGGGGCGCACCGCCCAGGGCGCCGCAGTCCCCGCGTACGCCGACACCGAGGCACGAGCCCGAGCCGTCCGCCGAGGGCGCGGAGCCGCCGGCGCCGCTCGCACCGATCGCGCCGCCGCCCCGACGGGGCTCCCGCGGGCGGACGATCACCGGCATCGCGGCGGCCGCCGTGACGACGGTCCTCGCCGTCACCGTCGCGGGCCAGGTCTCCGACGACGCCTCCGGGAGCGACAAGGGCGACGCGGGCGTGGGGCAGCGCAGCGACGAGACGGTCGACGGAGCCTCGCGTTCGGGCGCCGAACGAGCCGACGACACCAAGGGAGCCGCTCCCGCGACGTACGCGGAGAAGATGGCGGCTCCCATGCCCCTGGCGGCCGACTTCGCCGGTTCGGGCAGCTTCCGCACGGTCGGCGGCCACGACAAGGGGCCCGGCGGTGCCAACGTCGTGCGGTACCGGGTGGACGTCGAGAAGGGGCTGCCGCTGGACACGGACCTCTTCACCGAGGCGGTCCACAAGACCCTCAACGACGACCGGAGTTGGGCGCACGGCGGCGAGCGCAGCTTCGAGCGGGTCTCCTCGGAGCGTGCCGACTTCGTGATCAGCCTCGCCAGCCCGCGCACGACCGACGTGTGGTGCGCCAAGTCCGGGCTCGACACCAGCGAGCAGAAGGTCTCGTGCGACTCGGCGGCGACCGAGCGCGTGGTGATCAACGCCTACCGCTGGGCGCAGGGTGCGAAGACCTTCGGCGACGAGCGCATCTTCGCCTACCGGCAGATGCTCATCAACCACGAGGTCGGGCACCGCCTCGGCCACGGCCACGTGGGCTGCTCCGAGCAGGGCGCGCTCGCCCCCGTGATGATGCAGCAGACGAAGTTCCTCAGCACCGGCGGCGCCACGTGCCGGCCCAACGCCTGGCCCTACCCGCGCGGCTAGGCGCACGCCAACGCCCAACCCCCGGGAAAGTCACGGGGGTTCACCCCTTCCGGTGGTGCGGCGGACAACCGTCCACCGCCTTCTCCCGCCGCGCATAGCGTCTTCGCCGTCACGCCACTGGTGCCTTCGGCGCGGTGGCTCGCCGAGGAGAGGGACGGGGTGCCCGTGCGCGTCGCACTGCTCACCGAGGGTGGTTACCCCTACGTGCAGGGTGAGGTCGCCGGCTGGTGCGACCGGCTGCTGCGCGGGCTGCACAGCCACGAGTTCGAGGTCTACGCGCTCAGCCGCAGCCGGCGTCAGGAGCAGGCGGGCCGGGTTCCGCTCCCGGGGAACGTCGTGGGGGTGCGCGAGGCGGGGCTGTGGGACGCGTCGGGGCGGGGGACCGAGGCGGCCGCGATGCCGTACGGGCGCAGGGTCCGGCGGTGGTTCCGCGCGGAGTTCGGGGCGCTCGCCGACGCCGTCTGCCGTCCGGTCGTCGAACTCCGGGAAGGCGCGGGGCAGTCGGGGCGAGCGGCCCCGGTGGAGGACCGTTTCAGCCGCGCCCTCCACGGCCTCGCCGCGCTCGCGGCCGAGCACGGAGGGCTCTCGGCCGCCCTCCGCTCCGAGGACGCCCTGCACGCCCTGGAGTCGGCGTGCCGTCGCGCGGGCGCGCCCCGGGTCGTGCAGTCGGCCCAGGTCCCCGATCTCCTCGCCGTGGCCGCGCGGTTGGAGCGCGCCCTGCGTCCGCTCTCCCTCGACTGGTACGGCGCCTGCGGGACAGCCGGGCTCGCCGCCGCCGACCTCGTCCACGCCGTCGGAGCAGGTCCTGCCGTCCTCCCCGGGCTGCTCGCCAAGCGGAACCTGGGCACTCCCCTCCTCCTCACCGAGTACGGCGTCCGGCTCCGCGAGCACTTCCTGCACGGCGCCGGGGACCCCGGCGTCCTCGCCGTCGCCGGTGCGCGCGCGCCCGTCCGCGCGGTGCTCGCGGCCTTCCAGCAGTTGCTCGTCCGCGAGGCGTACCGCACCGCCGACCTGATCACGCCGGGCAACGCGCACACCCGCCGCTGGCAGGAGCGGTGCGGCGCCCCGGCCGAGCGGCTGCGCACCGTCCACCCGGGCATGGACGCCTCGCCGTACGCGGAGCTCGGCGAAGCCGCGGACGTGAGGCCCGGGCAGGCCGTGCTCACCTGGGTCGGACGGCTCGCTCCCGCGAAGGACGTCGTCACCCTCCTCCATGCGCTCGTCCGCGTCCGGGAGCGCGTGCCGGGTGCCCGTCTGCGGATCGTCGCCGACCACGGCTCCGACGCGGGGTACGCGGCGCACTGCCGCGCCGTGGCGGCAGGGCTCTTCCCCGACGAGGCGCCGGGCGCCTCCGGCGAGGGCCGCAACCCGGTCTCCTTCGAGGGGGCGCTGCCGGGGCCAGGTTGCCGAGCGGCGCGACTCGCCTCGCGCGCCGATGCGTTCGCGGGCGAAGGGCCCGTGGTGCTCTCCAGCGTCGTCGAGGGGTTTCCCGTGCCGCTGGTGGAGGCGATGTTCTGCGCGCGTGCGACGGTCGCGACGGACGTGGGGGCCGTCTGCGAAGTCGTCGGCGGCACGGGGCTCGTGGTCCCGCCGCGCAACCCGGCCGCGCTCGCGGACGCCTGTGCCTCGCTGCTCCTCGACCCGCAGCGGCGTGCGCGGCTCGGCGCCGCCGCGCGGGCGAGAGCGCTGGAGCTGTTCACCGTCGAGCAGAACGTCGAGGCGTTCCGCGGCATCTACCTGGAGCTGATCTCGCGGCGTTCGGGCGGGCCGCCGCGGGCCCGCGCCGCGAGGCCGTTCGCCGTCACCGCCGAGACGCACCTGTGCGCGTACGGCGAGGAGGGCCAGGGCAACGCCCCACCGCAGGTGCCGACCTGGGCGCGCGGCGGTCGAGCCGCCTCGCCCGTGCCCGTCGGCACGGTGCGTGCCGCACGTCGTGGAGGGGGGCGCGGATGAGGCCGCACGGAGAACCCGAGAGAGGAGCCGCCGGCCTGGCTGCCTCGTCGGCGGACGCGCGGCAGCAGTCGGCTGCGTACGAGCGGCGCCGCTCGGAGGAGGGCCGTCTCCGCCGGACTTCCGGATGGGAGGAGGGAGCCGAGCCCCCGGTCGAGGGCGTGGAGTTGCTCGCCGACGTCGGCGTCAGCGCGTCCGGGCCGCGGGACGGCGGCGAGCCGCGGCGGAGGACGCCGATCACGGCGGCATCACCCGCACGGCAGGCGAGCGATACCCGCTCCGCCGACCCCGTCCGCCGCCTGCTGGAGCGCCACCGCGCCCTGTGCGAGCGGGCGGTGGACCCGTTGGAGATCGCGGCCGGCCTGGAGGCGCTCGGCCTCACCGACCGTACGGCCGCACGCTTCCGCCACCGCGACGTCTTCTCGCTCGCCGAGGAGCTCTTCGCGCGCGCAGCGCACCCGGACGAGCCCCCGGCAGCCGCGCCGGGGACGCGCGTACCGCGCGTGCGTGCACTCGCCGAGGCCGCGGTGCCGCTGCTGCCGGCGCTGTTCTGCCTGCTGACGGTGGCGGCGCTGCTGCTCACGGCCGACGCGCGCCGTCTGCCGGGACCGCATCCGGCGGGCGCGGTGATCGCGGGCGCCGGTGCCGTCGCCGTCCTCGTGGCGCTGCGGATCGCACTGCGCCGGGTGGCGCCGAGCAAGGGTGCGCTGCTCGCCTGCGGCTGGCTGCTGACGTACGCGCTCTTCGGAGACCAGGCGTTGGAGGAGGTCCTCGGCGGCGGGCCCGACCTGCCGCCCGGACCGCTCGCCGCACCCGACCCGAGCGTTCCGCTGGGGCTGGCGCTCGCCGTGGCGCCCGCGGTGTGGTGCGCCCGCTGGTTCGCGCGCGCCGCCCGGAGGCGGCTCGCCGACAGCCGGAACCTCGGCGAACTCGCCTCCCGGGTGCGGCCGTTGGTGCTCCTGGTGGTGGCGGTCTTCGCCGGCTCGCTCTTCGTGGTGGAGGCCGTCACCGTGCTCTCGCTGCTTCCGCTTCCGGGGTACGCGCACCCTCCCGGCGAGTGGGCGCAGGCGGCTGCGGCCGCGCTCGCCGTGCTGCTCTTCCTCGTACTCCTCCTCGCCGTGCGGGGTCTGCACTCCGCCGCCGTCGCGGGTCTGGGTGCCGCGGCCGCGGTCGAACTCCTCTGCCTCGGCGCGGTGTTGGCGGCGAGGGTGCCGTCGCTCGCGCCCGTCGGCCGCCCGGTGGAGGTCGCCGTGGCAGCCGTGGGGCCGCCCGTCGTCCCGCTGCTGGCGTGCGGCGGGGCCGCGCTGGTGCTGCTCGTCCACGCGGCCAGGGCGCTCGCCCGCGCTTCGGCGCACCGGTGCGGGGCGGCCCCGTGATCCGGCCGCGCGCCGGGGACGGGCCGCGCAGCCGCACCGGACGTCCGCCGTGCCCCGCGGCGTCCACGAGGGGGGCGCGGCAGTGTCCCCTCCACGCCCCGCGCTCGCGCCGCGCGGGTGCGACGAACGACAAGGAGCAGCAAGTGACCCAAGCGCAGGCAAGCCACCGCGCACCGAACCCGAAGGAGTCCACACGATGAGAGTGCTGCTGCTGGGAGCCAGCGGTTACCTCGGACGCTTCGTCGGAGACCGCCTCCTCGCCGACCCTGCCGTGCAGCTCACCGCGCTGGGCCGGAGCGACGACGCGGACGTCCGCTTCGACCTGTCCACGGGGAGCCCGGGGGCGCTCACCCGCTTCCTCGACGCGGTGCACCCGGGCGTCGTGATCAACTGCGCCGGCGCCACACGCGGCGGCGGGCGCGAGCTGATCCGGCACAACGTCGTCTCGACGGCGACGGTCTGCGAGTCGCTGCGCCGCAGCGGCTGCGGCGCCCGGCTCGTCCACGTCGGCTGCGCCTCCGAGTACGGCCCTTCCCAACCGGGCTCGTCGACGGGCGAGGATTCGGTGCCGCGCCCCGGCGGCCCGTACGGCGTCAGCAAGCTCGCGGCGACGGAGCTCGTCCTCGCCTCCGGGCTCGACGCGGTGGTGCTCCGCGTCTTCTCGCCCGTCGGTCCGGGGACGCCCGCGGGTGCCCCGCTGGGTCGTCTCGCCGAGGCGATGCGCCGCACGATGCAGCACGGGGACGCCGAGCTGCGGATGCACGGGCTCGGTGCGCAGCGGGACTTCGTCGACGTGCGGGACGTGGCCCGCGCCGTGCACGCCGCCTCGCTCTCGGCGGCCCAGGGCGTGATCAACATCGGGACGGGGCGTGCGGTCCGTCTGCGGGACGCCACCTCGCTGCTGGCACGGGTCGCGGGATTCACGGGGCAGGTCCACGAGTCGGGCGCGCCCCACCCCGGCCCCGTGCGGGAGCCGGGCGTCGCACAACTGCCGGGGCAGCAGGGCGGGCCGCGGGACGGGCAGGTCTCGCCCGCCTCGTACCCGTATCCGGACGGCTGCGGCGGTTGGCAGCAGGCCGACATCCGGACGGCACGCGACCGGCTCGGCTGGCGGCCGCGCATCGGCCTGGAGGAATCGCTCGCCGACATCTGGATGGAGGCTGCGTGCCGCATCTGACGGGCGGCGCCGCGCGTCCTCGTCGCCCGGCGCGGTCGCGTTACGGGGCATTCGTGCCGGGCACCCGGGGCGGTGTGCCGGACCGGCGCGCGTCCGCCGCTCGCGTCCGCGGCCCGGGGTGAGTTGGCGCGCCTCGGGCCGCCCGTGCGCGGGCGGCTTTCGGGTGCGTCGTGTCCGGAGGGTGGCCGGGCGGCCGCCGGGAGTCGGAGTGCGCCGCCGCCGTGCTCCGGCTCCGGTGGCGTCGAGCCGCTCCGGCGTCTCGGCATGCGGAACGGTGCGCGGACGGCGTTCCGCCTATGGCTCGGGACGCGACCTACCGGACCCCCTGAACGTCCGACTCGGTCACGGCCGGAAGGGCTGGGCTCAGGCGGTCCATCCCCGTGCTGTCTCGTCAGGGAAGACAGTCATCCAATAATCGGGAAGCATGTGCTTGAGGGGCTTCCACACGACGGTGGTCGGATCCTGCCGGTCGGCGACGGCGACCAGAACGCCGGGACCGTGGACCGCCAGTCTTTCCCGGCAGACGCCGCACGGGCTGAGGACGACGGTGCGCCCTCCCGACTCGCGGTGGAGGCAGACGGAGGCGACGATGCGCTGGGCCAAGCGGTATGCAGCGCAGTACGGCTCGGTCTCGTGGCATACCTCGACTGACGGGTTGAAAGCATCCGGCGCAGTGCCGGTGAGGACGGTGCCGTCCTTGAGGAGCATGGCTGCGGCGCCGTTCTCGCCGTCCTCCGGAAAGCGCGTGTCGATCAGGGCCTTGCAGGCGGCGACGGTGGAAGCGAGGGCGGTCCGATCCATGGGCGCAGGTTAGCCTCCGGACGAGCCGGAGCGAGCGGCCGGAAAGCCGGACGGCCCCCAGCCGCTTCCCCCGACTCTCCGCCCTTCTGCCTCGCGGGGCGGCCGCACGTCGTCCTCGCCGGCTCCTGGCGGGGAGGTCATCCGCCGGACCGCCGCAGCCGCCGAAGGCGCGGCGCTCGGCGCACCTGCGGTGCGGTCCGCCGCGCCGACCGCACCGCGGACCGCGGCCGGAACCCCGGCGCGGCCTGCCCGGTTGCTGGGACGAACTCGTCTCGCGGCTCGGACCTGCTGTCTCGGAATGAGCAGGCCCGTGGCAGTGTTACGAGAGGACCGACCCCGCCCCGGTGGGGGAGGAACCCGTACGTACGTCCCAGACCAACACCCTTGTTGAGGTATCCGTGTCACTGCCACCCCTGGTTGAGCCAGCTGACGAGCTCACCGTCGACGAGGTCCGCAGATACTCCCGCCACCTGATCATCCCGGATGTCGGGATGGCGGGGCAGAAGCGGCTGAAGAACGCGAAGGTGCTCTGCGTCGGCGCAGGGGGGCTCGGCTCCCCGACGCTGATGTACCTCGCCGCGGCGGGGGTGGGCACCCTCGGCATCATCGAGTTCGACGAGGTCGACGAGTCCAACCTCCAGCGCCAGATCATCCACAGCCAGGCGGACATCGGGCGCTCCAAGGCCGAGTCCGCCAAGGACACGGTGCTCGGGATCAACCCGTACACCACGGTCAACCTCCACGAGGAGCGCCTGGACTCCTCCAACGTGATGGAGATCTTCGAGCCGTACGACCTCGTCGTCGACGGCACGGACAACTTCGCCACGCGCTACCTCGTCAACGACGCCTGCGTGCTGCTGAACATGCCGTACGTCTGGGGCTCGATCTACCGCTTCGACGGCCAGGCGTCGGTCTTCTGGAGCGAGCACGGCCCGTGCTACCGCTGCCTCTACCCGGAGCCCCCGCCGCCCGGCATGGTTCCCAGCTGCGCGGAGGGCGGCGTCCTCGGTGTGCTGTGCGCCTCCGTCGGCTCGATCCAGGCCACCGAGGCGATCAAGCTCCTCGCCGGCGCGGGCGACCCGCTCGTCGGCCGCCTGATGATCTACGACGCGCTGGAGATGGAGTACCGCCAGGTCAAGGTCCGCAAGGACCCCGACTGCGCGATCTGCGGCGAGAACCCGACGGTCACCGAGCTCATCGACTACGAGGCGTTCTGCGGCGTCGTCTCCGACGAGGCGCAGGAGGCGGCCGCGGGCGCCACCATCACTCCGAAGCAGCTCAAGGAGTGGATGGACGAGGGCGAGCAGATCGACGTCATCGACGTCCGCGAGCCCAACGAGTACGAGATCGTCTCGATCCCCGGTGCCCGTCTGATCCCGAAGAACGAGTTCCTCATGGGCAGTGCGCTCCAGGAGCTCCCGCAGGACAAGCGCATCGTGCTGCACTGCAAGACGGGCGTCCGCTCCGCCGAGGTCCTCGCCGTCCTCAAGGACGCGGGCTTCTCGGACGCGGTCCACGTCGGCGGCGGCGTCATCGGCTGGGTCAACCAGATCGAACCGGAGAAGCCGGTCTACTGAGCGGTCCGAAAAGGGGCCCGCACCCCGGTGCGGGCCCCTTTGCCGTGGGCGGGTTCAGTCGCAGCTCGTCCCGTCCTTCGGCGTCCTCCCGTCGAGCAGGTAGCCGTTGACCGCCTTCTCGACGCAGCCGGGGCCGCCGTCCTCCCCGTCGCCCTGACCGGCGGTGGAGCCGTAGGCGCCGTGGCCCTCGCCCTCGTAGGTGAGCAGGACGCCGACGTCCTCGCCGAGTTCGCGTTTCATGTTGCGGGCCCCTGCGTCGGGCGTCGCGGGGTCGCCCGTGGTGCTGGCGAGGAGGATCGGCGCCGAGCCCTTCGCCTCGACGTCGGTCGTCTTCGACTTCCCGCGGGCCGGCCAGTCGTGGCAGTGCGAGAGCGCCCAGGCCGAGGAGGGGCCGAAGATCGGGGACGCCTCGGTGAAGTCGGGGAGCAGCTTCGCGATCGACGCCCGGCTGTAGCGCTGTTTCTCGTCGGCGCAGCTCACGGCGGTGAGGGAGGACTGCAAGGTGCTGTAACTGCCGTTCTGGTTGCGACCGTTGAGCAGGTCGGCGAGGAAGAGCAGGATGCTGCCGTCCTTGTCGTCGATCGCCTGCGTGAGGCCCTCGGTGAGGGAGCCCCACAGCTCCTTGGAGTAGAGCGCCTGCGCGATCCCGTTGGCGGCCTGCGCCTCGGTGAGCTTCCGCCCGTCCTGCGTCGGCAGCGGGTCGGAGTCGAGCCGGGTGAGCAGCTCCTCGATCCGCTTGCGGCCCTTCCGCGGGTCGTCGCCGACGGGGCAGTCCTGTTGCGAGGCGCAGCTCTCCAGGTAGTTGCCGAGGGCGAGTTCGAACCCCTTCGCCTGGCTGAGGGCGCCGCGCTCCGGCGTCGTCGTCGGGTCGACGATGCCGTCGAAGAAGGCGCGTCCCACCTTCTCGGGGAACAGGTGCGCGTAGACGCCGCCGAGCTCGGTGCCGTACGAGACGCCGAAGTAGTGGAGCCTGTCGTCACCGAGTACCTGCCGCATCAAGTCCATGTCGCGGGCGGTGTTCTCGGTGGTCAGGTGGGGGAGCAGGTCGCCCGCGCGTTTCTCGCAGCCCTCGGCGAACTGCCGCTGGCGGGCGAGGAGTCCGCTCTCCTCGCGCCTGGTGTCGGGGGTCCAGTCGGCCGCGAAGTAGCGGTCGAGCTCCTCGGCGCCGAGGCAGTTGACGCCCTTGCTCCGGCCGACGCCGCGCGGGTCGAAGCTGACGAGGTCGTACCGGCCGCGCAGCTTCTCGTAGTCCTGCGCCGCGTTGGGGAGCGTGGCGACGCCGGAGTCGCCCGGGCCGCCGAAGTTGAAGAGGAGCGAGCCGATCCGGTCGCCGTCGCTCCGTTTCCCGCGGGCCTTCTTGGCCTTGATCATCTCGATGCCGAGCGTCTTGCCCTCCGGCTTCGAGTAGTCGACCGGGGCCTTGAGGGTCGCGCACTCCCAGCGGGTGCCGTCGGGCAGCCGGGACGGCGCCTCGCCCGTCGTGCCCTGCTTGTCGCTCGGCGCAGGACACGGCGACCAGTCGAGACGCTGCCCGGTGAGCGAGGACGGCAGGTCGGCGGACGGGCTCGCCGTCCCGGCGACTGCGATCCGCCCGCTCGCCTGCATACCGCCGGGGGGCGCCGCGCAACCCCCTGCGAGTGCGGCCACCGCGAGCGCGGCGGTGGCGAGGCCACCGCGTCGTGCTGCGGAGACGTGGATAGGCATCGGACGTCCTCCCACCGGTGGGCGATGCGGCTCTGCGGGCTCGCTTCATCGTCCGGGCACACCGGCGCGGGCGGCGCGCTGCGCGGTGCGTACGGGTGGCGACGGGGCGCCTAGAGCGCACCCTTCCGGGTGAGCTGCGTGAAGCTCAGCCAGCCGGGGAGGACCGGCAGCCACAGCGTCATCAGCCGGAAGAGCAGCACCGCGGGCGTCGCCACCTCCTTCGGTACGCCGAAGGCGATCAGCGCCGCGATCAGCGCGGCCTCGACGGCGCCGAGTCCGCCCGGCGTCGGTGCGGCGGAGCCGAGCGCGTTGGCCGTGAGGAAGACGACGGCGAGGTTGGCGTAGCTCGTCTCGTGGCCGAAGGCGCGGATGCAGGCGTCGAGGCACATCACGAAGGCGAGGGTGAGCAGCAGCATCCCGAGCACGCCGGAGAGGAGCTTCTGCGGACGCTGCACCACGTCGAGCATGCGCGGGACGACGCCCGCGAAGAGCGAGCGCACCCGCCCCGCGACGAACCTGCGGAGCGCCGGCACCGCCGCCACGACGAGCGCCAGCACCGAGGCGGTGAGCAGCCCGCCGATCACGGTGCGGGACGGCGAGAGCGTCGGGGTGTGCTCGGTGCCCGTGAGGTAGCCGAAGACGAGCAGCAGCGTGATGTGGCTGCCGAGCCCGAAGAGTTGGGACGCGCCCACGCTCGCCACCGCGTGCCCCGGGCGCACGCCCTGGCGCTGGAGGAACCGCGCGTTGAGCGCGACGCCGCCGACCGCGGCGGGCGCCACGAGCTTCACGAACGACCCCGCGACCTGTGCCGAGACGGTCCTGAGGAACGGCACCTTCTCCGGCACGAAGCCGAGCAGGGACATGGCCGCGAAGAGGTACGTCACCGAGGAGAAGGCGACCGCGCCGCCGACCCACGCCCAGTTCGCCTCCGTCACGACGGCGATCGGTACCTGCGAGAGCTGGGTGAGGAGGAAGTACGCCGCGAGCGCGCCGGCGATGAAGGTGACGAGCGTGCGCGGGCGCACGCGCTCCAGGCGCGCGGGCTCTATCGGCGCCTGCGGCCGGATCAGCAGCACCTGCTGACGGATCTGCGCCAGCAGGTCCTCCTCGCGCGCCTCCTCCAGCGCCTCGTCGAGCGCCTTCTTCTCGGCGTGCTTCTCCGCGCGCACCGAGCGCCGGTCGCCGTCGCGTTCCTTGCTGGTCCGGTTGGAGCGGGACGCCTCGATCACGGCCTCCCGCTCGCGCTGGGCCCGCTCCTTGCCGAGCCTGCGGAGCGTGTGCCGGGTGCTGCGGCTGAGCGCGATCGGCTGGAGAAGCGGGAGGCTGTCGGCGACCGCGTCCGGCCCGAGGACCTCGACCGCCGCCGCGACCGACCGCTCGGCGCCGACGCGGAAACCGAAGCTGGTGAGGAGCTGCGCCACGTCCATCCGCAGCACCAGGTCGCCCGCCGCGATCTCGCCGCCGCGCAGGTCGGTGAGGTGGACGGCGCCCGAGGTGTCGACGAGGAGCGCGTCCCCCACGAGGCGCCGGTGCGCGATCCGGCGCGACTGGAGCGCCTTCACCTGCCGCCACGCGGTGCGCATGAGTCCGTCGGAGATCTCGTCGTCGCCGAGCCGCTCCAGGGTGCGGCCCTCGATGTGCTCGTAGACGAGCATCACCGCGTCGGGTCCCAGCTCCGAAGTGGCGATGAGCCGCGGTGCGTTGGCTCCGGCCGCCGTGGCGGCGTAGGCGAGGAGCGCCTCCTGTTCGAGCGCCTGGCGCAGCGACTGGAGGCTGCGGTTCTGGGTGATGCCGCGGAGCGCCAGCCGGCGCCAGACGCGGTAGAAGAAGCCGTGCGCCTGCTGCTCCCTGTCGACGACCGTCACGTCGAGCGGAGGGCCGTCCTCCAGCGTCACCCGGTAGCGCCGGCCGCGGTCGCTCGCGTCCGGGTTCTCGGCCTCGCCCGGCTCCTCCACGCGCAGGGCGCTCACCGGGTTGAAGCCGACCCGGCGCAGCCCGGCGAGGAGCGTCTGCCCCGTGGGCCGCACGTTGGGCGTTCCGACGGCGTAGAGCGTGCCGTACGCGACGGACCAGCCGATGAGGACCGTGATGACGATCGAGAAGGCGGTGGTGTACCCGGGGATGAGCACGGCCGCCGCGTTGAGCAGGAGCACCGCCCAGAGCAGCACCCGCCACCGCGGCCTGCGCGCCATGCCGACCGCGGTCATGTACGCGATCACGGGTGCGAGGTAGCTGTGCACGGGCGTGGTCGCGTCGCCGCTGGTGATCGGCTTGGTGAGCGCCTCCTGGATGGACTCGGGCGCCGCCTGGGTCACCCACAGGTCGACGGCGAGCGAAGCGCCGTGCGCGAGGACGGCGGCGAGGACGCCGTCCGCGATCCGCAGCCCGTCGCGCTTGATGAGGCGCTCGACGGCGAAGACCACGGGGACGAGCAGCACCGCGATGCTGGAGGTCAGCCCGATCAGCCGGATGAGGAGGTCGGGCGCCTCGCGGGTGCCCTTGTCGATGTCCTGTTCGAGCCCGGCCGTCGTACCGTGCGCGAAGTTCGCGATCGTGAGGACGACCGCTATGCCGAGCACCCCGAGGACGAGCCGGAGCAGGTCGGACGGGCGGTGGACGCGGGCGGAGAGGAGCGGCTCGTCGCTCTCCACGCGGTCGGCCACCGCCTCCAGCGTCTCCTTGACGGGACCCTTGCGCGGTCCGTGCGTCCCGGTGTCCGGCTGGGGACCGTGCGGTTCCGCCCGGTCCTGCGCGCCCGTCGGAGCAGGAGCCGGCGGCTTCCCCGCGGCTCCCTGCTCCCCCGAACCCTGCTTCACCGAACCTCCGTGTGCCGGACCGCCGTCCTCCTGCGGTGGTCCGCCGGGGGACGCCCCCGTTCCCTGTGCCTCTCGATCGCGGGCAGCGCGGTGGGCGGCGGGGCTGTCCTCCTCAGGCGGGCCCTGCCGCTGCCCTGATCCCGTCCCGTCGTGGTCGCTTCTCACTCGTCACCGCCCGGAAGATGGTGGCACGGGTGGGCGAGCGAGGGGGGCAGGAGGGGGTATTCGGAGGAATGCCGCCCCTGTGCCGCCGGCTTCGCGCGGGCCCGGACCGCGGTCCGGGCACGGTTGTCGGTGGCATGCGGCAGCATGGTCCCCATGCACGGAAGTGAGGGGCGGGGCAGCGCGGGCGAACTGCCCGCGTACGCGGAGCAGGTCCTCGAGGTCGCCGAGGCGATCCCGGCCGGACGGGTGCTCACCTACGGGGACATCGCCGAGTGGCTCGGCGAGGGCGGACCACGCCAGGTGGGACGGGTGATGGCGCTCTACGGCGGCGCCGTCGCCTGGTGGCGCGTCGTGCGCGCGGACGGCGTCCTGCTCGCCGGAAGCGAACGCGAGGCGCTCGCCGCCTACCGCGCGGAGGGCACACCTTTGCGGCTGCGCACCGGCGCGGCCGAGGAGCACACACCCCGGATCGACATGCGCAGCGCGCGCTGGGAGGGCGACGTGCAGGGCTGAGGCGGAGCCCAGCGGCGCCCGCCCCCGGGCGCCCGCGCCCCCGCGCGAGCCCGCAGGCGCACCGGAGTGCGCCACGCGTGCCGAGCGGCGTAGCGTCTGCACCGTCCGGCACAGCACCCCTAGGCGATCCATGTGAGCCCCTCCACTCCTGCCGACCCGGCCTCCGCGCCTCGCCCCGGCTCCGCACCCGGCGCGTACCGGCTGGTGCGCACCGTCGCTGAGCCGGCGCGCGCCCCTGCCTTGGACGCACAGCAGCGAGCGGTGGTTGACCACCGAGAGGGCCCGCGCCTCGTCCTCGCCGGACCGGGGACGGGCAAGACCACGACACTCGTGGAGTCGGTCGTCGAGCGGATACGCGCGGGCGCCGACCCGGAGCGCCTGCTGGTGCTCACCTTCAGCCGCCGTGCGGCCGTCGAGCTGAGGGACGCGACGGCCGCGCGGCTCGCCGCCGAGCAGCAGCCGGGCCCCGCCCTGCGCCCCCCGCTCACCACCACCTTCCACTCCTACTGCTACGCGCTGGTCAGGGCGCACCAGGACGCCGCGCTCTTCGCGGAGCCGCTGCGGCTGCTCTCAGGACCCGAGCAGGACCTCCACATCCGCGAACTCCTCGCCGGCCAGCAGGAGCTCGGCGCCATCCGCTGGCCCGACGAGCTGCGCGCCTGCCTGACGACCCGCGGCTTCGCCGACGAGGTGCGCGCCGTCCTCGCCCGCAGCCGCGAACTCGGCCTGGGACCGCGGGAGCTGGCCGCCTTCGCGGAGCGCGCGGACCGCCCCGACTGGCAGGCGGCCGCCGCCTTCCTCGCCGAATACCTCGACGTCCTCGACGCGCAGGGCGTCCTCGACTACGCCGAGCTGGTGCACCGCGCCGTCCTCCTCTCCGAGCGTCCCGAGGTCGCCGCGGAACTGCGCGGTGCGTACGACGCCGTCTTCGTCGACGAGTACCAGGACACCGACCCGTCACAGGTGCGGCTGCTGCGCGCCCTCACCTGCACGGGGTCGGGGCGGACCGCGCCGGGGTCCTCGCTCGTCGCCTTCGGCGACCCGGACCAGTCGATCTACGCGTTCCGCGGCGCCGACGTCAACGGCATCCTCGACTTCCCCTCGGCGTTCCTGCGGGCCGACGGGCGGCCCGCGCCCGTCTCCGTGCTGCGTACGGGCCGCCGCTTCGGGACGCGGCTGCTGGCGGCGACCCGCGAGGTCGCCCGCCGCATGCCGCTGGGACGGCTGCCGGCCGACTCCGTGCGGGCGCACCGTGCGCTCACGGCCGCAGAGCGCCGGGAGAAGGCCGACCACCTCCGCGTCCTCACCTTCCCCACCCCGGGAGCCGAACTCGACAACATCGCCGACCTGTTGCGCCGCGCGCACCTCGAAGACGGCGTCCCCTGGCGGGAGATGGCGGTCCTCGTCCGCGCGGGCGGCCGCTCCCTGCCGTCGATGCGCCGCGCGCTCGTCTCGGCCGGAGTCCCCGTCGACGTCGAGGGGGACGACGTGCCGCTGCGCCACGAGCCCGCCGTGGCACCGCTGCTGGCGGCGCTGCGCTGGGCCGCGGAGGGGACGCCCGAGGACGCGGGGACCGAGCCCGCGCTCTCCCTGCTCTCCTCCCCGCTCGGCGGCCTCGACGCCGCGGACCTGCGCCGGCTCGGGCGCGCGCTGCGCGAGGAAGAGCGTGCGGGGGGCGCGCGCGTACCGCGTCCGTCCGACGTGCTCCTCGCGGAGGCGCTCGCGGAACCGGAGCGCCTCGGCGCGCACGGTGCGCACGAGCGCCAGGGAAAGGCGAGCGCGCCGGCGCGAGCGGCGTACCGCCTCGGCACCCTCCTCGCGCGCGCGAGCGGCCAACTCGCTGCGGGCGCAGGCCCGCAGGAGGCGCTGTGGACGCTCTGGGACGGCACGGGCTGGCCGCAGCGTCTGGAGCGCACGGCCCGCCGCGGAGGCCCGGCAGGGCGCAACGCCGACCGCGATCTCGACGCCGTCTGCACCCTCTTCGAAGTGGCCGCGAGGGCCGAGGAGCGCACCGGCGGCCGGGGCGCGCGCAACTTCCTCGAAGAGCTGGAGGCGCAGGACATAGCGGCGGACACGCTCGCCGCACGCGCCCTGCGCCCCGAGTCCGTGCGCCTGCTCACCGCGCACCGGGCCAAGGGGCTCGAGTGGCGCCTCGTCGTCGTCGCAGGGGTGCAGGAAGGGCTCTGGCCCGACCTGCGCAGGCGCGGCTCGCTGCTGGAGGCCGACCGGATAGGCCGCGACGGCATCGCCGCACCGCTCCCGCCCGGCGCCCTCCTCGCCGAGGAGCGACGCCTCTTCTACACCGCCGTGACGCGCGCACGCGAGCGGTTGGTCGTCACCGCGGTGCGCGCCGCGACGGACGACGGGGACCAGCCCTCGCGGTTCCTCGCCGAACTCGGCGAGGAACCCGTCGCCGTGCACGGCCGGCCGCGCCGCCCGCTCTCGGTCGCCGGACTCGTCGCGGAACTCCGGGCCACCACGGTCGACCCCGCGGCCTCCCCGGCGCTCCGCGAGGCGGCGGCCGCACGCCTCGCCCGGCTCGCGGCCCTCCGCGACGACGACGGCAACGCACTCGTCCCCCAGGCGCACCCGACGCGCTGGTGGGGGCTGTACGAGCCGACCCGCTCCGAGGCGCCGGTCCGCGACCCCGAGCGCCCCGTCGCGCTCTCGGGCAGCGCCCTCGACCAACTCGCCAACGTCTGCTCCCTCCAGTGGTTCCTCGGCCGCGAGGTGAAGGCCGACACCCCGTCCACCGCGGCGCAGGGCTTCGGCAACGTCGTCCACGTGCTCGCCGACGAGGTCGCCTCCGGCAGCACCCCGGCCGACCTCGACGTCCTCCTGGAGCGGCTCGACTCGGTCTGGGAGGGACTCAGCTTCGAGGCGCCGTTCCGGTCGGTGCAGGAGCGCGAGAACGCGCGCGCGGCGCTGGAGCGGTTCCTGCGCTGGCACGTCGCCGAGCGCGACGCCGGACGCGAAACCGCGGGCAGCGAGCACGAGTTCGACGTCACGCTCAAGGCGGGCGAGTACGAGGTGCGCATCCGCGGCACGATGGACCGGATCGAGCGCGACGCCTCGGGCCGCGCCTACGTCGTCGACTTCAAGACCGGCCGCGCCAAGCCCGCCTCCGCCGAGGTCGCCTCCCATCCGCAGCTCGCCGTCTACCAGTTGGCGGTGCGCGAGGGCGCCGCCGACGGCCTCCTCGACACCGCGCCACCGGAGCAGCCGCGGCCCGGCGGCGCCTCGCTCGTGCACCTCCGCCTCGGCGCCCCGGCCAAGGAGGGCGGCGACGCGCTCCCCGCCGTGCAGCACCAACCTCCGCTCGGCGAAGGGTCGGAGGGCGAGGGCACCGACGCCTGGGTCGGCGACCTCCTCGCCGAGGCCGCGGGCCGCGTGCTCGACGAGCGGTTCACGCCGAGCCCCGGACGCCACTGCGAGCACTGCGCCTTCCGCCGCGCGTGCTCGGCCCGGCCCGAGGGGCGGCAGGTGGTGGAGTAGCCGGCGCCGGTTGTCGGTGGTGCGTACTACCGTCGTGGACGTGCCTGTTCACCTCAGCGATCCCGGGCAGCTCAAGGAGCTCCTCGGCATCCCCTTCACCGCGGAGCAGTTGGCGTGCGTCGTCGCGCCGCCGTCCCCGCAGGTGATCGTCGCGGGTGCGGGCTCGGGGAAGACGACGGTGATGGCGGCCCGCGTCGTCTGGCTCGTCGGCTCCGGGCAGGTCGCGCCCGAGCAGGTGCTCGGCCTCACCTTCACCAACAAGGCGGCCGGCGAACTCTCCGAACGCGTACGCAAGGCGCTGCTCCGCGCCGGGATCGCCGAGACCGACCCGGCGGATCCGGAGGCCGCCCCCGGCGAACCGCGGATCTCCACCTACCACGCCTTCGCCGGCCGGCTCCTCACCGACCACGGCCTGCGCCTCGGCATCGAGCCCGACGTCCGCCTCCTCGCCGACGCCACCCGCTTCCAGCTCGCCGCCTCCGTCGTACGCGAGGCGCACGGTCCCTTCGAGGAGCTCACCGCCTCCGTCCCCACCCTCGTCGAGCAGCTCCTCGCGCTCGACTCCGAGCTCGCCGAGCACCTCGTGGCCCCCGGGGAGCTGCGCGCCTTCGACACCGGGCTCCTCGCCGAGCTGGAGGGCGTGCGCCTCGGCAACGAGCAGCTCCGCAAGGTTCCGCGGGCGGCCCGGGGGAGGAGGGAGCTGCTCGGCCTCGTCGCCGAGTACCGCGCGCGCAAGGAGCGCCACAACCGGCTCGACTTCGGCGACCAGGTCGCCCTCGCCGCCCGCCTCGCGAGGGACGTCCCGGAGGTCGGCCGGGCGCTGCGCGAGGAGTTCCCCGTCGTCCTCCTCGACGAGTACCAGGACACCTCCGTCGCCCAACGCGTGCTGCTCTCCGGCCTCTTCGGCGGCGGTACGGGGCACGCCGTCACCGCCGTGGGCGATCCGTGCCAGGCGATCTACGGCT
>NZ_AJTQ01000154.1 GCF_000262345.1 Streptomyces xiaopingdaonensis | reverse complement strand
CCGCGGCCGACGGCGCCCCCGCCGCCCGCCTCGCGCTCAGCGAGAACCGCCGCAGCGGCGGCCGGCTCCTCACCCTCGCCAACGGGCTCGCCTCCCCGCTCCGCGAGCGCCACCGCGGCGTCGAGGCGCTCCGTCCGGCCGAGGGCGCGGAGCAGCACGGCCGCGTGCGGTGCGCGCTGCTGGAGACGCACGGCGAAGAGCTGGAGTGGCTCGCCGACTCGCTCGCGCACCTCGTACGCACCGGTACGCCGCCCGGTGAGATAGCCGTGCTCTGCCGCGGCGCCGGCGACTTCGCGCAGCTCCAGCGGGTGCTCGTGGAACGGGAGTTGCCCGTCGAGGTGGTCGGGCTCTCCGGCCTGCTGCATCTTCCCGAGGTCGCCGATCTCGTCGCCGTCTGCGAGATCCTCCAGGACCCGACGGCCAACGCCGCGCTCGTCCGCGTCCTCACGGGCCCGCGCTGGCGCATCGGCCCGCGCGACCTGGCGCTCCTCGGCCGCCGCGCGCGGCTCCTCGTCGGAGGCTCCCCCGCCCGGCCCGAGGACGCCGACGCCCGCCTCGCCGCCGCGGTCGAGGGCACCGATCCGGCCGAGCTCAGCTCTCTCGCCGACGCCCTGGAGACCTTCCTCGACCCGGAGTCCGACGACGACGGCCTCCCGTTCTCCCCCGCGGCCCGCGTCCGCTTCGCCCGCCTCGCCGCCGAACTGCGGGAGCTGCGCCGCTCGCTCGGCGACCCGCTCATGGACGTCCTCCACCGGGTCCTCTCGCAGACGGGCCTGGAGGTCGAACTCGCCGCCTCCCCGCAGGCGCTCGCCGCCCGCCGCCGGGAGACCCTCGCCCAGTTCCTCGATGTCGCGGCCGGCTTCGCCTCGCTCGACGGAGAGGCGACCCTGCTCGCCTTCCTCGGCTTCCTCCGCGCCGCCGAGCAGTACGAGAAGGGCCTCGACAGCTCGCTCCCCGGCGGCGAGGACACGGTCAAGGTGCTCACCGCGCACAAGGCGAAGGGCCTGGAGTGGGACGTCGTCGCCGTACCGGGCCTCGTCGCCAAGCGCTTCCCGAGCGAGCAGCCGCGCGAGTCGTGGCTCGCCAGGGCCCAGGTCCTCCCGCACCCGCTGCGCGGTGACGCGGCGACCCTGCCCGCCGTCGAGGAGTGGACCTCCAAGTCCCTCCGCACGTACGACGCCGACCTCCGCGCGCACCAGGCGACCGAGGAACTCCGCCTCGGCTACGTCACCTTCACCCGCCCCCGCTCGCTCCTGCTCGGGTCGGGCCACTGGTGGGGCCCGGAGCAGAAGCGGCGCCGCGGACCTTCCGCGTTCCTCCAGGCGCTCCGAAAGCACTGCGAGTCCGATCCGGCGGCCGGCGAGGTGGACCACTGGGCGGAGCCTCCCCCCGACACGGCGCGGAACCCGGCTCTCGAGGAGTCGGGGGAGGACCCCGTCTGGCCCCTCCCACTCGACGCCGACGCGCTCCGCATGCGCCGACAGGCGGCACGCTCCGTCCTCGACCGGCTGGAGCGGGGGGACCCGCACGATGCTTCAGGGCAGCCGCCGTCGCCCGGGCCGGGGGAGGCGTCCGGTCGCGGAGAGGTGGACCCGTGGGCGCCTGGACTCACCGGGCCCGAGGGGGAGTGCGCACCTGCGGCAGCCCCGGAGCTTGCGCCGGAGCCGGGCCACCGATCGGTCTCCTTGCCCGGGGACACCTCCGCGGCGGACTCCACAGAACCGGTGCCGGAGCGCGGCCCCGATCCGGCTTCCGGAGCCGTCCCGCAGCGCGATTGCGGGGACGTCCCCGGGCCGGGGCGCGACCGCGATCCGGGCCGGGCGCCGGGGCCGGGCTCCGAACCGCGAACCGAGGACGGCCATGCACCGGCGCCGAGTGCCGGGCGGCCGGGTCGGCATGGTGAGCGGCATGCGGCGTCGCATGCCCGGGACGAACAGACCGCCCCGGAATCCGGGGTGAGCGTTGGGCAGCCGGGCCGGTCCGGCGAGCGTCGTCCGGCGTCGCACGCCTGGGACGGACACCCCGACCCGGAACCGGAGGCGAACTTTCCGCAGCCGGACCCGACTACGCAGCCGGCCCGACCCGACGAACGGCACCCGGCCTCGCACGTCCCCGACCGACACCCCGCACCGGAACCGGACCCGTGCGAGCATGAGCCGCCCCACGCCCCGGAAGCCGACCGTCTCCGACCGCCCCCGAGCGCCCAGCACCCCGTCCGACAACCGCAAGCCCCGCCCCGGCAGCACGAACGCGGCCAGGACGGAACACCCGGGCCGGAACCGCCTGCGGACGGCGGTGCGGAGGCCGCCCTCCTCACTCCCGAGGAGGCGAGGCTCGTCGGCTCCTGGGACCGCGATCTCGACGCGCTCGCGCGGGAGTTGCAACGCTCGCGCGCCGCCGTCCGCGACGTCCCCCTCCCCGCCACCCTCACCGCTTCCCAGCTCCTCCGCCTCGCCGCGGACGAGGAGCGGTTCGCGCGCGAGCTCGCCCGCCCGATGCCCCGGCCTCCCCAGCCGGCCGCCGCCCGCCGGGGCACGCGCTTCCACGCCTGGGTGGAGTCGCGCTTCGAGGAATTGACGCTTCCGATGCTCGGCCCGGACGAGCTGCCGGGCGCCGAGACCGAGGAGGACCAACCGGAGATCGCCGACGAGCGCGACCTCTCCGCGCTCAAGGAGGCGTTCGAGTACACCGAGTACGCCAGGCGCGCCCCCTACCGCGTCGAGGCCCCTTTCCAGCTTGTCCTCGCCGGCCGGCTCGTCCGCGGCCGCATCGACGCCGTCTACCGCGCCCAGGGCCCCGAGGGAGTCCGCTGGGAGATCGTCGACTGGAAGACGGGCGGCGCCGCCGACCCGCTCCAGCTCGCCGTCTACCGCCTCGCCTGGGCCGAGCAGCAGGGCGTTCCGCTCTCCGCCGTCGACGCCGTCTTCGTCCACGTCCGCAGCGGCGAGGTGGAGCGCCCCGACCGCCTGCCGGAGCGCGCCGAGCTGGAACGCCTGCTCTCCCCGGCGACGGGCTCGGATGCCCGGGGTAGCCCGGATGCCGGATAGGGTCGGTGTCATGACCACCCTCTCCCAGAACGAGGAGAGCGCCGTCCGCGCCTTCCTCGACGAGCAGCGCAGCGGTTTCCTCACCGAGCTCGGCGAGTGGCTCCGCATCGCCTCCGTCTCCGCAGAACCGGAGCGGGCCGGCGAGGTGCGGAAGAGCGCCGAGTGGCTCGCCTCCCGGCTCGCCTCGATCGGCTTTCCCACCGCTGAGGTCTGGGAGACGGGCACCGCAGCGGAGCCGGGCGCTCCGGCCGTCTTCGCCGAGTGGCCGGCGTCCGATCCCGAGGCACCGACGGTCCTCGTCTACGGCCACCACGACGTGCAGCCCGCCGCGGTCGAGGACGGCTGGTTCACCGACCCGTTCGAGCCGACGGAGCGCGAGGGCCGCCTCTACGCACGCGGCGCCGCCGACGACAAGGGCCAGGTGTTCTTCCACACACTCGGCCTCCGCGCGCACCTCGCGGCGACGGGCCGCACGGCACCTGCCGTACACCTGAAGCTCCTCGTCGAGGGCGAGGAGGAGTCGGGCTCGCCGCACTTCGCCGACCTCCTCCGGGCCCGGGCCGCGCGCCTGGAGTGCGACGCGGTGATCGTCTCCGACACCGGGATGTGGGGCCGGGAGACGCCCACCGTCTGCACCGGCATGCGCGGACTCCTCGACCTCCAGATCGACCTGGCAGGCCCCGACCAGGACATTCACTCCGGTTCCTTCGGCGGCGCCGTCCCCAACCCGGCGACGGAAGCGGCACGGTTGGCAGCCGCGCTCCACGACGACGAGCGGCGGGTCACCCTCCCCGGCTTCTACGACAACGTCGTGGAGCTCACCGCCGAGGAGCGCCGGCTCTTCGCCGAGCTGCCGTTCGACGAGGACGCCTGGCTCCGCACGGCGCACTCGCACGCGACGCTCGGCGAGCACGGCTACTCCACCCTGGAGCGTGTCTGGGCCCGCCCCACCGCGGAGGTGAACGGCATCGGCGGCGGTTACCAGGGCCCCGGCGGAAAGACGATCGTCCCCTCCGCCGCGCGGCTGAAGCTTTCGTTCCGCCTCGTGGAGGGGCAGGACGCGGCCCAAGTCGAGGACGCCCTCCGTACCTGGGTCGCCGAGCGCCTCCCCGCAGGCATCCGCCACGAGATCACCTCAGGCGGCTCCACCCGCCCCTGCCTCACCCCGCTCGACCACCCCGCGCTCCGCTCCCTCGTCCGCGCGATGGGCCGTGCCTTCGAGACGTCCGTCGGACTCACCAGGGAGGGCGGCTCGGGCCCGGCCGCCGACCTGCGCGACGTGCTCGGGGCGCCCGTGCTCTTCCTCGGCATCTCCGTCCCGTCCGACGGCTGGCACGCACCCAACGAGAAGGTCGAGCTCGACCTCCTTCTCAAGGGCGCGGAGACGGCGGCCTACCTGTGGAGCGAGCTCGCCGAGTGGCGCCCGTCGGACGGCGTTTGACCGAACCGTACGCACTCCGTCATCCGAGGTCCGGCCGACGACCGGCCCCCGACCGACTCCGATCAAGGAGGAGTGGAAAGCAGCAGTGACCACCTCGACCGACCACACCGCAGGCGACGGCGTGAAGACCGTCCCCGCCGCGGACCCGGCCGCATCGATCTGCCTGAGCAGCACCGGCGGCATCGACCGCGCCTCGCACCACAGACTCGACGAAGCCTGGCTCGCCGCGGCCTGGAGCCACCCGACGACCCGGGTCTTCGTGGTCTCGGGCGGCACGGCCTTGGTCGAGGACACCGAGGACGGCCGCACCGAACTGGTGACGACCCCGGCCTTCGAAGCCCCGTACACCGAGGCCCATCGCTACTTCCTCGGCACCGACACCGAGGGCGTCCGCTACTTCGCGATCCAGAAGGACACCCTTCCCGGCCGCTTCGACGACCTCGCGCGGCCCGCGGGGCTCCGCGAGGCCGGCGTCCTCTCGGAGCGCGACGGCGAACTCCTCGCGCACGCGGTCGGCCTGGAGAACTGGCAACGCACCCACCGCTTCTGCTCGCGCTGCGGCGAGCGCACCCTCATCGCGGCCGCGGGCCACATCCGACGCTGCACCGCCTGCGGCGCCGAGCACTACCCGCGCACCGACCCCGCCGTGATCATGCTCGTCACCGACGACCACGACCGGGCGCTCCTCGGCCGCCAGGTCCACTGGCCCGAGGGCAGGTTCTCCACGCTCGCCGGGTTCGTCGAGCCGGGCGAGTCGATAGAGTCCGCGGTCCGGCGCGAGGTGCAGGAGGAGGCCGGGGTCGGCGTCGGCCCCGTCGAGTACGTGGGCAGCCAGCCGTGGCCGTTTCCCTCGAGCCTGATGCTCGGCTTCATGGCACGTGCGGTGTCGCCGGAGATCGAGGTCGACGGGGACGAGATCGAGGAGGCCCGCTGGTTCTCGCGGGAAGAGCTGGCCGAGTCCATCGAGCGGGGGACGGTGCTCCCGCCGACCGGCATCTCGATCGCGTCGCGCCTCGTCGAACGCTGGTACGGCGGTCCGCTGCCCCGCACCCGGTCGAGCTAGGACTCCCCGGCAGCTTGCGGCCGCGGCGTTCGGCCGCCCCTGTGAGTGCGAGGGGCGGCCGGCGGCGGTCAGCTCGCGAGGGCCTCCTTCACCTGGATGAGGCTGGGGTTGGTGAGGACGACCGGCTCGCCGCCCGTCTCGGGGACGACCTGGAGCGTCGGCACCGTCTGGTTGCCGCCGTTGGCCTCTTCGACGAAGGTCGCCGAGGCCGGGTCGTTCTCGATGTTGACCTCCGAGTACGAAATGCCCTCGCGGTCCATCTGGCCCTTCAGCCTGCGGCAGTAGCCGCACCAGGTGGTGCTGTACATCGTCACGCTGCCCGACATGTGTCCTCTGCTCCTTCGTCGTCGGCCGGCCCCTGCCGGCACCGGGTGCACCGAGACCTCGGACGGTGCACAGGAGGAAACGTACGGGCATCCACAGCCATTCCCCGCGCAGGGGACGTCCGAATACCTGCGGAGCCCCGAGGGTTCGTAGTACCGCAGCAGCCTCACTGTGGACAGCGTGCCCGTCCGTCTCGCCCTACCTGGCAGCATGGCGGGGTGACAGCAGCGACGGACCCCACCCTCTTCACTCCGGCGACAGGCGGCCCCGCAGCCCCGCCCCCGCCGGACGCCGACGCTGTCCTGGAGGGCCTCGACCCGGAGCAGCGCGAGGTGGCGACTGCCCTGCGCGGCCCGGTCTGCGTCCTCGCCGGCGCCGGCACGGGCAAGACCAGAGCCCTCACCCACCGGATCGCGTACGGAGTGCGCTCCGGCGTCTTCCAGCCCGCCAGCGTCCTCGCCGTCACCTTCACCAACCGTGCAGCGGGCGAGATGCGCGGGCGGCTCCGTGCGCTGGGAGCGGCCGGGGTCCAGGCCCGCACCTTCCACTCGGCGGCGCTTCGGCAGCTCCAGTTCTTCTGGCCGCGGGCGATCGGCGGGGAGCTGCCGCGGCTGGTCGAGCGCAAGGCACAGCTCGTCGCCGAGGCGGCCGCCCGCCACCGCATCCGCCTCGACCGGGGCGAACTCCGCGACGTCACAGCCGAGATCGAGTGGGCCAAGGTCACGCAGACCGTCCCCGACGACTACCCGGCCGCGCTCGCCAAGTCGGGCCGCGAGGCACCCAGGGACCCGGCCGAGACCACCGGAATCTACGCCGTCTACGAGCAGATCAAGCGCGAGCGATCCGTCATCGACTTCGAGGACGTCCTGCTGCTCACCGTCGGCGTCCTCCAGGAGCGCCCCGACGTCGCCGACGCGGTCCGCGCCCAGTACCAGCACTTCGTCGTCGACGAGTACCAGGACGTCTCCCCCCTCCAGCAGCGGCTCCTCCAGCTCTGGGTGGGCGAGCGCGAGAGCCTCTGCGTGGTCGGCGACGCCAGCCAGACCATCTACTCCTTCACCGGCGCCACCCCCGACCACCTCCTCGACTTCCGCGTCCGGCACCCGAGCGCCACCGTCGTCAAGCTCGTGCGCGACTACCGCTCGACCCCGCAGGTCGTCCACCTCGCCAACGGCCTGCTCTCCCAGGCGCACGGGCGCGCGGCCGATCACCGCCTCGAACTCGTCGCCCAGCGCGGCCCCGGACCGGAACCGACCTTCACCGAGTACGGCGACGAGCCCGGCGAGGCCGAGGGCACCGCACAACGCATCCGCGAACTCCTCGCCTCGGGCGTACCGGCGAGCGAGGTCGCCGTCCTCTTCCGGATCAACGCTCAGTCCGAGATCTACGAGCAGGCACTCGCCGACGCCGGCGTCCCCTACCAACTCCGGGGCGCCGAGCGCTTCTTCGAGCGCCCCGAGGTGCGCGAGGCCGGCGTCGCCCTCCGAGGCGCCGCCCGCGCCGGAGGCAGGGACCCGCTCGTGGAGACGGCCGTCGACCTTCCCTCGCAGGTCCGCGCCGTCCTCGGCACAAAGGGCTGGAGCTCCGAGCCGCCCGCCGGGTCCGGTGCGGTGAGGGACCGCTGGGAGTCGCTCTCCGCGCTGGTGCGTCTCGCCGAGGAGTTCGCGTCCACCCGCCCGGACGCCACCCTCGGCGACCTCGTCGCTGAACTCGACGCCAGGGCCAACGCCCAGCACGCACCGACCGTCGAAGGGGTCACCCTCGCCTCGCTCCACTCGGCGAAGGGACTCGAGTGGGACGCCGTCTTCCTCGTCGGCCTCACCGACGGCATGCTCCCCCTCACACACGCCAAGACGGAGGCGCAGGTGGAGGAGGAACGCCGCCTCCTCTACGTCGGCATAACCCGCGCGCGCAAAACCCTCGCGCTCTCCTGGGCGCTCGCGCGCACCCCCGGAGGGCGCCCGGGCCGCCGCCCGTCGCGCTTCCTCGAAGGGCTGCGTCCGGGGACCACTTCGCGCGGCACCCGCCGTGCATCCGGCGGCGCCGGCGGCATCGAGCGCGGCACGGCCCCGGTGCCGCGAGCGCGCAGGCAGCGGGCGCCCGCCGTCTGCCGGGTGTGCGGGCGGACCCTCACCCACCCCGGCGAGATGAAGCTCATGCGCTGCGAGGACTGCCCCTCGGAACTCGACGAGCGCCTCTACGAGCGCCTCCGCGACTGGCGTTCCGAGCAGGCCGAGGCCCTCCGCCAGCCCGCGTACTGCATCTTCACCGACCGAACCCTGCTCGCCATCGCCGAGAACGTCCCCGAGGACGCCGCTTCCCTGAGCCGCATCCCCGGCGTCGGCGCACGGAAGCTCAACCGCTACGGGAGCGACGTCCTCGCCCTCTGCTCGGGCGAGGAGCTTCCCGGTACCGGAGGGACGGCCGATGAGGAGTCGACCGCCGAGGAAGCACCCGTCGGGAAGGCGCCGGACGGGAACGCACCCGCCGACGAAGGCACCCGGCAGAGCTGACGAGGTCCGAGCTCCTGCGCACCCAACGTGACGTATGCGAAAGGGCGTTCGTTCTGCTATGGGGCGGGGCGACGCCCCTCGGAACGACCTGGAGTGCGGAGGAGAGGCGTCCGGTCGATGTCACGAAAGATGTTACGGAGACCGGCGGAAAATAGTTTGCGCCCGGCTCACGGAGCCCCATAGCCTCTCGGACATGGAGAAGGCGGGGCTTCCCGCTCCTGCCGATTCCGTGCTGTACTGGACCCTGTAAAACTTTTGGATCGGGCCTGGCGGCCCTGTCCCGAGCTGCCGAGAGGAGGCGACGACGCGTGATCGAACTCATGAGGAACCAGAAAGTGAACGTCGACTCGGTCGTCGACCTCTGTGGACTCGGCTCCCGTCTCAAGGCCACCGGTCTGTCCGGCATCGGGCACATCCGTGGCGTCCTGGGCGGCAGTGAGCGACCGACGACGGCACTTGTGGCAGCACCCGTATGGGCACCGGCCTATGCGTTTGCGCTTGCTGCCGAGGGTGCTGACGCGCACCAGAAGCGGCGCCAGTCCATGCGGGCCTTCCGTGGCCTCAAACCCTGGAGAGGACCAGCCTGATCGGCGAGATCAGGTCGGCACCTTCCAGGGCCGCGGAAACCCACACCGGGATTCCGCGGCCCTTCTGTTTGCCCCGACCGGCCACCAGCCGGAGCGACAAGACAACAGACATCGACAGACGAGGACGAACGACAGTGCATCCCCAATCGCACGCCCTGTCCGCCCAGACCGACCGGTCCGCCGCCGCCCAGCTCGACACCCCGTCCGGAACCCTGCGCGCCGGACGCGCCGCTTCGCCCGATGCCACCACGGAGGACTCCTTGACCGCCCCGCAGATCACACTCACCGAGCTCGACGATGCCATCGAGCGTCTGGGTGTGGACGTGCCCTGCCGCTCCTACGACCCCGAGGTCTTCTTCGCCGAGGCCCCGGCCGACGTCGAGTACGCCAAGTCCCTGTGCCAGTCCTGTCCGCTGCGTGAGGCATGCCTCGCGGGAGCCAAGGAGCGGCGGGAGCCCTGGGGCGTCTGGGGCGGAGAGCTCTTCGTCCAGGGCGTGGTCGTACCGAGGAAGCGGCCGCGTGGCCGTCCCCGCAAGAACCCGGTCGCGGCGTGAGCACGCGCAGCAGGACGACGGGTCGTCGGCATCCCGCCCTGGGAACGCTCGACCGTCCCCGCGCGCGGGCCCCGCGCATCCGTCAACACATTGAGCAGGAACGCACGATGACTTCCTTCCACGCCTCCACGACCACGCACACCGTGGCGCAGGAGACGCGACAGAACAGGACCCGAGACATGCAACTCATGCCCGAGACCATGGCGCGCTCCCATATGGAGCGGCGCCTGCACGAGGCCGAGTCCGAACGCCGGGCTCTCCGCCTCGTCACGGCTCGGCGACTGCAACGGCGCGCGGAGCGCGCGGCGTTGCGCGCCCGCCGGGCGCTCGCCATGGCCGTCATGCAGTAACCGCCGTCGACGTGCGCCGTAAGCGCCGCCGACGCTCCGACCACGGACGCCGGTGCCGAGAGGCGCCCGTCCGATACCCGCGGGGGCTCGACAGCCCGCCGCGGACACGGGGGAGGTGGGGGCCGGGGACTCGTCCCCGGCCCCCACCACGTTCCCCGAAGTCCGCCCGGTGAGGAGTCGCCACCTCGGGGCCGCGGAAGAAGCCGCTCGCCTCTGCGTGCGATCGAGAGGCGGCCCCCCTGACTCCGTCTCCGAAAACGGACTACCGACGAAGTCTTGGACGGCTGAACAACGGAGAATCCGCGCTCACTTGAGCGTGATCCACGTGTGTTCAAGGCCGACGGCCCACTGCGGTTCTGCGGGTTGCGGGGAGAATCGTCCGCCCAGCACAACCCGGCCCCGCTCCCCTGGTAGGCGTCTCCCTCGGGCGGAGGCATCTGACCGTCCGCCAAGGGCTCCGGCCTCAGATGTCGGGCCCGTCGGGCGTCTCCCCTCTCCGCGCGGCGCCTGCCGGCGAGCGACCCGACCGACCCGCCTGTCCGGCGGGTATCGAGGTGCCGGGCTCGTCCTTGCCGACACCGCTCGGGCCCGGCTCGCCCGGCGAGCTACCGGCGTCCGTCAACAGGTCCACGCGGCTCCCTTCCGCGGGCGGACTCGTCTCCTCGGCACGGGCTTCGTGCCCCGCCTGGTCGTCCGGGTCTTCTCTCGGCGCGGGCACCACGGGCGCTGAGTTCCGCTGCCCTTGCGGAGCCGCTCTCTGCTCGTTGTCCCTGTCGGAAGGCGGCGGTGGTGGGGTGCGGGCGGACTCCGTCCCGGCAGGCGATTCGGCTTCAGAGGCTTCCTCGGCCGACGACGGCTTGTCCTCCGCGCCCGGCCTTTCGTCGACGAGGTCTCCCGCACAGTCCGGCCGCCCGCCCGGAACCCCCGAGCGCTCCCTGTTCCAGAGGGCGTCTTCCTCTGCGAACCCCGGGACCCAGGCTCGGAGTTCCTCCCGGAGCCTGACCGTTGCGCCGAGCTGGCACAGTACGCCGATGGTGCTGAGCGTCACGCGGTGTATCAGCAGGTAGGAGGGCGGGAGATTCAGGCGCCTGCCGAGTTGGTGGGCGGGGGAGCGAGGATCGGCGAGCCGTGCAGCCTGGCCGCGCATCCAGGCGCGATCGAAGGTGAAGGAGTCCGCCCCGGCCGGAGCGATGATCGGCAGCAGGCTCTGCAGCACCTCCGGCGGATCGAGTTCTATGTGCTCCTTGACGAAGCCCTCCGCACACAGCAGCTCGTGGACAGCCTCCGCGTCCTCTGCGAGCGCCAGCCGCAAGGCGACTCCGATCGGCGGCGGAAGCCCCTCCGGCAACCGGTCGACGGTGCCGAAGTCCATGACCCCGAGGCGCCACCGGGCCGGGTCCTTCGAACCACCGGTGATCAAGCGGAAGTTGCCCGGGTGCGGGTCGGCGTGGAGGAGGCCGGTACGGCTCGTTCCCGAGAAGAGGAAATGCGCGAGGAGCTGGCCGGCCCGGTCGCGCTCCTCCTTCCTGCCGTCGTTTATCACCTCAGCCAGGGGGACACCGTCGAGCCACTCGGAGACGAGTACGTGTTCTGTCTGCGCAACGACATCGGGGACCAGGACTCCGTCGTCGTCGGCGAACTCGGCCGCGTACGTCGACTGGGCTTCGGCCTCCAGCGCGTAGTCGAGTTCCTCCGTGACCCGGGAACGCAGCTCGGAGAGGAGCGGGTTGATGTCGAGGCCCGGGACTAGGGGGCCCAACGCTTTGGCGAAGAGGCCGAGTTGGGAGAGATCGGACATGAGCGCCGATCCGGCCCCCGGATACTGGACCTTCACCGCGACCTCCCGCCCGTCGTGCCAGACGGCATGGTGCACCTGGCCGATCGAAGCGGCGGCCGCGGGCTTCTCCTCGAACTCGGTGAAGTGCTCCCGCCAGCCCTCGCCGAGGTTCTCCCGCAGGACGGAATGGACCGTTCCCGAGGGCATGGGCGGCGCCGACTCCTGGAGTTTGGTGAGGGTCGCGCGATAGGGAGCGGCCATCTCCTCCGGCAGCGCGGACTCGAAGACCGAGAGTGCCTGCCCGACCTTCATCGCCCCGCCCTTCAACTCTCCCAGAGTGGCGAAGAGTTGTTCGGCCGTACGCTTCTGGAGCTCGGTGGTGACGGTCTCCAGCGAGCCGCCGGTGAGGCGCTTGCCGAGGCCCTGCGCTGCTCGGCCGGCGAACCCCAGGGGCAGAGCGGCGAGTTTCGCCGTTCTGGTGACTGCCTTGCGCGGCAGGTCAGACATGTGCAGGTCCTTCCCCTGTGGTGGGCGTGCGGGCGGTTGCGCGGCGCCGGACCGGCGCCGCGCTGCCCGGATAGTGCGCCGGCGCGGCGAGGAAGGCCCGCGCCGCGCACCGTTGATCCGGCGTGAGGACGGTGCCTCTACCTGGCGGCACGGGTGCGGAGGGTGGCTCGTACCTCCTCGCGAGGGCGTCTGCGGAGCGGACTGCCGCCACGCGGGGGCGGGGTGTCATCTGGACCTTCAACTCCCTTGCTGCGCCGTCGGGAACGGACGGACCCCTGCGATCCGACTACCCGGCCATTGTGGGGGTGCTCGGGGCAGGATGGCCCGCCTCGGTCTCCTCCGGCACGGAAGCTGCACCGCATGGGCACTCGGGGTGCGGCGCGAAGAGATCGGTATCGGAGAGGAGGTGGGGGAGCGTGAAGCGCATGCGGTAACCCGCGCAGCAGGCACCGTCGCCGTCCACGAAGCTCAGCGCGTGGGACGTCACTGCTCCGGAGACGAGCGTGGCGAGCGCGGTGTCGCACGGAGGGACGCCCGCCCGACGCCGCGCTGCGGTTCGCCACTGCCCGACGACGAGAGGCCAGCTCGGTTCCCGGACGGCGTTGGCGCGCAGCAGGCACTCGGCGCAGGGTGACCGTCCGGGAAGCACCAACGGACCCACGACGCCCGTCCCTTCGACGACCCCGCCGAAGAGGTGCGGAGTGCCCGCGGCGACGAACCGCTCGTTCGCACGGGGGTCGGGAGCGTAGGCGTCGAGACCGTCCCGTGGTGCGACGATCACCAGCGACACCGGGCTCTGCGCTCCGCCCTTCGCCTGCTTGGTCCGGCGCACGGCGGAGCGCGCTGCCGCGTCCCTACGGCTGCCGACCTGCTCGGGCGAAAGCCCCGCAGGCGAGGTGTCCCACGGCTCGACCACGCCGCCGTCCACTACTTCGACCTGACCGACCCCCGCGGCGGAGAGCGTCGCCGCGACCGAGGCGCCGACCTTCCCCGCACCCCGTACCTGGACCTTGGCGTGCCGCCGGGCGGAGAGCCTGCGCACCCCCGACCCCGGTCCGCGGTGGACGGCTGTGAGCGAGGCGAGATCGGCGCGGAGGCCCTCGCCGATGCTCGCGGAGGCTTCGCGGTCGTACGTGGCGTCGTCCAACGCGCCCTGGAGCGCGAGACGTTCCGCGATGTGGTCGGCCTTCTCCGGGCGTACGCCCAGACGCCGGGCCTCGTTGCGCAGCTGATCCATGCTGCGGGTGCCGTCGAAGAGGTCGAGCAGGGCGGCCGTGGCGTTGTCGACCGGGCCGAGGAGCAGCGCGTGGGCCGCGGTGACGCCGTACTGGACGGTCTGGCGGTCCCGCCAACCGCGGCGCAGGGCAGGCTTGATCATCGGATGCATGGTGAACCCCCGTCGTTCGGTGGGCGCGGTGTGACGCCCACGACAGACAGGATGCACGCTGTGACGGGATCTTGCAGAGAGTAGTCCACAAGCCCGCTCAATAGTCGTACCGGCGCTCCGTGTTGGGCGGCTTTTGCCCCGGGAAGTGCCGGTGCCGGGACTTGGGCCGCCGCCAACAGGTAACGTCTCCACGTGTCCGCCGACCCGCCGAAGAGCGCCAGCAAACGTGCGGTGGAGGTGCGCCGAAGCGCCCGCCGCCGTCGTACGGTCTCCGCGTACCGCGAGGGAGACCGTACGGTCGTGCTGATCCCGGCCAGGATGTCGGCGGACGAGGAGGCCCGCTGGGTCGACACGATGCTGCGCAAGCTCGCTGCTCAGGAGAGTCGCCGCATGCTGGGCGACGGCGAGTTGGCGCAGCGCGCCGCGCGGCTCAGCGAGCAGTACCTCTCCGGCCGCGCGCACCCCGCCTCCGTCCGCTGGGTCACCAACCAGAACACCCGCTGGGGCTCCTGCACCCCGGCCGAGGGCAGCATTCGCCTCTCCCACCGGCTCCAGGGCATGCCCGAGTACGTCGTGGACTACGTCCTGCTCCACGAACTCGCCCACCTGCTCGTCCCCGGGCACGGGCCACAGTTCTGGAAGCTCCTCGACGTCTACCCGCGCACGGAGAGGGCCCGTGGCTTCCTGGAGGGCGTCGCAGCCGCGGACCGGCTCCCGTACCGAGCGGGCGACGGGGCGAGCAACCGCGGCGATCCCGAGGAGCCGGCGGCCGACGCCGAGCCGTGACGCGGCTCCGGCGCCTCGCACGTCAGAGAACGGCGAGCGTCCGCTCCAACAGGCGCGTCACGGACGCGTCCGCGACCTCGCCGACCTCGTCGTACGCGTACCACCGCAGCGCCAGCGACTCCTCACTGACCCGCTCCCCCGCGCCGCGCGGCGCCACGGCCGCGTACTGGACGTCGAGGTGCCAGGCGCACGGCGTCGAGTGCCGATCGAGGCGGACGGGGCCGCCCGGAAGCAGCCGCAACCCCTCGATCCCCGACTCCTCGGCAGCCTCCCGTGCCGCCACCGCGGCGAGCGAGGCGTCGGCCGGCTCGCAGTGGCCGCCCATCTGGAGCCACATCCGCAGCTTGCGATGGAGGGTGAGGAGCACCCGCTCCCGCTCCGGGTCGACGACGAGCGCGCTCGCGGTGAGATGCGCGGGGGCGCACGCCCTCCACACGCCGTCCGGATACGCCGACAGGTGGTCGAGATAGGCGAGCCGCAGCTCCTCCTGCTCCGCGTCGGGCGCGGGCCAACTGCCCAGCGTCGTACGGGCGTCGGCGTGGAGGGTCACCGGTCGCCTTCGCCCTCGTCGTCCTTGCCCTTGGGCTCGTCCTCCTCGGGGCGCGGCTCCGCGCCGGAAGGGGAGCGTCCTGCTGCCGCGTCGCCGAGCATCTTGTCGAGCTCGGAGAAGTCGGGCTGCTCGCGGTGGACGAAGCCGTCGGGGTCGTCGAGGTCGGCGGCGGTGGGGAGCATGTCCGGGTGGGCCCAGAGGCCGTCGCGGCCTTCGGCGCCGCGCGCGTCGGCGAGCGAGGCCCACAGCCGGGAGGCGTCGCGGAGCCTGCGCGGCCGGAGCTCGAGGCCGATGAGGGTGGCGAAGGTCTGCTCCGCCGGTCCACCCGTCGCCCGCCTGCGGCGGAGCGTTTCGCGGAGGGCGTCGGCCGAGGGCAGGTGCGGCTGCGCAGCGGAGTGCACCACCGCGTCGACCCAGCCCTCGACGAGGGCGAGGGCCGTCTCCAGCCGGGCGAGCGCCGCCTTCTGCTCAGGGGTGTCCTCCGGCTGGAACATGCCCTGCTGGAGCGCCTCCTGGATCTCCTCGGGACGCTGTGGATCGAGCTGCCCGACGACGTCCTCGAGCTTGGCGGTGTCGACCTTGATCCCTCGCGCGTACCCCTCGACGGCGCCGAAGAGGTGCGAGCGCAGCCACGGGACGTGGGCGAAGAGCCGCTGGTGCGCGGCCTCGCGGAGCGCCAGGTACAGGCGGACCTCCTCGAGCGGAACGTCGAGCCCCTCGCCGAGCGCCTCGACGTTACGGGGAAGGAGCGCCGCCTTGCCCGAGGGGCCGAGCGGCAGTCCGACGTCGCTGGAACCGACGACCTCGCCGGCGAGCACCCCGAGCGCCTGCCCGATCTGGGTGCCGAACATGGCGCCGCCCATCTGCCGCATCATCCCGAGGAGCGGCCCGGCCATCGCCTGCATCTCCTCGGGAAGGACGTCGCCCATGGCGGCGCCGACCCGCTCGGCGACCGGGTCCACGAGTTCCTTCCACGCCGGCAGCGTCGCCTCGATCCACTCGGCCCTGCTCCATGCGACGGCCGCTCCCGAGCCGGACGGGAGGGAGGTGACGCCGTCGAGCCAGAGGTCCGCGAGACGCACCGCCTCCTCGACGGCGCTCTGCTCCTGCGGGCTCACGCTGGCGTCCTTGCTGCCGTTCTGCGCGCCGGCGGCCACGGTCTGGCGGGCGATGTCCTTCGCCATGTCCCAGTTCACGGGCCCGCCCTCGTAGGAGAGCATCTGGCCGAGCTTCTGGAAGGCGGCGCCGAGGTCGTTCGGGTCGAAGCCGCCCTGGGCGCCCGAGCCGAACATCGCCGCGAGCGGATTCCCCGCGGCTCCCGAACCGCCGAGCCCCTGGCCGCCGAAGCCGAAGGGGTCGGGGGAGTCACCGGAGTCGCCCTTGCCGCCCTGCTGCTTGTCGCGTTCGTTTCCGTCCTCGGGCTCCTCGGGAGGTACGCCGAATCCGAATGGCTGGTCACTCACGGGTTTCCTCGGCTCTGTGTCGTCGGACGGTCTTCAACGGTTCCTGGATCATCCATGCGATCTGGTGGCCTCTGCCTCCAGCCTAGACACCCGTCAGGCAGGATGGAGCTTGCGCACCTCGTACCAGAACAACCACTGGAGAAGCCCGGTGAGTTCCTCCGAGTCCCACGTTCGCGCAGCGCGAACCCCGGCCGTCGCCGTCACGGGAGCAGCCGCCGGCGTCGGCGCGCTGCTCGTGGAGCGGCTGGCCGCCTCCTCCGAGGTGAAGGAGGTCCTCGCCCTCGACGAGTGCCGGGGCGAGGCGGAGAACGTGGAATGGCACACCCTCGACGTGCGCGACCCCGCCATCGCCGACCGCCTGCGCCGGGACGGCAACCCCGTCGACGTGGTCGTCCACCTCGCCGTCGACCTCGACATCGAAGGCGACGCGGCGGCCCGCACCGCCTACAACGTTCGCGGAACGCAGACCGTGCTCACCGCCGCGGCGGCCGCCGGCGTGCGCCGCGTCGTGCTCTGCACCTCGTCGATGGTCTACGGGGCGCTCTCCGACAACGACGTCCCGCTCGCCGAGGACTGCGAGCTGCGCGCCACCGCCGACGCGACGGGCGTTGGCGATCTCCTGGAGATCGAGCGCCTCGCGCAGCGCGCGCCCCGCGCGCACCCGGGGCTCAACGTCACGGTGCTGCGGCCCGCGGTGCTCGTGGGTGCCGGTACCGACACCGCGCTCACCCGGTACTTCGAGTCGCCGCGGCTCCTCGTCGTCGCCGGCTCCGAACCGCGCTGGCAGTTCTGCCACGTCGAGGACCTCGTCGGTGCCCTCGAGTACGCGGTGCTGGAGAAGATCGAGGGCGAGGCCGTCGTCGGCTGCGAAGGGTGGCTCGACCAGGAGGAGGTGGAGGGGCTCACCGACATCCGGCGCATGGAGCTGCCGTCCTCCGTCGCGCTCGGAGCCGCCTCGCGGCTGCACCGCCTCGGCATCACGCCGTCCCCCGCAGGCGACCTGGCGTACACGATGTACCCCTGGGTCGTCAGCGCCAGCCGGCTGCACGACGCCGGTTGGCGTCCGCAGTGGACCAACGAGGAGGTCCTCGCCGCGCTCCTCGACGAGGTCGCCGGCAGGCACACGGTCGCCGGCCGGCGGCT
>NZ_AJTQ01000153.1 GCF_000262345.1 Streptomyces xiaopingdaonensis | reverse complement strand
GACGCACGGAGGCGGCGACGGCGGCCGGCGCAGCCGGCGCGACGGTCGCGCTCCTCGGCACCGCCGCGCTGGTCCGTCGCGCCCGCAGACGCCGCGGTCTGTGAGGAGTTCCGAATCACGCGCGCGTACGGCAGCATGAACGCCATGGCGCAGATGTACGAACACCCTGGTGAAGCGGCCGCCCCCGAGCCGATCCGGCTGCTGGAGGTCCGCTCCGCGCCGCTCTCCGTCGACGAGGTCTTCGCCGCGGTGCAGGACGGCGCGGCGGGCGGCACAGCGCTCTTCGCCGGCACGGTCCGCAACCACGACGGCGGGTCCGACGTCGCCGCGCTCGCCTACTCCGCGCACCCGACGGCGGAGGACGAGCTGCGCAGGGTCGCCGAGAAGGTCGCCGCCGACTATCCGGTGCGCGCGCTCGCCGCTGTGCACCGGGTGGGAGAGCTCTCGGTCGGCGACCTCGCCGTCGTCGTCGCCGTCTCCTGCCCGCACCGCGCGGAGGCGTTCGAGGCGTGCCGCCGCCTCATCGACGAGCTCAAGCAGCAGGTGCCTCTCTGGAAGCACCAGGAGTTCGGTGACGGCTCGCAGGAGTGGGTCGGGGCGCAGTGAGCGCCGTGGTACGGGCGGAGGACGGCGGCACGGCCGCGAACGACGAACACGCAGCTCATCCCTGGTACGCACGGGCGTGCGCAACTTCCCCCGAGGCGGCGGCTCCGGGCTCCCGGCGGTAATCTTGTGATCGATCACACCAGTTCATCGGGTGTGGCCAGCTACGAGAGTCGGGAGGTCTCGATGGCAGCTCTCGCGTGGTTGTTGATCCCGGTCGCAGCCGCTGTCATCACCGGGGCGTGGAGCAGTTGGATGGGCCGCCGCCGGGGCAAGGCTCCGGACGCCGCGGGGGTCGCGGGGTACGAGCGGTTCCGCGCGGCGATGGAGCGGTCGAGCGCCGGTCCTGCCACCTCCTCGGAGGACGCCGCCCGGGAGGCGGATCGCTCGCCCGTGACCGCCTGTTCGGCCGCCGAGAACAGGGCCCGAACCGCCGACTGACGGTCGCTTACCGTACTGTCGTGCCATGCCTCGCCGCACCGCGACCCTGCTGACGTCGACTCTCCTGCTGATAGCGCTGCTGTGTGCGGCGATGCTCATCAGGGAGCCCTACGCCAAGATGTCGCCGGGACCGACGTACAACACCCTCACCAAGGGCCACGGCGAGACGGTTCTCCAGGTGCCGAAGGGCATGGCCCACAAGACGACGGGTCACCTCAACATGACGACGGTCCGGGTGACCAACTCGGAGTACCGGATGAGCATCATCGGCGCCGTCGGCGGATGGCTCGATTCGGACACGATCGTCGTCCCGTACTCCACCGTCTACCCCGACAACAAGTCGGCGCAGCAGGTGAACGAGGAGAACGCGGAGGAGTTCAACACCTCCCAGGAGAGCGCGAAGGTGGTCGCACTCCGCGAACTCGGCCACGACGTCCCGGCGCGGACGATCGTCAGCTCCGTCGTGAAGGACAGCCCCGCGCACGGCACGCTCCACGCGGGCGATGTCATCAGGGCCGTCGACGGCACGGCCGTCCGCAAACCGCAGCAGGTGGCGAAGCTGGTGAGCGACAGGAAGCCGGGGGAGTCCGTCACCATCTCGCTCATCCCCGCGAAGGAGGCGAAGCGGGCCGAGAAGGCGGGCGAAGAGCCGGATCCGGCGGACGAGCGCGAGGTGACGGTGCGGACGAAGGAGGAGCCGGAGGACGGACGGGCGATCGTCGGCATCCAGCCGGGGACCGCACACACCTTCCCGTTCAAGATCAACATCACGCTCCACGACGTCGGGGGCCCCAGCGCGGGTCTGATGTTCGCCCTCGGCCTCGTCGACAAGCTCTCGGAGCAGGACCTCACGGGCGGCCGCTTCATCGCCGGAACCGGAACCATCGACGACGACGGCAAGGTCGGCGAGATCGGCGGCATCCAGATGAAGACGATCGCCGCCCGCGACGAGGGCGCCGAGTTCTTCCTGACGCCCAAGGGCAACTGCCACACCGCGGCGAAGACCAAGCCGGACGGCCTCACACTCGTCGAGACGGGCAGCATGGACCAGGCGATGGAGTCGCTCAAGAAGATCCGCGCGGGGGAGACGGCAGACCTGCCGGTGTGCAGCGAGCGCTGACCGTCAGCAGGCCGTTCCTCCGTCAACCGTCCGTGTGAAGCGGGGACGAGCCGGAGCGCCACGGCCGCCCCGGCCGCCCGGCTCACTCCTCGAACGTCGCCGTGAGCGCCTCGGCGAGTCCCGGCACCAGGTCGGCCCCCGTGAGCACCTCGGCGGACGCGTCCTTTTCGCGGAGCCGCACCGCCGAGTCGCGCTCGCCGTTGCGGAGCACCGCGACGGTGAGGCGCACCTCCTGACGCTCCGGATGCTCGGCGACCCAGCCGGCGAGCTGTTCCTCGTCGAGGTCGACGGGGACGGAGGATTCAGCGGAGGGCGGAAGCATCAGCCGCTCGACGGTGAGGGCGCACCCCGCTACCGAGTCGGGCCACGCGATGGTGGCGAGGAACTCGTCGAGCGGGTTGTCGGGCGGCAGTTCGTCCTGCTCGACGGGGGTGAGCGGAGAGGCGTTCGGCTCCTCGGCCGCCTCGTCGAAGCCCAACTGCTGGGCGAGTTCCGGCTCGTCCTCTCTGAGCCTGGCGGTGTCGACGAGGGCGAAGAGGCGGGCCGGTTGGTCCCAGCCGAGGCCCGCCGCGTACTCGTCGATCTCCAGTACGGCGCGGGTCAGGGGCGTGGCGGCGAGCGGTGTGCCGTCAAGAGGGGCGTTGTTCATGTGCATATGGTGCCGCGTCGGACCCCGGAAACGGGAACTGAGTAAAGCTTGAGTAAGTTGCCTAGGTGGGCCTTACGATGCGGGCCCAGTTCGTCGACGGTTGTCGACGCCAGTCGACGTTCATCCACTGCGAATCTTCGAGGTGCGCACCTTGGCTTTCCAGATGCCGGATCGGGGCTCAGGAGGCCCTCCTTCCGGACCACGGATCAGAGTGGGCCGGCCCTCCCGGCGCGCGCGGACGCTGTTGCTGACAGCGGGCGTGCTCGCCGTGCTGGTCATGCTCTTCGTCATGTTTGCCGGTTTCTGGACCGACTGGCTCTGGTACCGATCGGTCGACTACAGCTCGGTCTTCTCAAAGAGTCTGCTGACGAAGATCGGCATGTTCGCCGTCTTCGGCGTGCTGATGGCGGTCGCCGTAGGCCTCAACATCTGGTTGGCGCACCGGCTCCGTCCACCGCTCAGCGCGATGTCGCTGGAGCAGCAGAACCTCGACCGTTACCGGATGGGGCTCGCGCCGTACAAGAAGTGGGTGCTCCTCGGGATCACGGCGCTCGTCGGCCTGATCGCGGGAGCCTCGGCGGCGGGCCAGTGGCGCACCTTCCTCATGTGGATCAACGGCGTCGCGTTCGGCGAGAAGGACCCGCAGTTCGGCAAGGACATCTCGTTCTACGCCTTCGATCTGCCCTTCTACCGCACGCTGCTGAGCTTCGGCTTCGCCGCCGCCGTCCTCTCGCTCATCGCCGCGGCGCTGGTGCACTACCTCTACGGCGGCCTGCGCATCACGACCCCCGGCGCCCGCGCCACCGCACAGGCGACCGGCCATCTTTCGGTGCTGCTCGGCCTGTTCGTCGCGCTCAAGGCGGTCGCGTACTGGCTCGACAGATACGGCCTGGCCGTCAAGTCGGGTGAGTTCAAGGCGACGGACAACTGGACGGGCCTGAAGTACGTCGACGCCAACGCCTATCTACCGGCGAAGACGATCCTCTTCATCATCGCGATCATCTGCGCCGTGCTCTTCTTCGCCACCCTGTGGCGCCGCACCTGGCAGCTTCCGGTGATCGGCTTCGGTCTGATGGTCCTCTCGGCGATCCTGATCGGCGGCCTCTACCCGGCGATCGTGCAGAAGTTCCAGGTCCAGCCGAACGAGCAGGCCAAGGAAACTCCGTACATCAAGAAGAACATCGAGGCGACCCGCGACGCCTACGACATCGCGGACTCGCAGGTGACGGACTACCGGGGTACGAGCAAGGCGTCGAACGAGAAGCTGCGCCAGGCCGCCGACACCACGGCGAGCATCCGTCTCCTCGACCCGAACGTCGTCTCGCCGACGTACCAGCAGAAGCAGCAGGTGCGTGGTTACTACCAGTTCCCCGCCACGCTCGACGTCGACCGCTACAAGGACGACGACGGCAACGAACGGGACACCGTGGTCGGCCTCCGTGAGATCAACACGGACGGCATCCCGGAGAAGAACTGGATCAACGAGCACTTCAAGTACACCCACGGCTACGGCATGGTCGCGGCCAAGGGCACCCAGGTGGACAAGGACGGCGCTCCCGACTTCACCGAGAAGGACCTTCCGCCCAAGGGCGAGATGGGCAAGTACGAGGGCCGCGTCTACTACGGCGAGAAGACGAACCAGTACTCGATCGTCGGCGGCCCGCAGAAGGAGCTCGACTACGCGGACGACGAGGGCGAGAAGTCGTACACGTACACCGGCAAGAGCGGCGTCAACCTCTCGAACACCTTCAACAGGGCTGCCTACGCGGTGAAGTTCAGCGAGCCGCAGATCCTCTACTCGGGGGCGATCGGCGAGGGTTCGCGCATCCTCTACAACCGCACCCCGCAGGAGCGCGTGGAGTCCGTCGCGCCCTGGGCGACGATCGACGGCGACCCGTATCCGGCCGTCGTCAACGGCCGCATCAAGTGGATCGTGGACGCGTACACCACGTCCAACGGCTACCCGTACTCGTCGCGTACGACGCTCGGTGACACCACCGCTGACTCGCTCACGGACGGCCAGCGTTCGGTCGTCGCGCAGCAGAACCAGGTCAACTACATCCGCAACTCGGTCAAGGCCACGGTCGACGCGTACACCGGCGACGTCGAGATGTACGCGTGGGACACCAAGGACCCCGTCCTGAAGACGTGGATGAAGGCGTTCCCCGACACGGTCAAGCCGAAGAGCGAGATCAGCGACGACCTCATGGACCACCTGCGGTACCCGCAGGACCTCTTCAAGGTCCAGCGTGAGCTGCTCCAGACCTACCACGTGACCTCGCCGTCGCAGTTCTACAGCGGAAGTGAGCGCTGGCAGGTCCCGGACGACCCGACGCACAAGGGCAATTCGGTGCCTCCGTACTACCTCAGTATGAAGATGCCGGACCAGGACGAGCAGCGCTTCTCGCTGACGACGACGTTCAACCCGAACAAACGCGAGACCCTGGGCGCGTTCATGGCGACGGAAGCCGACGCGAGAAGCAAGGAGTACGGCAAGATCAGAATCCTGAGACTGCCGGCGAACACCACGGTCTCCGGACCGTCCCAGGTGCAGAGCAAGTTCAACTCCGATCCTGAGATCGCGGAGTCGATCAACCTCCTCAAGCGAGGGGACTCCGAGGTCGAGTACGGAAACCTGATGACGGTCCCGTTGGAGGGCGGCCTGCTCTACGTCGAGCCGGTGTACGTCCGCGGTGCCGGCACCAACTATCCGCGCATGCGGAAGGTGTTGGTGACGTACGGCGAGCAGATCGCGTTCGAGAACACGCTCAGCGACGCTCTCGACAAGGTCTTCGACACCGAAGGCGAGTCGAGCGACAACGACCAGGACCAGGGCCAGGATCAGGGTCAGGGCCAGGACCAGGGCCAGGACCAGGGCCAGGACCAAGGCGAGGGCCAACCCTCCAAGGGCAACGTCGACAAGGCGTTGAAGGACGCGCAGGACGCGTACGAGTCCGGTCAGGAAGCCCTCGAGAAGGGTGACTGGGAGGAGTACGGCAAGGCCCAGAAGGAGTTGGAGGACGCCCTCGAGGAGGCGCAGAAGAACGACTGATCTCCCGCGGGACCGGGCGGTGCACACCGTCCGGTCCCGGCCGGTGGGGTCTGGTCGGGACCACCTCTCGGAGTGGTGTAGGGTTGTGAACACAA
>NZ_AJTQ01000152.1 GCF_000262345.1 Streptomyces xiaopingdaonensis | reverse complement strand
GGGCTCATAACCCAGAGGTCGCAGGTTCAAATCCTGTCCCCGCTACTGAAATTGAGAAGGGCCCGAAGCCAACTGGCTTCGGGCCCTTCTCAATTGTGGAGACCCGTATGGTCCGAACTGGTTTGAGCCTCCTCAGTGTCGGGAAGTCGACAAACCGCTGAAGTGACCTCGTGGACCGCGGTATACCAGGTGTACGCCGGGTGCGGGTGGTGCGACGATGGAGGTTATGGGGGACATGGCACGGCTTGCGGGTCCTGGGGGGCTCGGCGGAAGCCTGACCGAGAAAGAGAGCACCGAAGCTCCCGCGACTGACAGCGGGCTCGGTGTCCATCTGCTGCGCCGCGGCGACCTCGACGGGGCCGAACCGCACCTGCGCAGCGCAGCGGCGGCCGGCGACCGAGCGGCCGCCAACAACCTGGGCGTCCTGCTGCACCAGCGGGGCTACCCGGAGGAGGCCTCCGACTGGTGGCGGAAGGCCGCCGTGGCCGGCTCCGGAGCCGCAGCCCACGCGCTGGGCCGCTTCCAGCGCGAGCGCGGAGACGAGCCCGAAGCGCTCTACTGGCTCACCCAAGCCGCCGAATCCGGCCACGCGTTGGGCGCCTACGCCCTCGCCGACCTCCTCGACCACCGCGGTGAGGAAGGCGCCGAGGCGTGGTTCCGCGCGGCGGCCGAGCACGGCCACCGCGAGGCGGCGTACCGCGTCGGGCGCGCGGTGAGCGGGCGTGCGGAACAGGGGGGCGAGCAGGAGCGCAGCGCGGCAGCCGAGGAGGCCGAGCGCTGGTACCGACAGGCGGCCGCCCGCGGCCACCGTCGCGCTGCGCTGCGCCTCGGGGTGATCCTGGAGCGCCGCGGCGAGTTGAAGGAGGCGGGCCGCTGGTACCTGACCTCGGCGCGCGACGGGGAGCCGCGGGCGGCCTGCGCCCTGGCCTTCCTGCTGCGCGACGCGGGCGACGAGGAAGGCGCCGTCACCTGGTGGCGCCGCGCAGCCGAGGCGGGCGACGGCAACGCCGCCAACGCCCTGGGCGCGCTCCACGCCGACCGCGGCGAGCGGCAGGCGGCGGAGCGCTGGTACCGCGCGGCGCTCGAAGCCGGTTGCGACAATGGGGCGTTCAACCTCGGGCTGCTCTGCGCAGCGCAGGGCCGGACGGCACAAGCCGAGCAGTGGTACCGCCGCGCCGCCTACGCCGGGCACCGCGAGGCGGCCAACGCGCTCGCCGTCCTGCTGCTCCAGCGCGGCGACGCCGAGGGCGCTGAGCCGTGGTTCTCGAAGGCGGCCGAGGCCGGCAGCGTGGACGCGGCCTTCAACCTCGGCATCCTCTTCGCCGGCCGGCGGCAGGAGCGCACGGCGCGGATGTGGTACGAGCGCGCGGCCGCCGCCGGACACCCGGAAGCGGCGCTCCAGGTCGGCATCGCGCTCGTCCGCGAGGGCGCACCGCAGGAGGCCGAGCGGCATCTGCGGTGTGCGGCCGGCGGGGGCAGCGTCGAGGGTGCCTTCCGTCTCGGCTCGCTCCTGGAGCGCGTGCACGCGGAGCTCGGCGCGCCGCAGGGCGAGGGGACGTCCGCCGGGCGCTCCGGTTCTCGCCGGTCGTCGGCGAAGGGGGAGCGGCAGGAGTTCGAGGAGTGGTACGCGCACGCGGCCGAGCGGGGGCACAGACGTGCGCAGGTGCGCCTCGGGATGTGCGCCGCGGCGCGCGGCGAGGTCGTCGACGCAGCGGGCTGGTACCGCGCCGCCGCGGAGGCCGGCAGCCCGCACGGGGCGTTCAATCTCGGGCTGCTGCTCGCGCGTGAGGGGAGCGAGCCGGAGGCGGCGCTGTGGTGGGAGCGCGCGGCGGACGCGGGCCACGGGCGCGCGGCGCTGCGGCTCGCGCTGATCCACTCGCGGCGCGGGGAGCTCGACGCGGGGCAGCTGTGGTGCAGCCGCGCCGTGGAGCTGGGTCCGGGAGAGGTCCGCGAGCGTGCGGCGACGCTGCTCGATGCGCTGCGTGCCGAGCTGACGGCCTAGTGGGGTCGTCCCGCCGGTCCGTGCCACCGCGGTGCGGACCGGCGCCGACCCGGATTTGCCCGCGTCGATCAGGAGGGTTAGAGTTGTGCACACAACGG
>NZ_AJTQ01000151.1 GCF_000262345.1 Streptomyces xiaopingdaonensis | reverse complement strand
GGGCTCATAACCCAGAGGTCGCAGGTTCAAATCCTGTCCCCGCTACTTGGAAATGAGGCCCGGATCTTCTGATCCGGGCCTCATTGTCGTTGCCACCGGGACGCATGAGGGCGGCACCGCGGAAGGTGCCGCCGTGAAGATGCGGGCTCGACCATCGGACGGGCGTACCCCGGGCGAACTCGCCTGTCAGGAAGCGCAGTTGGGGCAGACGCCGCGATACGTCACCGTGGCGTCCGAGACGGTGAAGCCGTAGCGTTCGCCCTCGGGGAGCGCTGAGAGGGGGTCGCCCTGCGGGTGGACGTCGCGGATGGTGCCGCAACGCGAGCAGACCAAGTGCTGGTGGCTGTGGCGGACGTTGGGGTCGTACCGCTTCGCCCTGCCGTCCGTGCTGACCTCGATGACCTCGCCGATGGCGACGAGTTCGCTGAGGGTGTTGTAGACGGTGGCGCGGGCGATCTCCGGCAGGCGCGCGGAGGCGTGCGCATGCACCTCGTCGGCGGTGTAGTGCACGTGGTCGCCGTTGAGCACCTCGGCGACGACCCGCCGCTGCGCGGTGAGCCGCCAGCCGCGCTCACGGAGTCGGTCCAGCAGGTCACTCATACCGCCCAGGGTAGCAGCGCACGGTGCCTGTTCAGAAGTGGTACGGGTTTCGTATTCATCTTGACTTAGACAAAGTCCAATGTAGGATCGCACTCGGTGTTTGCAAAAGACACGATCGAAGCACAGGAGGCATACGTGACCGTGCAGGACAAGAACGCCGGACCGATGACCACGGAAGCCGGTGCTCCGGTCGCGGACAACCAGAACAGCCAGACCGCGGGTGTCGGCGGTCCGGTCCTGGTCCAGGACCAGCATCTGATGGAGAAGCTCGCGCACTTCAACCGCGAGCGCATCCCGGAGCGCATCGTCCACGCACGCGGCGCGGGTGCGTACGGCAAGTTCACGGTGACCGCCGACGTCACCAAGTACACGAAGGCCAAGTTCCTCTCCGAGGTCGGCAAGGAGACCGAGACCTTCCTCCGGTTCTCCACCGTCGCCGGCAACCTCGGTGCGGCGGACGCGGTACGCGACCCCCGCGGGTTCGCGCTGAAGTTCTACACCGAAGAGGGCAACTACGACCTCGTCGGCAACAACACCCCGGTGTTCTTCATCAAGGACGCCATCAAGTTCCCCGACTTCATCCACACCCAGAAGCGCGACCCGTACACCGGCTCGCAGGAGGCGGACAACGTCTGGGACTTCTGGGGGCTTTCGCCGGAGTCGACGCACCAGGTGACCTGGCTCCACGGCGACCGCGGCATCCCCGCGAGCTACCGCCACATGAACGGCTACGGCTCGCACACCTTCCAGTGGGTCAACGCGGCGGGCGAGGTCTTCTGGGTGAAGTACCACTTCAAGACCGACCAGGGCATCAAGTCGCTGACTCAGGCCGAGGCGGACAAGCTCGCCGGCGAGGACCCGGACAGCCACCAGCGCGACCTGCGCGAGTCGATCGAGCGCGGCGACTACCCGACCTGGACCGTGCAGGTGCAGATCATGCCGGCGGCCGAGGCGGCCACCTACCGCTTCAACCCGTTCGACCTGACGAAGGTGTGGCCGCACGAGGACTACCCGCCGATCGAGATCGGCAAGCTCGAGCTCAACCGCAACCCGAAGAACATCTTCGCCGAGGTCGAGCAGTCGATCTTCTCGCCGCACCACTTCGTGCCCGGCATCGGTCCGTCCCCGGACAAGATGCTCCAGGGGCGCCTCTTCGCCTACGGCGACGCGCACCGCTACCGCGTCGGCATCAACGCCGATCTGCTGCCCGTCAACGAGACCAAGGCGACCACCGCGCGCACCTACGGCCGCGACGGCGTCATGTACGACGGCCGCCACGAGGGCACCAAGAACTACGAGCCGAACAGCTTCGGCGGCCCTGCCCAGACCGACCAGCCGCTCTGGGCCCACTCCGGGGTCAGCGGTACCACGGGCGACCACCCCGCCGCTGTGCACGCCGAGGACGACGACTTCGTCCAGGCCGGGAACCTCTACCGGCTCATGTCGGAGGACGAGAAGCAGCGCCTCGTCGACAACCTCGCCGGGGGCATCTCGGGCGTCTCGCGCGACGACATCGCGCAGCGCGCCATCGAGAACTTCCGCAAGGCCGACGCGGACTTCGGCAAGCGTCTGGAGGCCGCGGTCCAGGCCCTGCGCGGCTGACGCTCGCCGAGGGTTCCGGGGCCCGTCCCCGGAGCACTTCGATCCGGTGGGGCCGGACGTCCGACGGCGTCCGGCCCCACCGGTGCTGTGTCTGACGGCGCCCTGTGCGTCAGGCGGCTGCCGCGCTCTCGCTGTACGCCCACCGGCGCAGGATGTCGCGGACCGAGACGATGCCGATCGCCTCGCGGCCCTCCAGGACGATGAGATGGCGGAAGCCGCCCCTCGTCATCGCCTCGGCGGCCTGCTGGAGCGACCAGTCGGGCGTGGCGAAGACGACGTCCCTCGTGGTGTGGGACCCGGCTCGCTCCTCGTTCGGATTCTCGCCGGCGCCCAGCGAGTTGAGGACGTCCCGTTCGGTCAGGATGCCGAGGCCGCTGGTCTCCGGATCGAGGACCACGGCGGCTCCGATGTTGCGTGCGGACATCAGTCGGGCGGACTGGCGGAGGGTGTGCGCGGGGCCGATGGTCAGAACCACCGAACTCATGGCGTCGCGGACGAGGTCGGGCACGGGTGCCTCCCTGGGAGGGTGTGGAGAGCCCACGAGAAACCTTTCACAAGGTCACAATCTTGGGGATTCTCATGTTCACATGAGGGGGTTGACCCGACAAGGGGCTGCACGCGGGGCTCACGCCGTCGCACGGCCCCGCACCGCACGCACGACGAGCGCCCCGCGGCACGGGTCGCGGGGCGCCTGCTCAACCCGCGGGCGCGGGCGGCCGGTTCAGGACGTCAGGTAGCCGAGCAGTTCGCTGTGGAGCAGCCCGTTGGAGGCCGCCGCGTTGCTGCCGAGCGGCCCCGGGCGCCCGTCGAGACCGGTGAAGGCGCCACCCGCCTCCTCGACGATGACGGCGTTCGCCGCCATGTCCCAGAGCGAGAGCTCGGGTTCGGCGCACATGTCGACGGCGCCCTCGGCGACGAGCATGTACGGCCAGAAGTCGCCGTACGCGCGGGTGCGCCAGCAGGCGCGGTTGAGGTCGAGGAATCCGTCGAGCATGCCCCGCTCCTCCCAGCCGGTGAGCGAGGAGTACGCGAAGGAGGCGTCGCGGACGCGGGAGACCTGCGAGACCTGGAGGCGGCTCGCCTTCGAGAGGCTGCGGCCCGCGTACGCACCGCTGCCCTTCGCCGCCCACCACCGTCTGTTGAGCGCCGGCGCCGAAACGACGCCCACGACCGGCCGGTCACCGCCCTCGCCGCGCTCGGTGAGCGCGATGAGCGTGGCCCAGACGGGCACGCCGCGCACGTAGTTCTTGGTCCCGTCGATCGGGTCGATGACCCACTGCCGGGAGCCGTGCCCTTCGGTGCCGAACTCCTCGCCGAGGACCGCGTCCCGGGGACGGGTGCGCCGGAGCGAGGTGCGGATCAGCTCCTCGGCCGCCTTGTCGGCCTCGCTCACCGGCGTCATGTCCGGTTTGGTCTCGACCTTGAGGTCCAGAGCCTTGAACCGCTCCATGGTCGCGGCGTCGGCGGCGTCGGCGAGCACGTGGGCGAGACGCAGATCATCGTGGTAGTCCGGCATGTCCCGCACAGTACCCAGCGGTGCGACCCCGGACCACAGGGCACCGGCCTTACGCCCGCGCGCCGCCGACCGGTCACCCGTGCGGAGCGCGGCGGGCGGCCACGCGCACAGGCGGGACCGCCGTGCGGGATGCCCTCGGCGGCCTTCGTACAGTACGGCGCAAAGGCGGGCACGCGGCAGGAGTGGGAGTTCACGTGACAGGCAGGCAGTTCCTCCTCGGCGTCGACATCGGTACGTCGTCCTCCAAGGGCGTCCTCGTCGACGCGGCGGACGGCGCGCTCCTCGCGAGCGCCGTCCGGGAGCACCCGACCTCGACGCCGTACCCGGGCTGGTTCGAGCACGACGCGGAGGAGGTCTGGTGGGCCGATCTGCGGGCGATAGCCGCCGAGTTGGGACCGCAGGCGGAGGGGCGGCTCGCCGGGGTCTGCGTCAGCGGGATCGGGCCGTGCGTGCTGCCGACGGACGGGAGCGGCGCCCCGCTGCGGCCGGCCGTCCTCTACGGGGTCGACACGAGGGCGCAGGAGCAGATCGCCGCGCAGACCGAGC
>NZ_AJTQ01000150.1 GCF_000262345.1 Streptomyces xiaopingdaonensis | reverse complement strand
CGAGCGGTTCGGCGGCGAGCGCGTGCTGCGCCGGTGCGGCTCGGTACTGACGAGCCAGTCGGTCGGGCCGAAGCTGGAGTGGCTGCGGGAGCGTGAGCCGCAGACGTACGCCGCCACCCGCCGCTGGTACATGGCGAGTTCGTGGCTGGTCCACCGGCTGACGGCGTCCGGCGGCCGTCCGGGCGCCTACGTCCTCGACCACCACTCGGCGAGCCAGTCGACGCCGCTCTACGACCTCCGGGTCTCCGCGTGGATCGGCGACTGGTGCGAGGAGGTCGCGCCGGGGCTCCGGTGGCCCGAACTCGTCCACCCCGCGGACGTCGTGGGCAGGGTGAGCGAGGACGCGGCAGCGGCGACGGGCCTGCCGGCCGGTACCCCCGTGGCCGCGGGGACCGTCGACGCCTGGGCGGAGTCCGCCGCCGTCGGCGCCACGGGCACGGGCGATCTGATGCTGATGTACGGCACGACGATGTTCCTCGTGAACACCGTCGCCGAGCTGGTGCCCGACCGCCGGCTGTGGTCGACGGCCGGCGTGCTCCCCGGCACGTACTGCCTCGCCGGCGGCATGGCCACCTCGGGCGCCGTCACCGGCTGGCTCCGGGACCTGACGGGCGCCGGATACGCGGAACTCACCTCCGAGGCGGCCGAGTTGCCGCCCGGTGCGGACGGTCTGCTGATGCTCCCGTACTTCGCGGGCGAGCGGACCCCGCTCTTCGACCCGGACGCGCGCGGCGTCGTCGCAGGGCTGACGCTCCGCCACGGTCGGGCCCACCTCTACCGGGCGGCGCTGGAGGGGACGGCCTTCGGCGTCCGGCACAACCTGGAGGCGATGGCGGAGGCCGGCGGCGACCTGCGCCGGCTCGTCGCCGTCGGCGGGGGAGCGCGCGAGCTGTGGACGCGGATCGTCTCCGACGTGACGCGCCGTCCGCAGCAGTTGCCGCGGCACACCATCGGCGCCGCCTACGGGGACGCCTTCCTCGCGGCCCTCGCCACCGGCCTCGCCGCGCCCGAAGAGATCGCGCGGTGGAACCCCGTCGAGGAGACGGTGGAGCCGGAGCCGGAGCGCGCCCGGGGCTACGAGGAGCTCTACGCGCACTACCGCGCCCTCTACCCGGCGACGCGCGAAACGGTCCACGCGCTCGCGGCCCGTCAACGCGCGGACGCCGGGTGAGGCAGCGTCAGTGGGCGCTGCCGGAGAGTTGGAGCCCCATGACGCCGAGGATCACCAGCGTGATCGAGACGAGCTTGAGCGCGGAGACGACGTCGCCGAGGAAGAACATGCCGTAGATCGCGGTGCCGGCGGCGCCGATCCCCGTCCAGACCGCGTAGGCGGGGCCGACGTCGAGGCGCTTGAGGGCGAGGGTGAGGAGGCCGAAGCTGCCGAGGGCGAAGGCGCAGAAGGCGATGGTCGGCCACAGCCGGGTGAAGCCGTGCGAGAGCTTGAGGCAGACCGCGAAGCCCGTCTCCAGTAGTCCGGCGACGATCACCAGCAGCCATGCCATGTGGTTTCCTCCCGTTGTTCCCCCGGAGTCCGCCGTGCGGTCGGGCACGCTTCGACTGCGTCCGTGTGATTATGCACAGCCCCGGTGTGGCTGCGCCGTCAATCTCCTTCGCGCCGTACGCGTGTGGCGAGGAGTCTGCGGAGCGACGCCAGGCGGGCCGGGTCTGCGTGGCCTTCGGCGACCCAGCGGTCGAGGGCGCAGCCGGGTTCGTCGTGGCTGCATGCGCGGGGGCACCCGGCGGTGCCGGGTTCCAGGTCGGGGAAGGCGTGGATGACGCGGTCCGGGTCGACGTGGTGGAGGCCGAAGGAGCGCACGCCAGGGGTGTCGATCACCCAGCCCGCGGCGCCGGGTCCCGCGCCCTCGGGGCCCGGTAGCGGGAGCGCCAAGGCGGAGGTGGTGGTGTGCCTGCCGCGTCCCGTGACGGCGTTGACGTGACCCGTCGTGCGCTGCCGCTCCGGTACGAGCGCATTGACGAGCGTTGTCTTGCCGACTCCGCTGTGCCCGACGAGGACCGTCGTCCGCCCCTCGAAGAGCGCGCGCAGCTCTTCCGCCGCCGAGCCGTCCTCGTACCCCTCGCGGCCGGTGACGACGTGTTCCAGGCCGAGCGGCGCGTATGTCGTGAGGAGCGGCTCGGCGGGTGCGAGGTCGGACTTGGTGAGCACGAGCATCGCCTGGAGCCCTCCGTCGAACGCGGCGACGAGGCAGCGGTCGACGAGCCGGGGGCGCGGCTCGGGTTCTGCGAGCGCGGTGACGATCGCCAACTGGTCGGCGTTGGCGACGATGACGCGTTCGTAGGGGTCGTTGTCGTCGGCGGTGCGGCGCAGCACCGAGGTGCGCTCCTCGACGCGGACGACCCGCGCGAGCGTGTCCTTGGCGCCGCTGAGGTCCCCGACCACCGCGACCCGGTCGCCGACGGCGACGCTCTTGCGCCCCAGCTCGCGGGCCTTCATCGCGGTGACGGTGCGGTCCTGCACGAGGCATGTGATCCGGCCCCGGTCGACGGTGAGGACGAAGCCCTCGGCGGCGTCCTCGTGCTTGGGCCTGGTGTGGGTGCGGGGGCGGGTGCCTTTGCGGTGGGGGCGGACGCGGATGTCGTCCTCGTCGGTGTGCTTGCTGTAGCGGCGCATCGCGGGCCCTATGCGCCCTCGGAGGGTTCGCTGCCGAGCATCCCGGCCCACAGGGCGGGGAAGTCGGGGAGGGTCTTGCCCGTGGTGGCGATGTTCTCCACCTCGACGCCCTCCACGGCGAGGCCGAGGATCGCGCCGGCCGTCGCGAGGCGGTGGTCGTCGTAGGTGTGGAAGACGCCTGCGTGGAGCGGGCGGGGGCGGATACGGAGGCCGTCGGCCGTCTCCGAGACGTCGCAGCCGAGGGCGCCGAGCTCCTTGGTGAGGGCGGCGAGGCGGTCGGTCTCGTGGAGCCGGAGGTGGCCGACGCCGCGCAGCACCGATTCGCCGTCGGCGAGCGCCGCCAACGCGGCGATGCCGGGCGTGAGTTCGCCGACCTCGCTGAGGTCGGCGTCGATCCCGTGGATGCGGCCGCCGCCCGTGACGGTGAGGCCGCGCTCGTCGAGCCGGCAGGCGGCGCCCATCTCGGTGAGCAGCTCGCGCAGGACGTCGCCGGGCTGGGAGGTGTGCCGGGGCCAGTCGGGGACGGTGACGGTGCCGCCGGTGACGAGAGCCGCGGCGAGGAAGGGCTGCGCGTTGGAGAGGTCGGGCTCGACGGTGAGGTCGCGGCCGAGCAGGGCGCCCGAGGTGACGCGCCAGACGTCGGCCTCGCCGCCGTCCTCCGGCGCGTCGACCTGGGCGCCGGCGGCGCGGAGCATCTCGACCGTCATCCGGATGTGCGGCATCGAGGGCACGCCGCCCTCGCCGGTGTGCCGTACCTCGACGCCCTGGTTGAACCGCGGTGCGGAGAGCAGCAGGGCGCTGACGAACTGGCTGGAGGAGGAGGCGTCGATGGAGACGCGGCCGCCGTCGAGCGAGCCGTTGCCGTGGACGGTCAGGGGGAGCGCGTTCCGGCCGCCGTCCTCGATGCGGGCGCCGAGTGCGCGGAGGCCGGCGAGGACGCCGTGGAGCGGGCGTTCGTAGGAGCGCGGGTCGCCGTCGAAGCGGACGTCGCCCTCGGCGAGCGCGGCGAGCGGGGGGAGGAAGCGCATCACCGTGCCGGCGTTGCCGACGTCGACGGTGGCGGGGCCCTGGAGCGCGGTGGGGATGATCCGCCACGCCTCGCCCGCGGCGCGTGGACCGGGGGAGCCGGGCGTGGCCGCCGAGTTGGAGGAAACCGTCTCCTCGATCTCGACGCCGAGCGCCCGGAGCGCCGCGACCATCAGCAGGGTGTCCCGGGAGCGCAGCGGCCGGCGCAGCCAGCCCGGTTCGGAGGCGAGCGCGGCGAGGACGAGTCCGCGGTTGGTGACCGACTTCGATCCGGGCACGGTGACGGTTGCCTCGACGGGGCCGCGCGCGAGGGGCGCGGGCCACAGGGTGTCGGCGGCGTTCTCCGGAGGGCGGGTGTGGTCGGCCATGTACGTCACTGTAGTGGCTCGGACCGGGCGCTCGCCCGGCTGCGCCGTCCGCCTGTGCAGGTCGGTGCGGGCGCTCAGCTCTGGAAGAGCTCCCAGCCGCGCCAGTCGACGAGCCACTGGGCGCCGCCGAGCAGGCAGCAGACGGCGACGGCGAAGAAGAGGAAGACCCACACCGCGGCCGGAACCCGTGTGAGGCGCGCCAGTTGGTCGGCGTCGGAGTCGGGGGCCTGACCGTGGCGACGCTTGGACTGGAGCTCGAAGACCGGGCGGAGACCGCCGAAAAGAAGGAACCAGACGACGGCGTACGCGAATCCGGCCTGTACATCGGAGTCGGCGAGCCAGGAGACGAGGAGGAAGGCCGCGCCCGCGACGAGGACGGTGAGCACCCCGTAGGCGTTCCTGATCATGACGAGCATGGCGACGAGCAGCGCGGTGGCTCCCCACAGCAGCGCCGTGATGTGACCGCTGCCGAGGAGCGCGGCGCCGCCGAGCCCCAGGAGGGAGGGTGCCGTGTAGCCGGCCGCCGCGGTGAGGACCATCCCGGCGCCTGTCGGTCGGCCGCGGGAGACGGTGAGCCCCGAGGTGTCGGAGTGGAGGCGGATGCCGTCGAGCCGTCGGCCGGAGAGGAGCGCGACGAGTCCGTGGCCGCCCTCGTGGGCGATGGTCACCGCGTTCCGGGCTATGGGCCAGATCCGCGGCGGCACCACGGCGAGCAGTGCGACGGCGGCCATCGCGAGGACGAGCCACTGGTCGGGGTCGGGCTGTCCGCCGACGACCCGGTCCCATACATCGGTGATGCTCGCATTGTCCATGCTGTCCCTCCCCGGACCCTCAGGTCCCGCTTGCGTTGCCGAGCCCTGCGCCGCCGGAGGTGGGGAACCGCTTCGACGTGCGGGGGCACCGTGGCAGTCTGGCACCCATGTGCGGAAGGTACGCAGCCAGTAGGGCGCCGGAGGACCTCGTCGGGCTCTTCGACGTGGAGCGGTGGGAGCCGAGCGAGACGCTGGCACCGGATTGGAACGTCGCGCCGACGAAGCCCGTCCACGCGGTGCTCGAGCGTGCGCTCAAGGGGGAGGAGGCGGACGGTTCGGGGCGGCCCGTGCGGCAGTTGCGGACCTTGACGTGGGGGCTCGTGCCGAGCTGGGCGAAGTCCCCCGACCTCGGTGTGAAAATGATCAACGCCCGGGCCGAGACGGTCCACGAGAAGCCCGCCTACCGCCGCGCCTTCACCGCACGGCGGTGCCTCCTGCCGGCCGACGGCTACTACGAGTGGGAACAGCGCCCGGCGTCCGAGGGCGAGGAGGCGCCGAAGGGCGGGAAGCGGGCGAAGAAGCAGCCGTACTTCGTCACGCCTGCCGACGGTTCCGTGCTGGCGATGGCCGGCCTCTACGAGTTCTGGCGCGACCCGACGCTCCCGCCCGATCATCCGCAGGCCTGGCGGGTGACGTCCGCCGTGCTCACCACGGCGGCCGAGACCGCGCCGTTCGCGGGCGCCGACGGCGGTGCGGGGCCGCGGTCGCTCGCCGACATCCATCCGCGGATGCCGCTCGCGCTCCCCGCCGACCGCTGGGACGCCTGGCTCGACCCCGCGCACACCGAGGAGGAGTCGCTCCGCGGTCTCCTCGCGCCGCCGCCTGAGGGAAGGATGCGTGCGTACCCCGTCTCGATGCGGGTCAGCAACGCGCGCAACAACGGACCCGATCTCGTGACGGAGGCCGAGGCGGCGGGCGGCGCCGAGCAGCCGCAGCCCGAGGGCACCCTGTTCTGACCTGAACCCCCGGCCGGCCGCCGCCACTTGCCCGTCCCCGGCACGGCAGGATGCGGATCATGGACACAGAGACGATCGAGACCTCGGCGGGTACGGCCCGCGTCACCTGGCACCCCGCCGAGGACCCGCGGACCGTCCTCGCCCTCGGCCACGGAGCCGGCGGCGGCATCGAGGCGCGCGACCTCGCGGCGCTCGCCGGCGCGCTTCCGCATGCCGGCGTGACGGTGGCGCTCGTCGAGCAGCCGTGGCGGGTGGCGGGCAAGAAGGTCGCTCCCGCTCCGAAGACGCTCGACGCCGGCTGGCGCGAGGTGTGGCCGGCGCTCCTCGCGGCCGGGGTCCCGGTGGTTGCCGGTGGGCGCAGCGCGGGGGCGCGGGTCGCCTGCCGTACGGCGGGGGAGCTCGGTGCCGAGGCGGTGGTGGCGCTCTCGTTCCCGCTCCATCCGCCGGGGAAGCCGGCGAAGTCCCGCGCGGACGAGCTGCTGGGCGCGGGGGTGCCGGTGCTCGTGGTGCAGGGGGAGCGCGATCCGTTCGGGAGGCCCGAGGAGTTCCCGCGGCTCCCCGAAGGATGGGAACTCGTCGGGGTGCCCGGTGGCGACCACGGGTTCGCCGTGCCGAAGCGCGCAGGGACGACGCAGGAGGAGGCGCTGGCGGTGCTCACCGACGCGGTGGCGGGATGGGCGGAACGCCTGGGGAGTTGAGCCCTCACGTGTGCGCCCGTGCTGCTCGGGGAGGCGGGGGGTGCGGAGGTGCCGAGGTCCCAACGCGCCCCGCGGCCGCGGGAATGCACCGTGCGGCCCTGCTGTTGTGCGGGGTGTAGGTGCCGTGAGAGGGCCTATGCGTGACCGTCCGCGCACACCCTGTCGAGCAGCAGTATCACGAGAAGGAGCCGCCCGTATGGGTTCTGTCGCTTGCCCGGAGCGTCCTCAGGCCGCTGACCTGGACTGGGCAACGCTGGCGCTGTCCGGTGACTCGAAGGTTCGAGCGGCGGGCACCGCGGATCGTCGTCTATTCTCCGATTCGGGCGGGCCTGCGATCGGGTTCGCCGCAGTTCCGGAGAAGGAGGTGGGTCCGGTCGCGCGCACCGAGGACGGCTCAGACGCAGAGCAGGAGACGGAGGAGGAGCGGAGCGCTCGTTTCGAGCGTGATGCGCTCGCCTTCCTGGACCAGATGTATTCGGCGGCCCTGCGGATGACGCGGAACCCGGCCGACGCGGAGGATCTGGTGCAGGAGACGTACGCGAAGGCGTACGCGTCCTTCCACCAGTTCCGGCGGGGCACCAACCTCAAGGCCTGGCTGTACCGGATTCTCACCAACACCTTCATCAACAACTACCGCAAGAAGCAGCGCGAACCCCAGCGGAGTGCCGCCGAGGAGATCGAGGACTGGCAGCTCGCGCGCGCCGAGTCGCACATGTCGACGGGGCTGCGCTCCGCCGAGGCGCAGGCGCTCGACCACCTCCCCGACTCGGACGTGAAGCGCGCGCTCCAGGAGATCCCCGAGGAGTTCCGGATCGCGGTCTACCTCGCCGACGTCGAGGGCTTTGCGTACAAGGAGATCGCGGACATCATGGGGACACCCATCGGGACGGTGATGTCCCGGCTTCACCGCGGTCGTCGTCAGCTGCGCGGCATGCTGGAGGACTACGCGCGCGAGCGCGGGCTCGTACCGGCGGGTGCCGTGTCCGACGGGTCGCGCGAGGGGAAAGGCTCAGGCTCATGAGTTGCGGAGAGCCGCATGAGACGGAGTGCTCGGAGGTGCTCGACCACCTCTACGAGTACCTGGATCAGGAGATGCCCGACCGGGACCGCGCCAAGTTCCGGGAACACTTCGACGAGTGCTCGCCCTGCTTCGAGAAGTACGGCCTGGAGCAGGAGGTCAAGAAGCTCGTCCGCCGCTGCTGCGGCCACGACGAGGTCCCCGCCGACCTCCGCGCCAAGGTGATGGGCCGGATCGAGGTGATCCGTTCCGGGCAGCAGTCCGGCTCGGCGGAGCGCTGCCCGGACACCCAGGCTTCCGGAGAGGGTGCCGCTCCGGCGTCCGGGGAGGGTGCCGCGGAGAAGGACACGTCCGAGAGCCCGAAGGCCGGCCGGCTCGCCGAGTGAGCCCTGGGCGGTGAACGCCCTTGTGCGCGGCGGCGGCTCGGCCGGTCGCCTCCAAACTCCCCTGCGGTGCGGCTCGTTCGGGCGCGCTTCGTTGCGGCCCGCCGCCCTGCACTGTCAAGCCCCCTTGTGGGGCAGCGCGTTGACGCTGCCGTGCGCCGCGCGCGTTGTCCGTCCACCCGTTCCCCACGGCCCGAACCGGCCGTTCCCGCGCGGCGCTTGGGGCCCGGCGCCCGAGCCTGCGAGCCGTCTTCGCACAGCCGCACGCACACGCTGCGTACCTGCCCCTGCGCGGCGCGCACGCCCGCTGCCTGCGCCGCCGGACGGATACGTACGGCGGAGTGGACGCGTACCGCCCGTCCGCGGCTACCTGGGGTGACGACACTCACCGAAGGTTCACGAGAAGAACCCCAACTCCCTTGAGATTCCCGGCCGGATGGCGGGTAGGCACTCACTGGCGGCGCTTCGGCCGAGGCGCCGGACGCACTCCCGAGCAGGCCGCCCGACGCTCGAGTAGTGCGCGCGCACCCGGGCGGGCATGGTTGGATGCGAAACGGGAAACCCGCGTACCGCGCACGGCCGTCCACGCGGGCGGTGACGGCGAGGACGCAGACCGCGAAGTGCGGCGCAGACAGCCCAGCAGCCAAGCGACAGGCGGGAATCAGGCGGGACACTGTGAGGATCTTCGGCAAGGTGCGGCATCGGCCCTCCGCCTCGTGGCGGCAGGCCACCGACCGCGCGTTCACGCTCATCGGGGACGGGCGCTACGAGGACGCCGGCGCCCTGCTCTCCCGTGCGGCCGATCTCGAACCGTGGCTCTCCGAGTCCTGGTTCAACCTCGCCCTGCTGCACAAGTTCCGGCACGACTGGGAGCAGGCGCGCTCCGCCGGGCTCCGCGCCGTCGCGCTCCTGGAGCGCGAGGAGGGCGCCCCCGACTGGTGGAACGTCGGCATCGCGGCGACCGCGCTCCAGGACTGGCCCCTCGCAAGGCGCGCATGGCAGGCGTACGGGCTGCGCGTTCCCGGTGAGACGCACGGCAGCGGCGCGGCCGTCGAGCCGCGGGACATGCAGTTGGGCAGCGCCGCCGTGCGCCTCTCGCCCGAGGGCGAGGCGGAGGTCGTCTGGGGCCGGCGGATCGACCCGGCGCGCGTCGAGGTGCAGAGCGTCCCGCTGCCCTCGTCGGGCCGGCGCTGGGGTGAGGTCGTCCTCCACGACGGGGTGCCGCACGGCGAGCGCACCACGTCGGCGGGCCCGCGCTATCCGGTCTTCGACGAGATCGAACTCTGGGCCCCCTCGCCCGTGCCCACCTGGGTCGTGATGCTGGAGGCCGCCTCCGAGGCCGACCGGGACGCGCTGGAGCGGCTCGCCGCCGAGGCCGGGTTCGCGGCCGAGGACTGGTCCTCGTCGGTCCGCCTCCTCTGCCGCTCGTGCTCGGAGAGCGCGATGCCCGCCGACGAGGGCGACGGCGCTCCCCAGGCCGACCCGCACGACCACAGCTCGCCGGGCCACCCGGGGCCCCTCGGCCACATGACGCCGGGCGGCCCCGGAGAGATGTGGGTGCCCGAGCGCGAGTGCGGCCTCGCGGCTCCGCCCGGGCTCGTGCGCGGACTCCTCGACGGCTGGGTCGCGGACAGCCCGGACACCCGCGAGTGGCGCGATCTGGAAGAGGTCTGCTGAGCCTTCGCGTGCCGCCCCGTACCCTGTACGGCGACAGATCTGTGTGAGGAAGGCTTACGGCGGCATGGCGCAGCAGCAGGGTACGAGGTCCGGTTCCGTCTCCGTGGAAGGCGGAACGGAGTTCGTCGACGACACCAAGGACGCGGGGAAGCGCGAGTCCGCTCATCGCGAGCGGGGGACCGCCCGGCCGATCACCGTCGTCGGTAACCCCGTCCTCCACCGCGAGTGCAAGGACGTCACGGAGTTCGGCGGTGAACTCGCGTCGCTCGTCGACGACATGTTCGCCAGCCAGCGTGCCGCCGAGGGCGTCGGGCTCGCGGCGAACCAGGTCGGCGTCGACCTGAAGGTCTTCGTCTACGACTGCCAGGACGACGAGGGCGTGCGCCATGTCGGCGTCGTCTGCAACCCCGTGCTCGACGAACTCCCCGCCGCCCGGCGGAACCTCGACGACTCGGGCGAGGGCTGCCTCTCCGTCCCCGGCGCCTCGATGGAGCTGGCCCGTCCCGACTACGCGGTGGTCCGCGGCCAGGACGCGGAGGGGAAGCCGATCGCCGTCCGCGGCACCGGCTACTTCGCCCGCTGCCTCCAGCACGAGACCGACCACCTCTACGGCTACCTCTACATCGACCGCCTCTCCAAGCGTGAACGCAAGGACGTCCTGCGGCAGATGAACGAGTCGACGCCGCGCTACGAGACGGTCCCCAACGCCTGACACGCGGTGCCGGCGCCCCCGCCCGGGCGCCGGCACCGCGTGCGCTCAGAAGTCGTCGTCCAGGCTGACGGAGCCCTCGACGGCGACCTGGTAGGCGGAGACCCGGCGCTCGAAGAAGTTGGTGAGCTCGTCGACGTTCTGCAGCTCCATGAAGGAGAACGGGTTCTGCGCCCCGTACCGCGTGGCGAAGCCGAGCCGCGCGAGCCGCTGGTCGGCGACGGCCTCGAGGTAGGCGCGCATCGACTCGGTGTTCATGCCGGGCAGTCCGTCCCCGCAGAGGTCCTCGGCGAACTGGAGCTCGGCGGCGACCGCGTCGTCGAGCATCAGCACCACCTCCTTCTCCAGCTCCTCGTCGAAGAGTTCGGGTTCCTCCTCGCGGACGGTGTCGACGACGTCGAACGCGAAGGACATGTGCATCGACTCGTCCCTGAAGACCCAGTTGGTGCCGGTGGCGAGGCCGTGGAGCAGCCCGCGGGAGCGGAACCAGTAGACGTACGCGAAGGCGCCGTAGAAGAAGAGCCCCTCGATGCAGGCGGCGAAGCAGATGAGGTTGAGCAGGAAGCGCCGGCGGTCCTCGCGGCTCTCCAGCCGTTCGACCGGCCGGGACCCGCTGCCCTCCTCGCCTTCGAGCGCGGCCATCCACCGGAAGCAGAACTGCGCCTTCGCGCGGATCGACGGGATGTTCTCCACGGCGGCGAAGGCGCGGACGCGCTCGTCGTGGTCGGGGAGATAGGTGTCGAGCAGCGTCAGATAGAACTGGACGTGGACGGCTTCCTCGAAGAGCTGCCGTGAGAGGTAGAGGCGGGCCTCCGGCGAGTTGATGTGCTTGTAGAGCGAGAGCACGAGGTTGTTGGCGACGATCGAGTCGCCGGTGGCGAAGAACGCGACGAGCCTGCTGATCAAGTGCTGTTCGCCGGGGGAGAGTCGGGCGAGGTCCTCGAGGTCGGAGTGGAGGTCGACCTCCTCGACGGTCCAGGTGTTCTTGATGGCGTCGCGGTAGCGCTCGTAGAAGTGCGGGTAGCGCATGGGGCGCAGGGTGAGTTCGAAGCCCGGGTCGAGCAGGCTGCGTCGGCCGGTCTCCTCGCGGGCGTCGGTCGTGGCGTGGTCGGCGGTGGTGGTCACTGGCATGCCTCGCAGGTCTCGGGGTTCTCGAGAGAGCAGGTTTCGGCGGTCTGTCGGCCGGTGGCGGCGGTCTCCGCCGTCGCGCCCGCCGCGGCACGGGCGATCCGGGTGGCGGGGCGCGAGCGCAGGTAGTAGGTGGTCTTGATGCCGCGCTTCCAGGCGTACGCGTACATCGAGCTGAGCTTGCCGATCGTCGGCGAGGCCATGAAGAGGTTGAGTGAGTGGCCCTGGTCGAGGTACGGGGTGCGGGCCGCCGCCATGTCGATGAGGGCGCGCTGCGGCAGCTCCCAGGCCGTGCGGAACAGGGTGCGGAGGTCCTCGGGGAGGCCCTCCAACTCCTGGACGGAGCCGCCGGAGGAGCGCAGCGCCTCGCGTGTGTGCGCGTCCCAGAGCCCGCGCCGCTTCAGCTCTTCGACGAGGTACGTGTTGACCTGGAGGAACTCGCCGCTGAGCGTCTCGCGCTTGAAGAGGTTGCTCACCTGCGGCTCGATGCACTCGTAGACGCCGGCGATAGCGGCGATCGTCGCCGTGGGCGCGACGGCGAGGAGGAGCGAGTTCCGCATGCCGGTGCGGGCGACGCGGTCCCGCAGCGCCTGCCAACGCCCGGGCCATGCCGAGGAGTCGGCGTGCTCCGGGTAGTGGTCGGGGTGGAGGACGCCGCGCGCCGTGCGGGTCTCCTCCCAGGCGGGATGCGGGCCGTGCGCCTCGGCGAGCTCGGCCGACGTCTCGTAGGCGGCGAGCATGATCCGCTCGGCGAGGCGGGTGGAGAGCTCCCGCGCCTCGGCGGAGTCGAAGGGGAGCCGGTTGCGGAAGAGGACGTCCTGGAGCCCCATCATGCCCAGACCGACGGGACGCCAGCGGGAGTTGGAGGCCGACGCCTGTGTCGTCGGGTAGTAGTTGGTGTCGACGACGCGGTCGAGGAAGCGGACCGCGGTGCGGACGGTGGCGTCGAGGCGCTCCCAGTCGATGTCGCCTTCGGGCGTGAGGTGCGCCGCGAGGTTGACGGAGCCGAGGTTGCAGACGGCGGTCTCGTCGTCGCCCGAGACCTCGAGGATCTCCGTGCAGAGGTTGGAGGAGTGGACGACGTTGCCGGGCAGGGCCGTCTGGTTGGCGGTGCGGTTTGCGGTGTCCTTGAACGCCATCCAGCCGTTGCCGGTCTGTGCGAGGGTGCGCATCATCCGGGCGTAGAGGCCGCGCGCCGGGACGGTGCGCACCTGCCGTCCCTCGGCCTCGGCGCGGCGGTAGGCGGCGTCGAACTCCTCGCCCCACAGGTCGGTCAACTCCGGTACGTCGGCGGGCGAGAAGAGCGACCAGTCGGCGTCGGCCTCGACGCGGCGCATGAACTCGTCGGGGACCCAGTTGGCGAGGTTGAGGTTGTGGGTGCGGCGGGCGTCCTCGCCCGTGTTGTCGCGCAGTTCGAGGAACTCCTCGATGTCGGCGTGCCACGTCTCCAGGTAGACGCAGGCGGCGCCCTTGCGGCGGCCGCCCTGGTTCACCGCGGCGACCGAGGCGTCGAGCGTGCGCAGGAACGGGACGATGCCCGCCGAGCGGCCGTTGGTTCCCCGGATGAGCGAACCTCGGGCGCGGACGCGGGAGAAGGGGAGTCCGATGCCGCCGGCGTACTTCGAGAGCCGTGCGACCTGGTGGTAGCGCTCGTAGAGCGAGTCGAGCTCGTCCTTGGGGGAGTCGAGGAGATAGCACGAGGACATCTGCGGGTGCCTCGTGCCGGAGTTGAAGAGGGTGGGCGAGGAGGGCAGGTAGGCGAGGCGGCTCATCAGCGCGTACACCTCGGCGACGTCGGCTGCCGGGTCCTGGAGGCTCTCGTCCGCGAGGCCGCAGGCGACGCGGAGGAGGAAGTGCTGCGGCTGCTCGACGACTCGGCGGGTGCGGGGGTGGCGCAGCAGGTAGCGGGCGTGGAGGGTGCGGAGCCCGAAGTACTCGAACCGGTCGTCGGCGCCCTCGGCGACGGCGTCGTCGACGAGCGCGTCGAGCCGCTCGGCGTGCCGGGCCGTGAACTCGGCGGTGCGCGGGGAGACGAGGCCCTCGCGCAGGCCGACGGCGACCGAGGCGGAGAAGGAGACCGCCCCCTGCGCCGCGCTCTCCTCGCGGATCGTACGGCTCAGCAGGCGGGCCGCGAGCCGGGAGTACGCGGGGTCCTCGGCGATGAGCCCCGCCGCCGCGTCGGTCGCCAGGCCGCGGAGCTCGGCGGCGTCGGCTCGGGGGCCGCGGCTGCGGAGCGCGGCGGCGGCGACGCGGCCGGGGTCCGTGGCGGGGAGGTCGAGGGTGAGGGTGGTGAGGGTGCGCAGCAGCTCCGTGCCGGCGGTGTCCTCGGCCGCGTCCTCGCGCGGCGCGGGTGGACGCGGAGCGGCCAGCGCGGGTTCGGTTCCGGCCGTCGTCGTCATGGAGTGGCTCTCCTTGGCTCGTGGGCCTCGGAGGTCGCCACGCGCACGGGTGCCACCGCAAGCGTCCGCCGGCCCAATCCCCGAGGCCCGGTGCGTCATCGAAACTGCCGGCAGGTGACCGGACTTGCGCGCGCGGTGCCTGGGCGGCACGCGGCACGCTCACCGTTGCGGGACAGTCCCGGACTTGCACCGGGTTCCCCTGCGGCGGCAGCGGGGACGAGCATACATGTGGTGGAGGGTCTTGCTGAGCCCTGCTAGATGTTGTGCCGGATCTCCGGGCGCGGGAGGGGCAAAGCGAAGCCCCACAGCGGCACTTCGGGTACGGGACGCCAGTCGAGCGCGGGGTCCCTGGCGAAGCCGAGGCGCTCGTAGAGCCGGTGGGCCGTGCGCATCGTGGGCTGGGTGGAGAGCACCACGCGACGGAGGCCGAGGAGCCGCGCGCGCTCCACGCAGGCCCGTACGAGGGCCTCGCCCACGCCCCGTCCGCGTGCCTCGGCCGCCACCGCCAGCATCCTGAACTCCGCCTCGCCGGGCTGCGCGACCTCGGCGAAGGCGCCGCCCGCGACGGCGAAGGTGACGGTGCCGAGCGGCGGCCCCTGCGGCTCGGAGGCGACGAGCAGCTCCGCCCCGGCGGCACGCCGCGCGGCGTCGGCGAGGGTGTCGAGGTACGGGTCCCCGGCGTCGAGGAGGCCGTCCTCGCGGTAGGCGGCGGCGGTGAGTTCGCCGACGGCCGTCAGCTCGGCGTGCCCGGCCGTCCGCACGGTGATGTCCATGGAGTCCATGATGGGGCGCCCCACTGACGGGCGCGCCCTTTCCGTGCGGATCGGCGGCCGGATCACGCCGTGGGCGCGCGCTCCTCACGGTGCGAAACCGCCGGTGCGACAGGGGCGTTCGGCGGTTCGCCCGCGTCCGCCGTGTAGTCGTCCGGACGGGTCTCGTCGACGCCGTCGGGCGCCTTGACGGCACGCAGGACGACCGTGGCGACGACGGTGACCAGCACGTTGAGGGCGAACGCGGTGGTGCCGATGTACCCGATCTCACCGATCAGCGGGATCTCCGCGTTGCTCCCGCCGAAGTGCGCCTGCGTCGGGCTGGCTACGCCGTACGCGGCGAGCGTGCCGTAGACCATGCCGACGGCCCAGCCCGCGATCAGCGCCCACCGGTGGAACCAGCGGGTGAAGAGCCCGCCGACGAGCGCGGGGAAGGTCTGGAGAATCCAGATGCCGCCCAGCAGTTGGAAGTTGATCGCCACCGTCTTGTCCATGCCGAGGACGAAGACCAGCGCGCCGACCTTGACCAGCAGCGAGGCCAGCTTGGAGACCTTCGTCTCCTGCTCGGGCGTCGCGTGCGGCCGGAGGAAGTCCCGGTAGATGTTCCGGGTGAAGAGGTTCGCCGCGGCGATCGACATGATGGCGGCGGGGACGAGCGCGCCGATGCCGATCGCGGCGAAGGCGACGCCCGTGAACCAGTCGGGGAACATCGCGTCGAAGAGCTGGGGGATCGCCAACTGCCCGTTCTCGACCTCGATTCCGGCGGCGATCGCCATGAAGCCGAGCAGCGCGAGGAAGCCCAGCATCAGCGAGTAGAGCGGCAGGATCGTGGTGTTGCGGCGGATCACGTTGCGGTTCTTGCCGGAGAGCGTCGCGGTGATCGAGTGCGGGTACATGAAGAGCGCGAGCGCGGAGCCGATCGCCAGCGTCGCGTACGCCCACTGCGCGCCGGGCCCGCTCGCCAGCTCGCCCCGGGGCCCGCCCGTCGCCGGATCGGTCCGGGAGAGCGCCTCGCCGGCCTTGCTGAAGATCTCCCCGAAGCCGCCGAGCCGCATCGGTATGTAGATGATCGCCACCGCGATGACGAGGTAGATCAGCCCGTCCTTGACGAAAGCGATCAGTGCGGGCGCGCGCAGCCCCGAGGAGTAGGTGTAGGCGGCGAGTACCGCGAAGGCGAGGAGGATCGGCAGGTCCTTGACGAACCAGTGCGTCGACTCGCTCCCGCCGACGCCCATCACGTCCAGCACCGCCTGGATGCCGACGAGTTGGAGCGCGATGTACGGCATCGTCGCCAGGATGCCGGTGACGGCGACCGCCAGCGACAGGCCCCGCGAGCCGAACCGTCCGCGGACGAAGTCCGAGGTGGTGACGTACCCGTGGCGGTGCGAGACGGACCAGAGCCGCGGCAGGAAGGTGAAGATCAGCGGGTAGACGAGGATCGTGTACGGCACCGCGAAGAAGCCGGAGGCCCCGGCCGCGTAGACGGCGGCGGGAACGGCGACGAAGGTGTAGGCGGTGTAGAGGTCGCCGCCGAGCAGGAACCAGGTGATCCAGGTGCCGAAGCTCCGCCCGCCGAGGCCCCACTCGTCGAGCGACTTGCTGTTCTCCGCCTGCCGCCACTTCGCGGCACGGAACCCCATCCAGGTGACGAGGAGGAAGAAGAAGACGAAGACCGCGAGGGCGATCCCGTTGACGTCGCCGCTCATGCTCCGGCACCTCCGGCCCGCTCCTGCGCCGCAACCGCCGTGCGCCGCGCGGCGCGTGCGGCCTCCTCGCGACGCACGAGCCTGTACGCGACGGCGGTGAGCGCGGCCGAGAGCAGCACCCAGGCCATCTGGTACCAGTAGAAGAACGGCACCCCGGCGAGCGTCGGTTCGACGCGTGCGTAGAGCCCCACCCACAGGATGCCGACGAACGGCGCCAGGAGGCAGAGTCCGGCCACGACCCTGGAGGGGGTGACGACCGGTTGTCCGCCCCCGGGCTCTTCGGGTGGTACTGGCATGGGGGCTCCGTTCCCTCTCGTAACGCGCGTGCAGAACGCACGTAATTTAGAGGAGGGTTGGAAACCCGTCACCTGCCGTCCGTATAGCGGACGTCGGTGTACGGCAACGTCGTCTCCAGGGCTTTTGCCGTACACCGGCGGGTGTGTGACGCGGTGTCCGAGGGGCCGCCGCGCACGGCGGCCCCTCGGTGCTTCTGCAAACCGACGTCAGCAGCAGCGGAAGCCTTCCGTGGGGTCTGCCTCCCGTGCGTCGGTGCGCTTCCGCTCGAACTCCCGGCGCGAGGGGACGGCGGCGTGCGGATCGTGGCTGCGCAGGTGCGCGACGTACCGCTCGTAGGCGGACTCGTCGGTGAACTCGCGCGTGTACCAGCGCACCCAGCGCGCGGCCCGTCGCAGCGTGCTCATCCGCTCTCCCCGCTCTTCTCGCTTCCCTCCGGCGAGCCGGTGCCGACGGCGGCGAGCTCCTCCTTCTCCTCCTTCGTCGCGATGAGTCCGGCGGGGGCCACCAGCTTCGACTCCTCGTAGGGCGCCTCGTGGAGCGTCGTACCCGCCGGGTTGCGGACCGCCTTGATGCAGACGCGGGTGCAGTCGGCGAGGACGAGGATCACCAGTACGGCGAAGAGGGCTGCGAGGGTGCCGGTGACCGTGGAGTTGGTGACGACGGTGTGCATGTCGTCCATCGACTTCGCGGGCGCGAGGACCTCTCCCCGCTCGATCGCCGCCTGGTAGTCGGCGCGCTGCTGGAAGAAGCCGACCGCCGGGTCGCTGGAGAAGACCTTCTGCCAGCTCGCGGTGAGCGTGACCACGGTGTCCCAGGCGAGCGGAACCCCCGTGACCCAGGCCCACTTGAGCCGCCCCGACTTGATCAGCAGCGTCGTGCAGACGGCGAGCGCGACGGCGGCGAGCAGCTGGTTGGCGATGCCGAAGAGCGGGAAGAGCTGGTTGATCCCGCCGAGCGGCTCATGGACGCCGACCCAGAGGAAGTAGCCCCAGACGGCGACGATCGCGGCGGAGCAGATCCAGATACCCGGCAGCCAACTCACCCTGCGGAAGGGCTTGATGACGTTGCCGAGCATGTCCTGAAGCATGAAGCGCCCCACCCTGGTGCCCGCGTCGAGCGCGGTGAGGATGAAGAGCGCCTCGAACATGATGGCGAAGTGGTACCAGAACGCCTTCATCCCCGCGCCGCCGAACACCTGCGAGAAGATCTCCGAGACGCCGATCGCCAGCGTCGGGGCGCCGCCCGTCCGCGAGAGCAGCGAGTTCTCCTCGACGGCCTTCGCCGCGGCGGCGAGCTCCTCGGGCGAGATCGAGTAGCCGAAGTTCGCCACCGCCTCGGACGCGGCCTGTACGTTGTCGCCGATCACGCCCGCCGGCGCGTTCATCGAGAAGTAGAGGCCGGGGTCGATGATGCAGGCCGCGACCATCGCCATGATCGCGACGAAGGACTCCATCAGCATCGACCCGTAGCCGATCATCCGGATCTGCGTCTCCTTCTGCACCATCTTCGGGGTGGTGCCGGAGGAGATCAGCGCGTGGAACCCGGAGAGGGCGCCGCACGCGATCGTGATGAAGACGAAGGGGAAGAGCGAACCGGCGAAGACGGGCCCGTCGCCGACGGAGGCGAAGTCGGTGATGCCCTCCATCTTCAACGTCGGCAGCGTCACCAGGACACCGACGGCGAGGAGGCCGATCGTCCCGACTTTCATGAACGTCGAGAGGTAGTCGCGCGGTGCCAGCAGCATCCACACCGGCAGCACCGAGGCGATCACGCTGTAGACGAGAATCCAGATGACGAGCGTGCCGGGGGAGAGGGTGAAGGTGTCGGCCCACGAGGACTCGGCGACCCACCGGCCCGCGACGAGCGCGAGCAGCAGCAGCGCGATCCCGATCAGCGACACCTCGGTGACCCGCCCCGGTCGCAGCACTCGCAGGTAGAACCCCATGAAGAGCGCGATCGGGATCGTCATCCCGATGGAGAAGGTGCCCCAGGGCGACTCCGCGAGCGCTTCGACGACGACGAGCGCCAGCACCGCCAGCAGGATGATCATGATCGCGAGGACCGCGACGAGCGCCGCCGCACCCCCGACGGGGCCGATCTCCTCGCGCGCCATCTGCCCGAGCGACTTGCCGTCGCGGCGCATCGAGAAGAAGAGCGTCACCATGTCCTGGACCGCCCCGGCGAGGATCACACCGGCGACGATCCAGATCGTCCCCGGCAGGTATCCCATCTGCGCCGCGAGCACGGGCCCGACGAGCGGTCCCGCACCGGCGATCGCCGCGAAGTGGTGGCCGACGAGCACCCTGCGGTCGGTGGGGTGGAAGTCGACGCCGTTGTCGAGGCGTTCGGCGGGCGTCGCCCTGTTCTTGTCGACCTTCAGCACCTTTTTGGCGATGAAGCGCGAGTAGAAGCGGTATCCGATGGCGTACGAGCCGAGCGCGGCGGCCACCATCCAGACCGCCGACACCTCCTCGCCGCGGGCGAGCGCGAGCATGGCCCAGCCGACGGCGCCCACGAGCGCTACGGCCGTCCATATGATGACGGAACGTGGTCTTACAGAGCGCACCCGGTCGTCCTCCCGTCGGCGCGGCACCGCCCGTCGGGGCCGCGGCCGGCGGGCGGGCGCCCCCTGTCGCTGCCGGCCTCGCGGGTCGGTGGATCGGCTTGTCCGGCAAGGACCGTAGAACAGCGCGAAGATCGACGCTATACCGTGGCGCAGGGAACTTCCGCCGGTCGGCAGGGTGTTCGCTGCGCCGGCGCGGCACCGTTCAGGCGTGCGCGCCCGGTTCGGGGCCGCGGACGCCGAAGTGCGCTTCCCCCGGCGGCCGTTGCAGCATCGCCGTGAACTTGTAGCGGTCGCCCCGGTAGACCGAGCGGACCCACTCGACGGGCTCGCCCGAGGTGTCCCTGGAGTGCCGCGAGAGCATCAGCATCGGCAGCCCGACATCGGTGCCGAGGAGCGACGCCTCGCGCGGCGTCGCGAGCGAGGTCTCGATCGTCTCGGCGGCCTCGGCGAGGTGGACGCCGTAGACCTCGGCCAACGCCGTATAGAGAGAGGTGTACTTCACCAGGCTGCGCCGGAGCGCGGGGAACCGCTTCTGCG
>NZ_AJTQ01000149.1 GCF_000262345.1 Streptomyces xiaopingdaonensis | reverse complement strand
GGGTCGTCTCGATCGCCATCGGCTCCCCGCTGGCGAGCCGCAGCCGCTCGATCCGCAGGACGCGGCCGCCGGCCGGGACGTCGAGGAGGCAGGCGAGGCGGTCGTCGGCGGTGACGTACCCGAGGTCGAGGAGCTGCGAGGTGGGTTCGAGGCCCTGCGCACGCATGTCCTCGGTGTACGAGGTGAGTTGGAGCGCCTGGGAGACCTTCGGCTTCGCGACGAAGGTGCCCTTCCCCTGGATGCGTTCGAGTCTTCCCTCGACGACCAGCTCCTGGAGCGCCTGGCGCACCGTCGTCCGCGAGGTGTCGAACTCGGTGGCGAGGGCGCGTTCGGGCGGGACGGGGGTGCCGGGCGGCATCGTCTCCGTCATCTCCAGCAGGTGACGCTTGAGTCGGTAGTACTTCGGCACGCGCGCGGTGCGGCCGCCGGGGGCCCGCTCGGAGGAGGCGTCGGCAGGGGTGCTCGGGGACCGGCCTGCCGTGTCCGGTTCCTCCGAACTCGCTGCACGCCCCTGGGTCTTGCGTCGCGCTGCCGTCACCGGCTCCTCCGTGTTCATAGCGGCTCACATGGTGGCACGGGCCAGAACCCGCGAGGCGTCCCAGCTCAGGTGTCGTTCCGATAACGGAAGCGACAGCGAGCTTTATACACCGTTGACACCCCTATAGGTCTAGGCCAAGCTGCGGGCACTGGTCTAAACCATTAAAGTCCAATCCCGGCCCAGGCGCATCACGTACCAACTGACTGCCGTGCGGCAGCCGTTCGCCGAGGCGGGGGGTTTCGGGCATCCCCGAGGAGGGTGGCGTGAAGCGCAAGCTGATAGCGGCAGTCGGTGTGGCGGCCATGATCGCAGGGGTGGCGGCGTGCGGTTCGGACGGAGGCGGCGCCTCGGCGAAGGACCCGAAGGACCGCGACGAGACGCTGACCGTGTGGCTGATGAACGACGCCGAATCCACCTGGCCCGAGCTGGTCAAGGACGTCAACAAGCAGTTCAAGAAGAAGTACCCCAAGGTCGAGGTGAAGGTCCAGTTCCAGCAGTGGGGCGACAAGACCAAGAAGCTCGACGCGGCGCTCGGCGGTGACAAGTTCCCCGACGTCGTCGAACTCGGCAACACCGAAACCATGACGTACATCCTCAACGGGGCCCTCGCCGAGATCGACCCCGAGAAGTACGAGAACTCGGACAGTTGGATCCAGGGGCTCAAGGACACCTGCACGTACGAGGAGAAGCAGTACTGCGTGCCCTACTACGCGGGAGCGCGCGTCGCCGTCCACAACAAGGAGATGTTCAAGAAGGCCACCGGCTCCGAGGACGTCCCCGAGACCGAGGAGAAGCTCACCTCCGCGCTCGACAAGCTCCAGCAGGAGTACGGCTCCGACAAGGCGTTCTCGCCGCTCTACCTCCCCGGCATGTACTGGTACGCGGCGATGTCGTACGTCCACGCGTACGGCGGCACCATCGCCGATTACAACGAGGACACCAAGGAGTTCAAGGGCGCGCTCAGCAAGCCCGAGTCCGTCAAGGGCCTCAAGCACTTCATGAAGCTCGTCAACAAGTACAACCACGCCGACCGGACCAAGGACGAGCTGGACCACGCCAACGTGATGGCCAACGAGAAGGCGGCCATGATCTACGGCAACAGCTGGGAGGCGGGCAGCGTCGTCGAGGGCGAGTCGGGCAACCCGAAGCTCAAGGACAAGGTCGGCACCGCGGTGATGCCGGGGCCCGGTGGTAAGCCGCTGCCCTCCTTCATCGGCGGCTCCGACCTCGGCATCGTCGAGAAGTCCGAGGTGCAGGACCTCGCAGAGGACTGGGTCTCCATGTACACCAGCGCCGACTCGATGAAGGTGCTGGCGACGAAGAAGATCCTGCCGAACAACACCGCGCAGCTCGAGCCGCTCAAGAAGGACCCGGAGACCGAGGCGGCGGCGAAGGCTGTCCCGCACGCCTGGTTCACGCCGATCGCCCCCGGCTGGACGGCCGTCGAGAAGCAGAACGTGCTCACCAACATGCTGGTGTCCATGGTCAAGGGCGAGTCGGTCGAGGCCGCGGCGAAGAAGGCCGACAAGAAGATCGACGAACTCATCAACAACGAAGCCTGAGCGATCCGAGCGGAAGGTCTGCGTAGTGAGCGCCGACACAGCCAAAACCGGTGTCGCCGCCCCGGAGGAAGCCCCCCGGAACAGCTCCGGGGGGCGCCCGGGGGACCAGGCGCGGCACGAGGGGCCGAAAGGCAACGGCCCGAAGCGCAGGGGGATTTCGGCCGTACCCCTGCCCTACCTGCTGATCGCTCCGGCGATCGTCGCCATCGGCGCGGTGTTCGCCTGGCCGCTGGTGAAGACCGTGATCATGTCCTTCCAGGACATGGGGAGGCGCGAGCTGTGGAGCGGTGACTCGCCTCCGTGGGTCGGCTTCGAGCAGTTCGCCAACATCTTCGGGGACTCCCAGTTCTGGGCGGTCACGGGGCGCACGGTGCTCTTCATGGTGGTCTGCGTCGGCGCCACGATGCTCGTCGGGCTCGGGCTCGCCATGCTGATGCAGCGCATGTCGACCTGGGTGCGGCTGCTGCTGACCGGCGCGCTCGTCGCCGCCTGGTCGATGCCGCTGCTCGTGGCGACGTCGGTCTTCCGGTGGTTCGCCGACAGCGACTACGGCGTCGCCAACTCCCTTCTCAGCAAGCTCCCCGGCATCGACCTCCAGGGCCACAACTGGTTCATCAATCCGTGGCAGGGCTTCACCATCATCGCCGCCGTGGTGATCTGGGGCGCCGTCCCCTTCGTCGTGATCACCCTCTACGCGGCGCTCACCCAGGTGCCCCGAGAGCTGGTGGAGGCGGCCCAGCTCGACGGCGCGGGCTCGTTCGGCGTCTTCCGGCACGTCGTCTTCCCGGTGATCAAGCCGGTCTTCCAGATGGTCGCGACGCTCTCGGTGATCTGGGACTTCAACATCTTCGGCCAGGTCTTCCTGATGCGCGCCAACAAGCCGGAGCCGGAGTACCAACTGCTCGGCATCTACTCCTTCCAGAAGGCGTTCGAGAGCTCGTCGTTCAGCCAGGGCACCGCCATCGCGCTGGTCACCGTCCTGCTGCTCGCCGGTGTCGCCGTGTACTACCTGCGCCAGCTGCTCAAGACAGGGGAAGTCGAATGAGTGCCGCCAACGCAACGGCGCCGAAGCCGGACGCCGGGACGGAGCGCCCGGCGGCCCGCAAGCCCTTCCGGCCCGATCGCAAGAAGCACCGCTTCGGATACGACGTCCTCGGCCTCGTCGCCTTCGCGGTGATGGCCTTCCCCGTCTACTGGCTGCTGGTGAGCGCCTTCCGCCCGAACCGGGAGATCCGCTCCTACGACCAGACGCTCTGGCCGAGTTCGTTCACCTTCGACAACTTCGTCCGCGCGACCGAGACACGCTTCTTCTGGACCGCGATCCAGTCGAGCCTGATCATCTGCGTCACCTCCGTCCTCGGCGCGCTCGTCATCGGCACCATCGCCGCCTTCGCCATCGGACGGTTCAACTTCGTCGGGCGGCGTCCGTTCATGATGGTGCTGATCCTGGTCCAGATGCTGCCGCCGACGGCGATGCTCATCCCGATCTACGTGCAGCTCAACAACCTCGGCGCGACCAACGAGTACTGGGGCGTCATCGTCGTCTACCTCGTCTCGGTGCTCCCGTTCACCACCTGGATGGTCCGCGGCTTCGTCGTCAACGTGCCCAGGGAGCTGGAGGAGTCGGCGATGGTTGACGGATGCAGCCGCATGGGCGCCTTCCGCCGTGTGATCCTCCCGCTGCTCGCACCCGGACTCGCCGCGGCGTCGATCTTCGCGCTGATCACGGCCTGGAACGAGTACCTCTTCGCCTACGTGCTGCTGCAGGACAACGACAAGTACACGCTCAACGTCTGGCTGATGAACTTCACCACGGACCGCGGCACCGACTACGGGGGGCTGATGGCCGGCTCCGTGATCGTCGCCGTCCCCGTGGTCATCTTCTTCATGCTCGTGCAGAAGAAGATGGCGACGGGCCTCACCTCGGGTGCGGTCAAGGGATAGTGCCCGGTCAAGGTTGGCAGACCCGAAGGGATAGGCATTCCATGACGATCACCGTCGACACCTCCACCCTCACCCAGAACGCCCTAGCCGTCCTGCAGCCCGGGTTCACCGGCCGTACGCCCCCCGACTGGCTGCTGCACCGCCTCGACGAGGGACTCGCCTCCGTCGGGCTCTTCGGCCGGAACGTCCGGGACGCCGAGCAACTCGCCGCTCTCACCGAGCGGTTGCGCGAGGTGCGCCCCGACGTGCTCGTCGCGATCGACGAGGAAGGGGGCGACGTCACCAGGCTCGAGGTCGGCGCCGGCTCCTCCTTCCCCGGCAACCTGGCGCTCGGGAAGGTGGACGACGCGGCGCTCACCCGCGGTGTCGCACAGGAACTCGGGCGGCGCCTCGCCGAGTGCGGCGTCGACCTCGACTGGGCGCCGTCGGCCGACATCAACTCCAACCCGGAGAACCCGGTGATCGGCGTCCGCTCGTTCGGGAGCGACCCGGAGCTCGTCGCGCGGCACACCGTCGCCTACGTCGAGGGACTCCAAGCCGCGGGCGTCGCGGCGTGCGTCAAGCACTTCCCCGGTCACGGCGACACCGCCGTCGACTCCCACCACGCCGTCCCGCGCATCGACGCCGACCTCGACACGCTCCGGAGGCGCGAACTCGTCCCGTTCCGCGCGGCGATCGAGGCAGGCGTCAAGTGCGTGATGAGCGCCCACCTCCTCTCCCCCGCACTCGACGCCGAGCGCCCCGGCACCCTCAGCCCCGACGTGCTCACCGGCCTCCTGCGCACTCCGCAGGAGGAGGGCGGCCTCGGCCACCGCGGCCTCGTCGTCACCGACGGCATGGAGATGAAGGCGATCTCCGCCCAGTACGGACTGGAGCGCGGCAGCGTCCTCGCGCTCGCGGCCGGGGCCGACGCGATCTGCGTCGGCGGCGGCCTGGCCGACGAGGGGACGGTGCTGCGGCTGCGCGACGCCCTCGTCGACGCGGTCCGCGAGGGCACTCTCGCGGAGGAGCGCCTCGCCGACGCGGCGGCCCGCGTACGGGAGCTGGCCGCCTGGACCCGCGAGGCCGCCCGCACGTCGCTCCCCGAACCGGACGTGGAGATCGGGCTCCGCGCCGCCCGCAGGGCGCTCACCGTCAGCGGCCTCGACGGATACCGGCCGCCCGAGGCCCCGTTCGTCGCGTCCTTCTCCCCGCTCGCCAACATCGCCGTGGGCGACCAGACCCCCTGGGGCCCGGCCGCCGAACTCTCCCGACTCCTCCCGGAGACGGCGACGGCGACGTACGGTGCCCGCGATGCGGACGCCGGCCCCGAGGAGTTGAGCGCGCGTGTGCTCCGCGAGGCGGGTGAGCGCCGCGTCGTCGCCGTCGTGCGGGACGCGCACAGGCACCCGTGGATGGCGCGGACGCTTCAGGGCATCCTGGCTGCACGCGAGGAGACCGTCGTGGTCGAGATGGGGGTTCCGCAGGCGCCGCCGACGGGCGCCCTCTACCTTGCGACGCATGGCGCGTCCCGTGTCTGCGGGCGCGCGGCAGCCGAGATCATCGCGGGCGGGTCCCGCGCGCGTTGAGCGCAGGGCCCGCCGCACCCACCGCACCAGGAGGCACCAGAGCATGACCGAGCCCTCGTCCCCGACTTCGGAAGCCGCAGAGACGCACGCCCCCGGGCGGATCATGGCAGGCGAGATGGCGGAGCAACCGGCGGTACTGCGCAGGCTGTTGGAGGAGGCGGCGCCCGGCATCCGCGAGACGGCCAGGCTCGTCGCGGCGCGCAACCCGCGGTTCGTGCTGCTGACCGCGCGCGGTACCTCGGACAACGCGGCGCTCTACGCCAAGTACCTGTTGGAGATCGAGTTGGGGCTGCCGTGCGGCCTCACCTCGATGTCGACGACGACGGCGTACGGGGCACGCCCCGACCTGCGGGACTGCCTGGTGATCACCGTCAGCCAGTCCGGCGGCTCGCCCGACCTGGTCGCCTCGGCGCGCTCCGCGCGGGAGTCGGGCGCGGTGACGCTCGCCGTCACCAACAACGCCGGATCGCCGCTCGCCGAGGTCTGCGAGTTCCACGTCGACATCCACGCGGGCGAGGAGAAGGCGCTTCCCGCGACGAAGACGTACACGGCCGAACTCCTCGCGCTCTACCTCCTCGTCGAGGGGATGCGCGGCGTCGACGGCACCCGGTCGGCGAAGGGCCTTCCGGAGCTGGTGGAGTCCGTCCTCGCCCGGCAGCCGGAGGTGCGCGGGCTGGCGGCCCGCTACCGGTTCGCCGAGCGGATGGTCCTCACCTCGCGCGGCTACGGCTACCCGACGGCGAAGGAGGCGGCCCTGAAGCTCATGGAGACGAGCTACATCCCGGCCCTCTCCTACTCCGGAGCGGACCTCCTCCACGGCCCGCTGGCGATGGTCGACAACGTCTCGCCCGTGATCGCCGTCGTTACCGACGGACGCGGGGGAGAGGCGCTCCAGCCCGTCCTCGACCGCCTGCGCGACCGCGGCGCCGACCTCGTCGTCATCGGCGCACAGTCCCAAGTCGACCGCGCATCGGCCGGGTTCGCGCTTCCGACTGGCGACCTGCCCGAGGATCTCCAGCCGCTCCTGGAGATCCTGCCGCTCCAGATGCTCGCCTGGGAAGTGACGATCGCCCGCGGCCAGGACCCCGACGCGCCCCGCTCGCTCGCGAAGGTGACGCAGACCCGCTAGACGACCGGCCGCGGCCCGGGGCACACGGGGGGCGTCCCGGGCCGCCGGCCAAGTGCCTTTCCTCCCGCACGACTTCGGGCCGCGGCGCCGGCGCGGGACCCTCAACCCGCCCGGCACCGCAGCCCGGAGCACCAAGACCTCGGCGCGGTCAGGGCAGAGCGCGCCGAGGTCCCTTTCTGCCCTCCTGTGCGGGGAGGCCAGAAGACCTGTGTGCCTTCATTCTGGACTAGACCACCTGTCCTGTCCATGCCCAGTTCGCCGTGGATGTGACCGCCTCCACAGGCGCCCACGGCCGGAGCCCGACGCCGCAGACGGCCGGGTACGCTCGGCAGCGTGCCCTCCATGAACGACCTCGTACGCCACCACACGGCGCTGACCGACTCCGACCTGGAGTGGCTGCATCAGCTCGTCTCCGAATGGCAGTTGCTCGCCGACCTCTCCTTCGCCGACCTTGTCCTCTGGGTGCCGACGCGGGACGGCACGCGCTACGTCTCCGTCGCGCAGATGCGCCCCAACACCGGCCCCACCTCCTACCAGAACGACATGGTCGGGCACCTGGTTCCCCGCGGCCGCCGCCCGCTGCTCGACGCGGCGCACGACGAGGGCCGCATCGTGCGCGAGGGGGACCCGGAGTGGCGCGAGGAGGTACCCGTCCGCGTCGAGTCGATCCCGGTGCGCCGGGCCGGCAACGTACTCGGCGTCATCGCGCGCAACACCAACCTGCTGACGGTCCGCACCCCGAGCCGCCTGGAGCTGACCTACCTCCAGAGCGCTTCCGACCTCGCGCAGATGATCGCCGCCGGCGCCTTCCCCTTCCCCGGGCACCAGCTCGACATGGACCACGTCCCACGCGTCGGCGACGGCCTCATCCGCCTCGACGCCGACGGCATCGTCCAGTACGCCAGCCCCAACGCCCTCTCCGCGTACCACAGACTCGGTCTCGCCACCGACCTCGTCGGCCTCCACCTGGGCCAGGCGACGACCGAACTCGCCCCGGCACGGGGCCCGGTGGACGAGGCGATGGTGAAGCTCGCCAGCGGGTGGGCGCCGCGCGGCGCCGAGGTCGAGGGCCTGGACTGCGTCGTCCAACTGCGTGCGATCCCCCTCAATCCCAAGGGCACGCGCATCGGTTCGCTCATCCTGCTGCGCGACATCACCGAGGTCCGCCGCCGCGAGCGCGAACTCCTCACCAAGGACGCCACCATCCGGGAGATCCACCACCGGGTGAAGAACAACCTCCAGACCGTCGCCGCGCTCCTGCGGCTCCAGGCCCGCCGGATGGACTCCGCCCGCGGCCGCGAGGCGCTCAACGAGGCCGTGCGGAGGGTGGGTTCGATCGCCATCGTGCACGAGACCCTCTCGCAGAACCTCGACGAGAGCGTGGAGTTCGACGAGATCGCCGACCGTGTCCTCGCGATGGTCGCGGAGATCTCCCCGGGCCGGATCACCGGTCACCGCAAGGGGGGCTTCGGCGTACTCGGCGCGGACGTCGCCACTCCGCTCGCGATGGCCCTCACCGAGCTCCTCCAGAACGCCATGGAGCACGCGTTCGGCCCGGGAAAGCAGGGCGCCATCGAGGTGGTGGCCCTCCGCCGCAAGGACCCGTCGAGCGACGGTGACCGTCTGCGTGTCACCGTCCAGGACGACGGAGCCGGCCTCCCCGAGGACTTCGACCCGCACTCCTCCGGGAACCTCGGCCTGCAGATCGTCCGCACGCTCGTCGAGGGCGAGTTGGGCGGCAGCTTCGACATGCTCCCCGTCCCCGAGGGCGGCACGCGGGTCGTCCTGAAGTTCCCCGTTGCGGCCGTCGAGAAGCGCTGAGCCGCCCGATCCCCCTTCGCCGCCGGGCAGTCGACTCACGCAGAAAAGCGCCGAGCCCCGTACCGCTCCACGGCGGTCGGGGCTCGGCGCATCTCGTGTGCGCATACGCACCGGAAGACTCTGCGGGCTGCTTTCTCGGGGTGCAGCCGGTGGCAGGGCAGGGGCGTCAGTTCAGGCGGTCGCGGCGTTGTTCCGCGCCCTGTTGCGAGCGGCGCGGCGCTTCATTGCGCGGCGCTCGTCCTCGCTGAGGCCACCCCAGACACCGGAGTCCTGACCGGACTCCAGGGCCCACTGCAGGCACTGCTCCATCACGGGGCAGCGGCGGCAGACGGCCTTGGCTTCCTCGATCTGCAGCAGCGCAGGACCGGTGTTGCCGATGGGGAAGAACAGCTCGGGGTCTTCCTCGCGGCAAACGGCGTGGTGACGCCAGTCCATGTCTGCTACCTCTCCTCGTGCTTGCTTGTGAATGTGAACGCTTTCACGAATCCCTTCGCAAAGGAAGGGGGACCACTCTGATGTGACGCTGGTCCCACTGAAGTGAGAAGGGGGATTCGGGCTCTCAAGGGGGCCCGCCTTGGGGCCGTCCCGATCGCCATGAAGAGACTCGCAAACCTCGGCAGCGGGCACAACCCCTTCTGGAAAGTTTTTTTTGATTCCTTGGTGTCGCTTACCTCACAGCCGTACTTCCAGAGGGTGGAAGCTGGCCTAAACGTTCGAGTAAAAGGACTTTAGGGGTTTCCGCTTACACAATCACACGCAGTGCACGGCGTACGCCTGTGAACGTCACGCTGGAACGCACTCCCAGGTGGTCACCGTCCAGTTGGAACGGCAGCGGCACCTGGGAATGCAAGGTGAACTCCGGGAGGTCGTGGAGCGTGGTCGCGTGCTTTCCGTGCAGGCCGCGTTCGGGGCTCGAAGTGAGGAGTTGCGTGCCGTACCGGCTCACCGCGGCCGGCGTCAGCCTGGAGAGACCGAGGACGTCGAGCGCGTCGTCGAACGACGCCTGCGGGGCCGCATAGAGGGGGCGGTTGCCGAGGTACGTCCACGGAGCGGTGTTGCAGACCACGGCGAGCACGAGGTCGCGGATCGGGTCCTCGACTCCCGGCAGCTCCAGCGTGATCGGGCCCTTCGAGCGGTGCGCCTCGCCCAGGAACTGCCGGAGCACCTGGCGGACGTAGAGCGCGTTGGTGGCGCGCTTGCCGCGCTCGCGCTGCTGCTCGACCCGGCCGACCGCACCGGCGTCGAACCCCAGTCCCGCGGTGAAGGTGAACCAGCGCGGGGCGACGGCCGCGTCCTCGGTGCCGGGGGTGCCGGCGGCGAGGCCGAGGCCGACGGTGCGTGCGCTGCCGGTCTGGAGGGCGTCGAGGAGCGCGCCCGTCGCCTCGACGACGTCGTTGGGGAGGCCGAGGGCGCGCGCGAAGACGTTCGCCGAACCACCGGGGACCACCGCGAGGCCGGGGAGGCGCTCCGCGTCGGGGCCCTCCTCCAGAAGGCCGTTGACCACCTCGTTGACGGTGCCGTCGCCGCCGAGCGCGATGACGAGTTCGGCCGAGCCGTCCTGTGCGGCGCGGCGGGCGAGGTCCCTGGCGTGGCCGCGGTACTCGGTGAGCGCGACGTCCAGTTTGAGGTCGCTGGCGAGCGCGTGGGTGAGCACGTCACGGGTCCGGGCGCTGGTGGTGGTGGCTGCCGGGTTGACCACGAGGAGTGCGCGCATGGGGTGCAGAGTACCCATGCGCGCTGCGGGCGGCCCAGCCAGTGCCGGGGACGGGCTGGGTGCGTACCGTCACGGCGTTAGGGTGCGAGGTGTGAGTGAGAACCAGGAGCAGGTCGAGCCGAAGCGGCTGGCGCGTATCACCGTCGCCTCCGTGCTGACGGCGCTCGAAGGCGTCGTGGTCGCCGGGTTCGGCATCGTCTCGCTGGTGCTCCTCGCCACCCGTACACCGGACGGCACGGTGCAGGCGGCGACGATGGCCGTGACCGTGCTCGCGCTCTCGGTGATACCGCTGCTGGCGGCGCGCGGACTCTGGCTCTCGAAGCGCTGGGGCCGCGGTCCCTCGATGATCGTCCAGGTGCTGTCGCTCCCCTTCGGCTGGCAGATGGCGCAGAACGGCGGGGTGTGGACGCTCGGTGGGCTGGTGATCGCGGGCGTGGGGGTCGTGGTGATCGGCTGCCTGCTCAATCCTCCCGCGATCCTCGCGCTCCGGACGGGCGACGAGGAGGCGGGCGGCACGCAGCGCGGCTGAGGACGCGAACGGGGCGGCCGGGCCGCCCCGTTGACGTGTGGAGGGCGCCTCACTCCTCCACGAGGAGCCTGTCCCGCAGTTGTGCGAGGGTGCGCGCGAGGAGCCTGGAGACGTGCATCTGCGAGATGCCGACCTCCTGCGCGATCTGCGACTGGGTCATGTTCCCGAAGAACCGCAGCAGCAGGATCTTCTTCTCGCGCGGCGGGAGCTCCTCCAGCAGCGGCTTGAGCGACTCGCGGTACTCGACGCCTTCGAGCGCGTCGTCCTCGGCCCCCAGGGTGTCGGCGACGGCCGGGGACTCGTCGTCGGTGTCGGGGACGTCGAGGGACAGGGTGGAGTACGCGTTCGCCGACTCCAGACCCTCCAGGACCTCCTCCTCGGAGATCGAGAGGCGCTGGGCCAGTTCGTGCACCGTGGGGGCGCGGCCGTGCTGTTGGGAGAGTTCGGCCGTCGCCGAACTGAGCGAGAGCCGGAGTTCCTGGAGCCTGCGGGGGACGCGGACCGCCCAGCCCTTGTCCCTGAAGTGCCGCTTGATCTCGCCCACCACCGTCGGCGTCGCGTACGTCGAGAACTCGACGCCGCGCTCCGGGTCGAAGCGGTCGACGGACTTGATGAGGCCGATGGTTGCGACCTGGGTGAGGTCGTCGAGCGGTTCGCCGCGGTTGCGGAAGCGGCGGGCGAGGTGCTCGACGAGCGGGAGGTGCATGCGGACCAAGTGCTCGCGGAGCGCCGTGCGTTGGGGCGAGCCCTCGGGGAGGGCGCGCAGTTCCGAGAAGAGTGCGCGGGCGCTGCTGCGGTCCTGGGGGGCCGGCAGCGTGTCCTGCTCGCTCCGTCCCTCTGTCGCGTCCTGCTGCTCCATCGCGTCCGCCCGCTCCGCCTGCTCAGTTCGCTGACTGCTGGGGTCCGCCGGGTGCGGCCTCGCCTGCTGCTCGGGGACGCCTGGCCCCGTCCACGCGGCGCCGGGGCCGCCGGTGGTCGCCCCGGGGGCGCCGGCGGCCTCCCTCGCCTCCCTCGCCTCGTGCTCGGTCACGATGCGCCGGGGCCCGTGCCGCGCTTCTTGTGCAGGCTGATGCTGACCGTGCGGTCCTCGTCGACGGAGGAGTCGACCTCGCCTGCGAGTGCGGAGAGCACCGTCCAGGCGAAGGTGTCGCGCTCGGGGGCGCGGCCGTCGGTCGTCGGTGCCGAGACCGTGACGCGCAGGGAGTCTCCGACGAGGGTGAAGACACAACTGAGTACGGAGCCGCCCACGGCCTGCTGCAGCAGGATGGCGCACGCCTCGTCGACGGCGATCCGCAGGTCCTCGATCTCGTCGAGGGTGAAGTCCAAGCGGGCGGCGAGGCCGGCCGTCGCCGTCCGCAGCACCGACAGATAGGCACCTGCCGCGGGCAGCCGGACCTCGACGAAGTCCTGCACCGCGGGCTCGCCTGCGATCTGGGACACCCTCACCTCCAAGGGGGCACAAGCCCGTTGGGCTCTTCTTTCTCTGCTCGGGGGAGCGCCGAATGGAGCCGTCCGCCCGTAGCCCTTCTTTGCGGTGGGCCACCGGCGGGAGCGGCGCTCCTGCACGGGTGACGCTACCGCGAACCTGTCCGGCGTGCGGCCCGCACCGATCTTTGGTCGATCTTCGGCTCCCCGGCCGGGAGCGTAACCCATAGTAAACATATGAGCACATTGAGTGGCTAGGGGGTCGGTGCGTCAATTCCCGGATGACTACGCTGTGTTGGCCTTGGCGAGGGCGTGCAGGGGGTCCCCGGACATCCGGAAGACCGTCCAGTCGTCCATCGGCTCGGCGCCGAGCGACCTGTAGAAACCGATCGACGGGTCATTCCAGTTCAGTACCCACCACTCGAAGCGTTCATAGCCCCGCTCGACACAGATTCGGGCAAGGGCCGAAAGCAGTGCCCTGCCGTGTCCCCGGCCGCGGGCCGAGGGGCGGACGTAGAGGTCTTCCAGATACACACCGTGAGTACCGGTCCATGTGGAGAAGTTTCTGAACCACAGTGCGAAACCAACGCGTTCACCGTCTGTGACGTCTTCGGCGACGAGGGCGAAGACCGCCGGGTGCGGACCGAAGAGCGCCTCGGTGAGTTGCTCCTCCGTCGCCCTCGCTTTCGTCCAGGGAGCGTTCGTACTCGGCGAGTTCCCTGATCATGGTGTGGATCTCCGGCACGTCGTCCGGGGCTGCGGGTCTGATCACGGGACAAAGCGTACGTGCGGGCCCGTGTCTCACCCGGCGGGGGCTCCCGTCACGACGGCCGTGACGGTGCTGCCCGGCGGGAAGGCTCCTTCCCGGGCGAGGCGCGAGAGCGCGAGGAGCATCTTCGCGACGTAGACGCGCTCCAGGCGCAGCCCGTTCCGCTCCTCGAACTCCCTGGCGAAGGAGTCGAGTTCGGGCGTGGTGCGGGCGTAGCCGCCGCAGTGGAAGCGGTCCTCGACGCGCCACTCGCCGCGCAGGGCGCCGAAAGCGGAGCGCTGGAGGCGGGACACCTCACCCGTGAGGAAGCCGCCCTTGAGGACGGCGACGCCCAGGGCGCGCTGCCCTCGTCCGAGTCCGGCCGCGAGGCCCGCGAGCGTGCCGCCGGTGCCGCAGGGGACCGCGACCGTTCCGGGCTCGGTGAGTTCGGCGCCGAGTGCTGCGGTGCCGTGGACGGCGGCGGCGTTGCTGCCGCCCTCCGGCAGGAGGAGGAAGGCGCCGAAGCGGGAGCGGAGGTCGGTCTCCGTCTCCGGGTCCGCGCGGCGGCGGTAGGCGGAGCGGGGGACGAAGTGGAGCCGCATGCCGTCCGCGGCGCACCGGGCGAGCGTCGGGTTGAGCGGGCGGTCGGCGAGCTCTTCGCCGCGTACGACGCCGATGGTGCGGAAGCCGAGGAGGCGTCCGGCCGCCGCCGTGGCGCGGAGATGGTGGGAGTACGCGCCGCCGAAGGTGAGGAGGGTGTGGTGGCCCGACTCGGCCGCGGAGCGCAGATTGGGGGCGAGTTTGCGCCACTTGTTGCCCGGTATCTCTGGGTGGATCATGTCGTCCCGTTTGAGTACGAGTCGGACATTCCTCGCAGTGAATGCGGGATCGTGCGCCTCCTGGGCCGGGGAGGGGAGGCGTGGGGCGAGGGTCTCCGGGAGGGCGGGCACCCGTCCATTCTCCGGTGTTTCGGGCGGGGGCGCGGGCGGGGGGCCGGCGCCCGTGCGACGGGGCGCACGGAGCGCGTCCGTCGCACGGGTGCCGGCCGTCGCCGTCTACTTCAGCAGCCGGGAGACACGGTCGCGGAGCGCGTCCATCGTGAAGCCGCGCGGGTCGACCTTCTGGTCGGTCCACTCCAGGTGTCCGATGACGGAGCGGGCGTTCCAGCCGTGGTGCCGGCACAGGGCCGCGCATGTGCGTGCCGTCGCGTCCAACTGCTCCTCGGGCCAGGTGTCTTCGCCGTCGCCGAGGTTCACGCATTCCAGACCGTAGAAGGCCCGGTTGCCGTCGGCGTTCTGCTGGTCGGGGGAGGGCGGGCGGCGCTCGGCGATGACGGCGCGCAGGACGTCGTCGTCGCCGAGGCCCGCGTGGTTGGTACGGCCGTGGCCGACCAGGTGGACCGTGCCGTTCTTGGTGACGCAGGCGTGTGCGAGGGGGCCGGGGAGGTCGGGCCTGCCGTCGTAGACGAGGTCGACGGTGGCCTGTGCCCCCTCCGTCGCGGTGTGGTGGATCACCACACCGTGGACGGGGCCCCAGGGGCCCTGCTTGTTGCGGTTGTGGTTGCGCCAGTCGCGGACCTCCTCGACGGAGACCTTCTCCGAACGCAGCGCCTTCAGCAGTGCGTCGGCGGTGATCGGTGTGGCCATGTGCGCCCCCCGTGGCTAGGGATCGGTTGCGGTGTGCGGTGCTCTTCCGCCGGCGACGGGTGGTCAGGGTGTCTTTTGGCTCTACCCCGTCGCCGGTGCTCCTAGCGGGGCGTGCGTCTCTCCTGCGGGAGCACGGTGCGGGCGTAGAGCTGCTGGACGCACCGCTGGCGCGAGTAGGGTCGCAGGAGCCGCGGGATGCGGTTGCGCGCGGCGCGCACTCGGCCCGAGCCCGCGAGCGGCGCCTCGTCGAGGAACGTCTGCCAGGTCGCGCACGCCTCTTCCAACCTTCCTGCGTGCAGCAGGAGTTCGGCGAGTTCGGCGTGGCAGAGCGCACGGGCGCGGTGCTCGCCGGGCGGCCTGGTGCGGATCGAGGCGCGTAGGTCGGAGAGTGCGCCGTTGCCGTCTCCCAGCGCACGCCGCATCCGGCTCGACTGGTAGAGGAGCGCGGACTCCCGGTAGGCGCCGAGAGGGTCGGAGCCGGGAGCCTCGGGTCCTGTGGTGAGGTCGGCCGGGGCCGCCGCGAGTTGCTGCTCCGCGTGGCGCAGCGCGGAGGTCGCGCCGGGGGCGTCGCCGCTCGCGGCACGGGAGACGGCGAGGCCCGCGTAGAGGAAGGAACGGGTGCCGGGGGCCGCGGTGCCCGGCGCGGAGCGGCAGGCCGCCTCGGCGAGCGCGATGCTCTCCGCGACGTGGCCGAGCTGCTCCGCCTGGGTGCCGAGCGCCCTCCGGGCGAGCGCGACGCCCGTGGACTCCGTTGCCTCGGCGGCGAGTTCGGCGGCCGTGAGGAAGGCCCGCTGCGCGAGCCCGTGCCGCTGCTCGTCGGCGTAGACCCGCGCGAGCAGGTAACTCAGACGCGCCGCCTGGGAGAGGAGCGCGCGGTGGTGGGCGCCGTCCGCGCCGGTGCGCAGCGACCTGACGAGGCCGGAGAGGTACGCGGCGAGCGGGGTGCGGATGTGGCCGCCGCCGTAACGGTCGGCCTGCTGTGCGAAGAAGCGCACGTGCTCGCGTGCGGAGGCCGCCTCGTCGGGTGTCGTCGTCCTGGCGCGCGCGGCCGCGTACGTGTCCGCGCGTCGGTGCGCGGGCGTGGAGGTGGGGGCGAGCAGCGCCAGCCGGTACGGGTGAGGAGACGGCGCGTCGGCGCGCGGGGGCGCGACGACGGGCCTGGTGAGCGCCGTGAGGCGGTCGGCCGGGTGGGGCGGGAACGGTTCGGCGCGCGGGCCGTCGGACGCGCCGAAAACCTCGTCTTGCGCGGCGCGTTGGTGCTCGGTGTCGGTCGTGCCCGCCTCCATGCCGAACTCGGCGGGAGCGACGGGCCGGCCGAGCCGGCGGGAGAACGCCTCGGCGAC
>NZ_AJTQ01000148.1 GCF_000262345.1 Streptomyces xiaopingdaonensis | reverse complement strand
CGACGACCCGCCGCACCTGCGGCTCGGGCCGGCTGCCGCGCAGCCAGTGCGCGACGGAGGTGCGGTCGTACCGAAGACGTACGCCGGCCTCGGCGCCGAGACGAACCACGGTGTGCGCCAGGGCTGCCTGCGTCCAGCCGCTTTCCCGGAGCAGTGCGCGGAGTTCGGGGTTGGGGCGGAGATGCCGCGGGGTGTTCTGCGGCCGGTGCTCCCGCGCCGGCGCCGCGGCGGGCGCCGTCGGCTGCGCCGTCTCGTGCGCCGGCGCACGGTACGGGCTAGCGGGCTTCATGACGCTGAGTGAGATCGAGCGCGAGAGGGTCGTTCACTTTCCGTAGCCTCCTTGGGGACTTCCGCACACGCCCTCGTGTGCGGCTACCCACAGCAAACCGCGCGCGGGGGCGGTGCGGGAGGGTGTGCAAGTACCGTGCACGCGTGGCTTTTTCACACCCCGTGTGAACGCCCGTCCGTTACTCTGCGAAACACGAGACGGACGACCGGAGGGCGACATGGAGCCCAACAGTCAACTGGACGCGTTACTCGACCAGTCCGGCATGTCCCGTGCCGGACTGGCGACGCGCGTAAACCAGTCGGGAAGCGCGGCCGGACTCACCCTTCGTTACGACCACACGGCGGTGGCGCGCTGGCTCAAGGGGCAGCGTCCGCGTGGCAGGGTGCCGGAGTTCCTCTGCGAGATCCTCGGAGGGAGGCTGGGCCGCACCCTCACCCTCGCCGACATCGGCATGGCAGGACCACCGGACGGCGCGGCCCCGCCGCCGCAGAGCGCGGACGGCAGCGGACTCGGCGGCTTCGTCGAGCGGGCGGCGCTGCTGTGGCACTCGGACCGCCTCCACGCCGAGGACGCCGGGGGAGTCGCCCCCTCCCTCCTGCGGGGTGCGGCCGCGGTCGCGCCGGTCTGGGAGTGGGAGAACCCGCCCGCCGACGCGGACGTCTCGCACCGCGGCGAGCGCCCCGTGGGCGAGGCCGAGGTCTCGGTGCTCCAGGTGGCCCGCGGCCACTACGAGCGCCTCTACCGGAACGCGGGAGGCGTCGCGACCCGCGCCCGTGTCGTCGGCTTCCTCAACGCGGAGGTCGCCCCGCTGCTGCGCGGCCGGTACGAGGACGAGGTCGGACGCGAACTCTTCAGGGCGGCCGGGTCGTTGGCCGCGATCAGCGGGATCTGCGCGTACGACACCGATGCGCAGGGCCTCGCGCAGCGCTACTTCCATCAGGCGCTGCGTCTGGGCAAGGCGTCGGGGGACCGGCTCTTCGGCGGCTACGTCGTCTCCCTCCTCGTCAACCAGGCCCTCTTCCTCGGCGACAGCCGCCACGCCATCGCCTGTGCCGAGGCCGTGCTGCGCTCCCCGCAGGCGCGGGCGAGCGCGGCGCTCACCTCGGATCTGTACGGGATGCAGGCGAAGGCGTACGCCATGCTCGGCGACCGGGGCGGCGCCTACGCCTGCATGCGGGCCGCCGAGGCGTACTCGGAACGCATCCGGCCCGAGGAGGAGCCTGCGGAGACCGGGTACGTACAGCCGGGGTTCGTCCAGGTGCGGCTGGCCGAGGCGCTGCTGGTCCTGGGCGAGGTGGCGACGGCGGGTCGGTACGCGCGGGAGTCGGCGGACGCGCCGGCGCACATCAGGGGGCGGGTCAACAGGCTCGCCACCCTCGCCGACGTGGAGCTGGCCAGCGGCGACGAGGAGCAGGCGGCGGAGACGGCGAAGGAGATGGTCGCCCACGCGCGCGGTGTCGAGTCGCAACGTCTGCGCGGGCGCATGCGCGGGCTCGGACGGCAGCTCGTGCGGCATCGGAGTGCGCCGGCGGCCGAGGCGGCGCAACTGATCGACGACGCGCTGAGGGTTCCGCTCTGACCGCGGCCGCACCGAGTGGCTCTGTCCGGTCGCGGCCGCCACATGCTGGGATGTGCCCAACCTCCGTGAGGAAGGGGGCACACACGTGCAGTGGACCAACCTGGGTGAACGCACTGTGTACGAGAACCAGTGGCTACGGGTGCACCTCGCCGACGTCGAACTGCCGGACGGCCGGCACCTCGACCACTACGTGATTCGCCTGCGCCCGGTCGCGATGGCCACCGCGGTCAACGAGCGGAACGAGGTGCTGCTGCTCTGGCGGCACCGCTTCATCACCGAAAGCTGGGGGTGGGAGATCGCGGCCGGCGTCGTCGAGGACGGGGAGGGGCTCGCGGCCGCCGCCGCGCGCGAGATGCGCGAGGAGACCGGCTGGTCCCCGGGGCGCCTCCACCCGCTGATGACGGTGGAGCCGTCGAACGGGTTGACGGACGCGCGGCACCACGTCTTCTGGTCGCAGCGTGCCGAGTACGTCGGGCACCCGGAGGACGACTTCGAGTCGTCGAGACGGGAATGGGTGCCGCTCAAGGAGGTGCCGGAGCTCGTCGCGCGCGGGGAGGTGCCGGCGGCCAACACGGCGGCGGCGCTGCTCATGCTCCACCGGCTGCGCTTCGGCTGACCCGAGGGAGGCCGCGGTACGGGCGCGGAGCGCGTCCGCGCCCGTACCGCGCGGGGTCACTTCTTGAGGAAGGCGTCCCCGTGCTCCGCGATGTGCTGCTCCAGCCTGACCATCGACCCCTGGACGGCCTCGGCCGAGCCGTTGCTCCGCTGCTGCTCGTAGTACGCCTGGCCGAGAGCGCGCAGGAGCTCGTTGCCCGCGCGCTGGGCCTGGACCTCTTCGACCTTTTCCTTGCCCTGCGAAATACCGCGCTGCGCCTGCTCCTTGGCGCGGTCGAGAAAGCCTGCCACGGTCCTGCCTCCTAGTTGTCGGGGTCTCGGGCGCGTGGCCCGTGCATGGGCACCTGCCCTGTGAACGACCGTCCGGTGGCAGCGGTTCCTGCGCGGCCCTCACCGCCCGGGCATCGGCTGCCGCGCGCACTCGGGCAGTACGGCGCGGGCGAGCCTCACCAGTTCGGGGACGGCGGGGTGCCCGGGACCCGTGCGCCAGACGAGGTGGACGGGAACGGGCGGGGCGCCCGCGAGCGGGCGGTAGACGACGCCGGGGTGGTGGTGGAGCTCGGCGGTGGCGTCGGTGGAGACGCCCACGGCGCCGCCCGCGGCGATGGCGCCGAGCCAGTCGTCGGTGTTGGCGACGCGCACCGTCGTGGCGGGGCGGTGCTCGGCCGGCCAGAGCGCGAGGGTGGTGAGCCCCGAGACGGAGTTGAGCACGACGGTCTCGTCCGCGAGGTCGTCGAGTGTCAACGTGTCGGCCGCACGCGCGAGTTCGCCCCCGGTGGGGACGGCGGCGACGCGGGTCTCGTCGAGCAGCCAGGCGCGCCGGACGGGGGCCGCGTCGGGGATCTCTCCGCGGACGAGGGCGGCATCGGTGCGGCCGCCCAGGAGCCCGGCCATGCGCTCGTCGATCCGCAGCAGTTCGAGCGGTGTCTCCGGGTGTGCGGCCTTCCAGCGGCGGAGCAGCGGCGTCGTGTAGCGGCCCAGCGCCGACCAGGAGTGTCCGAGGCGCACGGGCCAGTACCGGATGCGTGCGGGGTCGAGCGCGTCGTCGACGGCGGCGACGGCAGTGGCCGCCTTGTCGAGGAAGCTCCGTCCCTCCGAGGTGAGCGCGAGGTGGTGGGTCGAGCGGTCGACGAGCTGCACCCCGAGATGGTCCTCGAGCTGCGAGAGCCGCCTGGAGAGGGTGGGTTGCCCGACGCCGAGCCGGGCCGCGGCGTGGGTGACGGTGCCCGCGTCGGCGATGGCGAGGAAGGCCCTCAGGTGGCGCAGGTCGGCGGTCATGGGTCCGGAGCATAGCCAGCGGCTTCCGGCCGGATACGGCGGTGCGGTGGGGCGTGCCGTCGTGCCGCGGCACTCGCGAGGGTGCAGATCGTGCTCCGTACGGCGGGGGCGACGGCATTGCGCGGGGCGAGGCGGGGCTGCGTAGCGGTGAGTGGACTCAGCAGTTTTTCGTACTTTTCGGGTGCCCCGGGTGCCCGAGCAACCGTCCGGAGACTGGAGCAGCTCCCGTGGAAAGAGACCCTTCCGCTCAAGCCCCGCACGCCAAGAGAGCAGCCGCCCGCCGTCGACTCGTGGCCGCCGGCGCCCTCGCGGCCGTCGTCGGCGTCGCAGGGTGCGCCGGGCACCGCGCCTCGCGCGACCCGGAGGACCCCGCAGGCGCCGCGAGCCGGCAGCCGCAGCCCGCACGCGGGTTCACGCTCATCGCGTCGGGGGACCTGCTCGTGCACGACTCGCTCATCCGGCAGGCCAAGGCCGACGCCGGTTCCTCCGGCGAAAGGGGCGCCCCCGCCTACGACTTCGGGCGGATGCTCTCCGCGGCGAAGCCGCTGGCGAGCGGCGCCGACGTCGCCCTGTGCCACATGGAGACGGTCTACGGGCCCGACGAGGGTCCCTTCGCCGGCTATCCGTCCTTCACCACGCCCCCGCAGTTGGCGAAGGCCGTCAAGGACGCCGGGTACGACAGTTGCTCGACGGCCTCGAACCACAGCCTCGACGCCGGAAGCGAGGGCGTCGCACGGACCCTGAAGGCGATGGACGCCGTGAAGCTCGGGCACGTCGGTTCCGCGCGGTCCGAGGCCGAGAGCCGGCGCCCCGCGACGCTGCGGGCCGGCAGTGCCAAGGTCGCCCAACTCGCCTACACCTACGGCACCAACGGCATCCCGCTGCCGGAGGGCAAGCCCTGGACCGTCAACCGCATCGACCCGCGCCGGATCGTCGCCGACGCACGGGCGGCGCGGAAGGCGGGCGCCGACGTCGTCGTCGCGAGCATGCACTGGGGGACGGAGTGGCAGCAGGAGCCGGACGCGCAGCAACGCGCGCTGGCGAAGCAGCTCACCGCCTCGCGTCATCACGGGCGGCGCGACATCGACCTGATCATCGGCACCCACGCGCACGTCCCGCAGGCGTACGAGAAGGTCAACGGGACGTGGGTGGTCTACGGGATGGGCGACCAGATCGCCGGCAAGATGGAAGACCCGCGCGGCACGATGGGCACGGCGGCGCGGTTCGCGTTCCGGCCGCCCGAGGACCCGGACGCCGGAGGCGCGGCGGCCGAATGGCGGGTCGGCCGGGCGGAGTACGTGCCGTACCTGATGGAGACCGAGCCCCGGCACACGCTCGTCAACCTCGGCCGCGACCGGGGCAGCGGCGAACGGCGGGAGGCGCACGCGACCATCGAGCGCGCCGTGTTGAGCCGGGGAGCCGACAAGTCCGGGCTGCGTCAGGGGAGTTGACACGAGGACGGGTGCTGTCGCCCCGGGCGGTCCGGCCTCTCCGAGGAGGCCGCTTCCCTGCGCGTCGTCGGGGCGCCGGCGCCTCCCGGGCTCCTGGGCGCGGCACCGACTTGCCGCCGTCCCTGGCGGTCCGGGTGCCCCCCGTGTGGACGGTACCCATGCGGGCCGGGCGGCCGTGGCAGGGCAGGAGTACGAGCCGTAGCCGTCCCGCGGAAGGGCGACCGGCGACGGCCGGAGGTCCCTCGCGCGGGACGTGCCGACGGTCATGCGCCTGCGGCATAGCCGCTCTCCGTACGGCATTTCACGCGGCGCGGCACACCGGCATAGCGTGCGGTCATGAGCGCTTCCGAGTCGGCGGCCGGGACCGCCGCACCGTCCCCCGTGCCCCCGCGCCCCGCGAGGGGGAAGGGGCGCGCGGGGGCGCTCGGCATGGTGATCGGGAGCGCGATGTCGCTTCAGTTCGGGTCGGCCGTGGCGGCGCTGCTCTTTCCGCGAGCGGGGGCGCTCGGCGTCGTGGCGATGCGGCTCGTCTTCTCCGCCGTGCTGATGCTGCTCGTCTGCCGGCCGCGGCTGAGGGGGCACGACCGGGGCGACTGGACGGCCGTGCTCGGGCTCGGCGTGGCGCTCGGCACCATGAACTCGCTCTTCTACCAGGCCGTCGAGCGCATCCCGCTCGGTGCCGTGGTGACGCTGGAGCTGCTGGGGCCTCTCGTCCTCTCCGTCGTGGCGTCCCGGCGTCTCGTCAGCCTCGTCTGGGCGCTGCTCGCGCTCGGCGGCGTCTACCTCCTCGGCAGCAGCTCGTTCGGCGAACTCAACCTGGCGGGCGCCGGGTTCGCGCTCGCTGCGGGCGCCATGTGGACGGCGTACATCCTCTTCAACGCGCGCGCCGGCGCACGCTTCGAGCGGGCGGACGGGCTGGCGCTCGGTCTGGCCGTCGCCGCGCTCGTCAGCGCGCCCGCGGGGCTCGTCAGCGCGCAGGGGGCGCTCCTCGACCCCGTCGTCCTCGGCGCCGGGGTCGCCGTCGCCGTCCTCTCCTCGCTCGTGCCGTACACGTTGGAGCTCTTCGCGCTGCGGAGGCTGCCGGCGGCGACCTTCTCGGTGCTGATGAGTCTGATGCCGGTCGTCGCGACGGGTGCCGGGTTCCTCGTCCTCGGGCAGAGCCTCGGGCCGCTCCAACTCCTCGCTGTCGCTCTCGTCGTGGCGGCGAGCGCGGGCGCCGTGCGTACCTCGTCGGCGCCGCGGTAGCGCCGGCTCGGGTCCCGTCGCGCTCTCGTACGCTGGAGCGATGACCACCCAGCAGCCGGCGCGCTGGACGGAGGACGGCCGGGAGCACTCGGCGCACTGGCGTTCCGAGAGCGGTGCCCGCCTCCCCGCCCGCCTCGCCCCGGCCGACGACCGGCTCGGCGCCGACCGCGCGTTCAAGCTCGTCTGCGAGGGCACGGGACTCGTCTGGCGCGGCGACTTCCACCAGGCGAGGCAGTTGCTCCAGGCGCTCGCGCGGCGAGTGGAGCGCAAGCCCCCCAAGCCCGGGGCCGAGCGGCGCGAGACGTTCCACCGCGCGCGCCAGTGGCAGTCCCGCCGCGCCGGGCTCCTCGGCATGCTCCTCGTACCCCTCGAAGCCGGCCCCGAGGGGTACACGGTCCCGCTGCGCCGCGCACCCGCGGTGCACGAGGCGTGCGTGCAGGCGTACGGACCCGCGCCCGCCGGCGCCGAGCGCTCCCTCGTCGCGCTGCGCGAGCTCAACGCCGTGCTCAGCGCCCACCAGTGGCAGTTGCGCGGCGTCGCCGTGCCGGCGCTCGGCGGGGAGCGCGTCCATCCGCGGTACGGCGTCTTCTCGCCGGTGCGCGGCGAGTACGTCGACCTGGTGGCCCGCGCCGCGGACGAGCAGGTGCCTGCGCCCGAGCTCGCCTTCGACATCGGCACCGGGACCGGCGTGCTCAGCGCCGTGCTCGCGCGGCGCGGCGTCGCGCGGGTCGTCGCCACCGACACCGACGAGCGCGCGCTCGACTGCGCCCGTGAGAACGTCTCGCGGCTGCGCGTCGACGACGCGGTGGAGGTCGTCCGCGCCGACCTCTTCCCGCCCGGCCGGACGCGCGCACCGCTCGTCGTCTGCAACCCGCCCTGGGTGCCGGCGAAACCGAGCGCGCCCGTCGAGCGCGCCGTCTACGACCACGGCAGCCGCATGCTCCACGGCTTCCTCGACGGCCTCGCCGAGCGCCTCGCACCCGGCGGCGAGGGCTGGCTCGTCCTCTCCGACCTCGCGGAGCACCTCGGGCTGCGCACCCGCGCGGAGCTCCTCGACCGGATCGCGTCGTCCGGACTCCGTGTCCTGGGCCGCCTCGACGCACGTCCGCGCCACCACAAGGCGGCGGACGCCGGCGACCCGCTGCACGCGGCGCGGGACGCCGAGGTGACGTCGTTGTGGCGGTTGGGCGCGCACGGGTGACGGGGGCAACCGGTGCGGGGGCACGGGCAGTTGGATGCCGCGCCGGCGCAGGGCCGCGCGGTGTGCCGGTGCGGCGGGCACGCTGTCGGCGTCCGCCTGCCGGTGCGAGGCGTATGCAGGTGGGGCGGAGCTGCGAGACCCCTCGTGAGCGCACCCGGCCCGCCGTGGCGCCGCGGGGTGCGGCTGCCGGGCGGGCCGGGTGCGGAAGTGACCGGTGGACGGGGCCGCCGGTCGGACGGCTCGGAGCTCAGCCGCGCTTGGTCTCCCAGAAGATCTTGTCGATCTGGGCGATGTAGTCCAGCGCCTTCTGGCCGGTGGCCGGGTCGGTCGAGCCCTTGGCGGCGCTGAGCGCCTTCAGGGTGTCGTTGACCAGCTGGTGCAGCTCCGGGTACTTCTCGAAGTGCGGGGGCTTGAAGTAGTCGCTCCACAGCACCGAGACGTGGTGCTTGGCGAGCTCGGCGCGCTCCTCCTTGATGACGGTGGCACGCGTGCGGTAGTGCGGGTCGTCGCTGGCCTGGTACTTCTCCTGGATGGCCTTGACCGACTCGGCCTCGATGCGGGCCTGGGCCGGGTCGTAGACACCGCAGGGGAGGTCGCAGTGTGCGCTGACCTGCACCTTGGGGGCGAACAGGCGGGAGAGCATAAAGCTGTCCTTCCTCGTGATCGTCTTCTCACGTGCGAGATTACTCCGTGCGGGAAGTCTTTTCCCGTGTGCCCCCGCGGGCTTAGGACAAAAGTCCGGTGTCAGGCTGGAGCGGACGGCTCGGCGAGCGGGCGCCGGACGCAGGGACCGGAGGCGGAGAGATGCCCGAGCAGGTGGCGGACGGCCGGGAGCGCGGGCACGCGCGCGGGCTGCGCCGCGTCGGACTGGCGGAGGTCTACAACCCGTCGATGGAGCCGACGTTGCTCCCGGGCGACCAGCTCCTCGTCGTCTACGGCAGCCGGGTGCACGCGGGCGACGTCGTGGTGGTGCGCCATCCGTTCCAGCACGATCTCCTCATCGTCAAGCGCGCGGCCGAGCGCAGGGACGGCGGCTGGTGGGTGCTGGGCGACAACCCCCGAGTGCGCAACGACAGCAGGGAGTTCGGGATCGTCCCCGACGAACTGGTGCTGGCGCGGGCCTACTTGAGGCTGCGCTCGCCCCGGGGGACTCAGCGGTCGGTCTCCTCGGCGCTGCGCTGGTCCGCCGGTGCGGTGCGCCCGCTGGTGCGGCTGTCGGGGCGCTCCCGCTCCTCGCTCTCGCGGCGCTTGCGCGCGCGGTAGGCGGCGACGTTGGCGCGGGTGGCGCAGCGGTCGGAGCAGTAGCGCCGCGAGCGGTTGGTGGAGGTGTCGACGTACGCGTTGCGGCAGGGCCGCGCCCGGCAGATGCCGAGTCGGTCGACGCCGACGCCGGTGAGGAGGAAGGCGAGGCCCATGCAGGCGGTCGCCGCGTAGCCGGCGGCGGCGCTCGCCGGATGCTCGGCGAGGTGCATGTGCCAGCGCGGGCGGCCGCCGGGGCCCGTGGTCTCGTGCCCGGAGATCTGGGGGCTCGCGGGGAACTCGACGAGGAGCGCGTTGAGCAGGTCGACGGCGCGCACGTCGTCACCCTCGGACGCGGCGGCGAAGACGGCCCGGAGCCTGGCGCGGACGGCGCGCAGACGGGCGAGGTCGGACTCGGTGACCCGGCGGACGATGTGGCTCTGGAATCCGGCGAGTTCGCGCACGGCGTCGAGCGAGGTGAGGGAGTCTTCGTCGAGCGCGGGCTGTTCGGTGTTGACCAGCCGGACGGCCACCTGCGCGTATTGGCTGAGTTCCACTGCTCTTCCTTACGGTGCGCGGTGCGGTTCGGGGCGGGGCCGATGCGGCTGGCCCGGTGGTCGACCGTAAGAGCTGACCTTGGACAGAGGCTATTACGTTTCGCGGATGCGCTCCTCTCGGGTGACCCCGGGCGGCACGGGGGAGGAGCAAGAATGTCAGGGCCTTCCGGAACGGGCGACTCCGGTAGACGGTCGAACACGCGGCGACGGCAGGGGAGTCGCGCGTACGCCCGCGCGCGTCCTACGAAGCGCGCCGCCCGCCCCGCGGTGCGGGACGGGCGGCGTCCGTGCCGGGCGGCGTACGGCTCAGTGGCGCGCGACGCCCTCCGCGCGTGCTGCGGCGGCGACGGCGGCGGTGACGGCCGGCGCGACGCGCTCGTCGAAGGGGGAGGGGATGACCTTCTCCGCGCTGAGGTCGTCGGCGACGACGGCTGCGAGGGCCTCGGCCGCGGCGAGCTTCATGCCCTCGGTGATGTCGGTCGCGCCGACCTGGAGGGCACCGGCGAAGACGCCGGGGAAGGCGAGCACGTTGTTGATCTGGTTCGGGTAGTCGCTGCGGCCCGTCGCCACGACCGAGGCGTACTTGCCCGCGACGTCGGGGTGGATCTCCGGCGTCGGGTTGGCCATGGCGAAGATGAACGAGTCCTTCGCCAGGGTGGCCACGGCCTCCTCGGGCACGGTGCCGCCGCTGACCCCGACGTAGACGTCGGCGCCGGCGAGCGCGGACTCCAACGAGCCGGTCCTGCCACTCTTGTTGGTGAACGAGGCGAGGTCGCGCTTGACCTCGGTGAGGTCCTCGCGGTCCGCCGAGACGATGCCCTTGCGGTCGCAGACGGCGACGTCGCCGATGCCGGCCTCGGTGAGGATGCGCGCGATCGCCACGCCTGCCGCGCCCGCGCCGCCGATCACGGCCCGGAGTTCGCCGAGCGACTTGCCCGCGAGCTTCGCCGCGTTGCGCAGCGCGGCGAGGGTGACGATGGCGGTGCCGTGCTGGTCGTCGTGGAAGACCGGGATGTCGAGGCGCTCCTTGAGCTTCGCCTCGATCTCGAAGCACCGCGGCGCCGAGATGTCCTCCAGGTTGACGCCGCCGAAGGACGGTGCCATGCGTGCGACGGTCTCGACGATCTCGTCGGCGCCGCGGGCGTCGAGCGCGACGGGGACCGCGTCGACGCCGCCGAACTGCTTGAAGAGGATGGCCTTGCCCTCCATCACGGGGAGGGACGCCTCGGGACCGATGTCGCCCAGGCCGAGCACCGCGCTGCCGTCCGTGACGACCGCAACCACCTGCGACTTCCAGGTGTACTCCGAGACCAGCTCGGGCTGTTCGGCGATCGCGCTGCAGACCTTGGCGACGCCCGGCGTGTACGCGAGGGACAGGTCGTCGGCGTTCTGCACGGGGACGGTGGCGCGCACCGCCATCTTGCCGCCCCTGTGCAGAGCGAAGGCCGGGTCGACGACGTCGCCCGTGAGCTCCTCGTTGCTGTTGACGATCTCCGCTGCCACTGGTTGAACCCCTTTGTCGGAAAGCTGCGTGAGGGTGAGCGCTCCCTGGTGGGGGAGCGGGCGGGTACCACGTCCGCCTCTCGCCGCGGGTGCGGGAGGTTGCGCGGGCGCCGGGCGCGCCGCACACGCGCCCTGGTCCCCGGGTGAGGGGTGTAATCGACCTTTCTACCGGAAGACGAGGGCGGGAGACGACCGGGTGGCGCGCTGTACGTCGGGTGGTTGGCGTGAATCGAGGGGAGCGAGGCTCGATTGCGGGGCGTCGTGGCGGACAACTCCCCCTATGGTGCAGGGAATTGGTGCATAGCCGGGCCAACTTCCCCGAAGGAACGGTGCAAAGGGGGCGTATCGGGGGGAGCAGGGGCGCGGCGGAGTACACCGGGCAGCCCGCGGGTAGGGGAGTGGCAGCGTGACGGACGTCTCAGCGCTGGTCGCGGCGGTGATGCCCGCTCGCGAATGCCCACGGGTGGCGGGGAGTCCCGTGCCGGCCGATCTTCGTTCCGTTTTCGGATACGCCAGTCCGTTATCCGATTTTGACTTCACCTGGACCTGGATCTGTCTACGCGGATGGCAGGATTCCTCCATTCCATGGTCGCGACATCCGAAGGCGCATGCCCGACCGCTCGGCTGGACAGATCCGCAGGAGGACCAAGCGATGACCGTCAGCACACCCTCACGCGCATCCGCGCCGCGCCGTCGGATAGCCGCGGTAGGCGCCGCAGTGCTCGCCGGCTCGCTGCTGCTCGTCGGCTGCGGCGACCAGACCGAGGGGGCGGAGGGCTCCGGGAAGAGCTCGGACGCTCCGCTCTACGACAAGCTCCCCAAGGACATCAAGGACGCGGGCGTCATCGAGGTCGGTACCGACGCCGCGTACAAGCCCATGGAGTACAAGGACGGTCAGAAGATCGTCGGGCTCGACCCGGACCTCACCGACGCCATGAGCGAGAAGCTCGGCGTGGACTTCAAGTTCACCAACGGCACCTTCGACGGGCTCGTCACCTCGATGCAGACCGGCCGCTTCGACATGATCATGTCCGCGATGACGGACACCAAGGAGCGGCAGGAGGGCCTCGACGACAACGGCAAGAAGGCGGGCAAGGGCGTCGACTTCGTCGACTACCTCAGCGCCGGCAGCTCGATCCTCGTGCAGAAGGGCAACCCCGAGAAGGTCGAGGCCCTCGACGACCTCTGCGGAGAGAAGGTCGCCACCCAGCGCGGCACCACCTCGCACGCCCTGCTGAAGCAGCAGATCGAGAAGTGCGAGAAGGACGGCGAGAAGAAGCTCGACATCGAGGCGTTCGACAACGACGACGAGGCCCGGGTCCGCCTGAAGGCCGGCGGCGTCGCCGCCGACGTCTCCGATTTCCCCGTCGCCGCCAACTCGGCGAAGGAGAGCGGCGACTTCGAGGTCGTCGGCGAGCAGATGGAGTCGGCGCCGTACGGCATGGCCGTCCCCAAGGGCAGCCCGGAGCTGCGCGGGGCGCTCAAGGCCGCGCTCTCCGAGATCATCGACGACGGCAGCTACGAGAAGGCGCTCAAGAAGTGGGGCGTCGAGGACGGCGCCGTCGACAAGGCGACGGTCAACGCCGGTTCCTGACCGGCAGCGACGCCGTCACCCGAGGCTGAATCCGAGAAGAGGCAACACCCGTGACAGCCGACCGCGCCGGGCAGGCGGAACCCGAGGACGCCTCGCCGTCCCCGGGGACGCCGTCCCCGAGCAAGAACACCGGACCGGGGAAGACGACGGTCCCTCCCGCGGAGATACGCGCGATACCCGTGCGCCACTACGGCCGCTACCTGGCGGCCCTGGTGGTGCTCGCACTCGTCGTCCTCTTCGTCAACGCGCTCGCCTCTGCCGACCTCCAGTGGAGCGCGCTGGGCGAATTCCTCTTCGACGACCAGGTGCTGGAGGGAGCGAAGAACACGCTCCTCGTCAGCATCCTGGCGATGGCGATGGGGCTGGTCCTCGGGATCGTCCTCGCCGTGATGCGGATGTCGAAGAACCCCGTGACCTCCTCCGTCGCCTGGGGGTACATCTGGTTCTTCCGCGGTACGCCCGTCTACGTCCAACTGCTGCTGTGGTTCAACCTCGGACTGATCTTCCCCGTCCTCAACCTCGGGCCGATCTACAAGAACGAGATGACCGACGTCATGACCCCGTTCATGGCGGCGCTCCTCGGGCTCGGGCTCAACGAGGCCGCGTACATGGCCGAGATCTGCCGGGCCGGTATCCAGTCGGTCGACGAGGGGCAGACGGAGGCGTCCCAGGCGCTCGGCATGACGAGCGCGCAGAACATGCGGCGGATCGTGCTGCCGCAGGCGATGAAGGTGATCGTGCCCCCGACGGGGAACGAGTTCATCAACCTGCTGAAGACCTCCTCCCTCTGCGCCGTGGTGATGTTCGAGGAGCTTCTGCGCAAGGCGCAGAACATCGGGAACACCTCGGGTTCCGTCGTCGAGCTGCTCCTCGTCGCGACCGTCTGGTACCTCGCGATCACCACCGTCTTCAGCATCGGCCAGTACTACCTGGAGCGGCGGTACGCGCGCGGGACGAGCCGCCAACTCCCCGACACGCCTTGGCAGAAGGTGCGGCGCAACCTCTTCACCTGGCACGACAGGCGCCCCGCCCGGGAAGGTGAGCACGCATGACCCCGATGGTCAGGGCCGAGCAGGTCCACAAGTCGTTCGGTCCCGTCGAGGTGCTCAAGGGCATCGACCTTCAGGTGGCGCCCGAGGAGGTCTTCTGCCTCGTCGGCCCTTCGGGCTCGGGCAAGTCGACGTTCCTGCGGTGCATCAACCACCTGGAGGAGATCAACGCCGGGCGGCTCTACGTCGACGGCACGCTCGTCGGCTACCGGCAGCAGGGCGAGAAGCTCTACGAGCTGCGGGACCGCGAAGTCGCCGCGCAGCGCAGGGACATCGGGATGGTCTTCCAGCGCTTCAACCTCTTCCCGCACATGACGGCGGCAGGGAACGTCATGGAGGCGCCCGTACGCGTCAAGAAGGAGTCGAAGTCCGCGGCGCGCGAGCGCGCGGTGACGCTCCTAGACCGGGTGGGGCTCGGCGACAAGCGCGACAGCTATCCCGCCCAGCTCTCCGGCGGGCAGCAGCAACGCGTCGCCATCGCCCGTGCGTTGGCGATGGAGCCGAAGCTGATGCTCTTCGACGAGCCGACCTCCGCGCTCGACCCGGAGCTCGTCGGTGAGGTCCTCGACGTGATGCGGGACCTCGCCTCCGAAGGGATGACGATGATCGTCGTCACCCATGAGATGGGGTTCGCGCGGGAGGTCGGGGACTCGCTCGTCTTCATGGACGACGGCGTCGTCGTGGAGTCGGGGCACCCGCGGGAGGTGCTCGGCAACCCGCAGCACGAGCGGACGCGGTCGTTCCTGTCCAAGGTGCTGTGAGGGCGGCTGTGTTGACTCCCGAGCGGTATCGGTCACCGAGAGCTCGGGTCGGGTTCCCTCGATCGGAGGATCCGGGGACGATTCCCCGGATATGAGGTGCTCTCGTGTTGAGACTGGAGTCCGACACAGAAGGAGGGGCACCATGACGGTTATGGCCGAGCGCGAAGCCCAGATGCTGCCGGAGGAGTTCGAGGAGATCGCCTCCGCGGCACCCGAGACCGTCACCCTGGAGTTCCTCGAAGGACGGATCGGGGTGAAGAGCGTGCCCGACGGGGACCACGACGAGATCATCAAATGGCTGATGCGCTGCTGTATGCAGCAGCGGCCTGACTTGTGGCTGTATCCGGACCGCGGGCTCAAGGTAGCCGCGTACCGAAAAGGGCGCGCTCGGGCGGACGGGGCGCTTGCGCTCGACGGTCACTTTCTTGGTAAGGGCGAATGGGCCGACCCCGAGGGTGTGTTGATGACGGTCGAGGTTACCTCTTACGACCACGACACCGATGCGCGCGACCGTCGGCAAAAGCCCGCCGCCTACGCTGCGGCAGGCATCCCCGTCTATTTCCTGGTCGACCGACAGGCGGGGACCGCCACCATTCACTCCGGCCCTGGCGATTTCGGCTACCGCGACCTTCACACTGTGCCCTTCGGGGAGGAGCTGGTGCTCCCGGAGCCTGTGAAGGTCAAGCTCGACACCAGGTTCCTGGCGGAGCACCTCCAGTGAAGGAGGGAGCTGGCCTCAGGACCACCGGGTGATCTGGCTCGCTCGCGCGGTGCAGGGCTTTCCGCGTCGCGCGCCGTCGGCGTAGCGTCTGGATCATGTTTGCTGCCTACGCCGCGCGCATCGACAAGGATCGGCCGCTCGACGGCCTCGAGTTGGGCGAGCGCCCCGAGCCCACTGCCCCGGACCGCTGGACGACCGTCTCCGTCCGTGCTGCCTCCCTCAACCACCACGACCTGTGGTCGCTGCGCGGTGTCGGGCTCGGCGAGGAGTCGCTGCCGATGATCCTCGGCTGCGACGCGGCAGGCGTCGACGCCGAAGGCAACGAGGTGGTCCTCCACTCCGTCATCGGGCAGAGCGGGCACGGCGTGGGCCCGAAGGAGCCGCGTTCGATCCTCACCGAGCGGTACCAGGGGACGTTCGCCGAGCGCGTCGCCGTGCCCGAGTGGAACCTGCTGCCGAAGCCGAAGGAGCTGTCGTTCGCCGAAGCCGCCTGCCTGCCGACGGCGTGGCTCACCGCGTACCGGATGCTCTTCACCAAGGCGGGCGTCCGCCCCGGTGACAGCGTGCTCGTCCAGGGCGCGGGCGGTGGCGTCGCCACGGCCGCGATCGTCCTCGGCGCCGCCGCCGGGCTGCGGATCTTCGCGACCAGCAGGGACGAGGCGAAGCGCAAGCGTGCCGAGGAGCTGGGCGCGGAGGCGGCCGTCGAGACGGGGGCGCGGCTGCCGCAGCGCGTGGACGCCGTGATCGAGACGGTGGGTGCCGCCACCTGGTCGCACTCGCTGAAGTCGCTGAAGCCCGGCGGCACCGTGGTGATCTCCGGTGCGACGAGCGGGCCCAACCCCTCGGCCGCCGAACTCAACCGCGTCTTCTTCCTGGAGCTGAACGTCGCGGGCTCGACGATGGGCACCAAGGAGGAGCTCGCCTCCCTGCTCGACTTCTGCGTCGCCAAGGGCGTGCGGCCCGTCGTCGACTCCACGCATCCGCTCGATCGCGCCCGCGACGCGTTCGGGAAGATGGCGGAGGGCGACCACTTCGGGAAGCTGGTGCTCACCGTCTGAGCCGGTCTTCCGCGGCCGGTGGTGCGCTGCCTTGCGTGCGCCGGGTTCGGCCGTCGAGCCCCTGCCGTGTGCGGTGCGGCGGCGGCCGATTCCCGACCGTGCTGCGGTGCAGATCTTGTGTGCGCCGCCCCGCACCGGTAGAGCAGTCGGCGACGGTTCGGAGAGCGGAGCGGAGGCTGCAACGGATGGACGTACGGCGGACGGAGAGAGCCGGGCACGGGGGAGACGCGCGCGAGGTGCGGCCGGAGGAGGTGTCCGCCGTCACGGACCTCCTCCACGTCGCCTTCCGCGACGACCCGGTGAGCCGCTGGGTCTTCCCCGACGAGGCGCACAGGGAGGCGGCCCACCCGCGGCTCTTCGGCACGTTCCTCGCGGTGTCGGCGCGCCACGGCACCGCTGAACTCGCCGCCGACGCACGGGCGGTGGCCCTCTGGTTCCGGTCGTCGGGCGGGGAGTTGGCCGGCGGCGACGAGCTCGACGAGGCCCTCGGCCGCGTCGACCCCGGCAACGCGCGGCTGCCGGCGCTGGGCGAGGCGACGGGCGACCACCATCCGACGGCCGACCACGTCTACCTCCAGGCGATCGCCGTCCATCCCGAGGACCAGGGCACAGGACTCGGCGGGCGGCTGCTGCGCCGGGCGCTCGACCGCTGCGACCGCGAGGGCCTCCCCGCCTACCTGGAGGCGAGCAACGAGCACAGCCGGGGGATCTACCTCCACTACGGGTTCGTGGAGACGTCCGCGCCCGTGAGGCTGCCGTTCGACGGCCCGCTGATGTGGCCCATGTGGCGGGAGCCCGGGGGAAGTTAGACGTGCGTCGAGGCGGGCGCGGGACGGTGCCTGGCCTGTCAGTCGGTGCCGGGGCCGGGAGGGGCCGCGGTCGTCCGGTTCGGTGGGCGGCTCGGGGTCGTTCGTCGGTGCAGCCGGTCAGGCTGGGTGCCGTCGTGCGGGGTGTCCGGTGGGCGGGTGTCGACGGGTCGGACTGTCGCAATTGGGCGCGGGATGGGCGCAGTTGGGCGGGTTGTCCGGCGGGCGTGGCGGCAGAGGGCTGTGCCGCGTCAGCTGAGCGCCGGGCAGGTTGAGTGGTGCCGGGTCGTCGGACGGGTCAGGCGTCGAAGTGTCGGGCTGACGCAACTGGATGCGGGTGAGGCGCAGTTCGGCTGGTCGTCCAGCGGGTAATGCCGGTATGGGGCCCGTGTTGCCTCAGCAGGGCACCGGGCAGGTCGAGTGATGCCGGGTCCGTCCAGCGGGACGGGCGCCGAAGAGCCGGGCGGACGCCAACCGGACGCGGAACAGTCGCAGTTGGACGAACAGTCGGCCGAGGCCGGGAGTCACGCGGCCGGACGGTCCCGACCGAACGCGATGCAGTTTCAGTCGGACGGGCCGTCGCCCGGTGGTGGTTCGGGGGTCGGCTTCTCCGCCTGGGCCGCACCCGGGCCGTCCGGGCCGAAATACGCGTCGGGATCGCGGAGTGCGGCGCCGAGGTGGGCGGCCGTGGTGGAGAGTCGGCGGCGCACCTCGCGGAGTTGGCGCTCGTCGACGCCGGTGTCACGGGCGGCGTCGCGGATGTCGTCGCGGAAGCGGTCGAGGAGGCGCTCCAGGCTGCGCGCCGGGTCGTCCTGGAGGACCTCCTCGCCCCAGGTCGGGTCGGGCCGCGGCGCTGCCTCTTCGTGGCGTTCGGGCGGGGGTGCGCTCTGGGCCTCCGGGGCAGGGGCGGAGGCGTGTTGCCGGCCCCACCGGTCCATCTCGCGGGTGAATTCGGCCATCCCGTCGCGCAGCGCCGTCGCCCAGTCCCCTGCGCGGCGGCCGCTCTGGACCTGGTCGCGCACCCGACGGGCGACGCGCTGCAACTCCTCGACGGCGTCCTGGTGCGCTTCGCGCTCCTTCTCCGCCTGGCGCTTCGCGCGGCGGGCCTCGTCCTTCGCCTGGCGCGCCTGCTCCTTCCACGCCTCCTTGGCTTGCTGGGCCTCTTCCTTGGCCCTGCGCCACGCTTCGCCGTCCGCCGAGAGATGCTCGGTGCCGCCGGAAGGGCGCTCTTCGTCGCTCGCCGAGCGGCGACCGCCCTGCATGCGCTGCCGCATCTCGCGACGCAGGTCGTCGGCGGAGCCGCGGACGTCCTCGCGGATGTCGGCCGCGAGGGCGGAGAGGGAGGCTCCTATCTCCAGCTCCAGCTCGGCCAACTCCGCTTTGCGCTCGGCGAGTTCCTCCAGGCCTGCCGGAGTGATGGCGTAGATCTTGCGGCCGCCCTCGGTGGTGTGGGTGACGAGTCCCTCGGCCTCCAGCTTGGCGAGGCGCGGGTAGACGGTGCCCGCCGAGGGGGCGTAGAGCCCCTGGAAGCGTTCCTTGAGCAGGCGCATGATCTCGTAGCCGTGCCGGGGGGCCTCCTCGAGGAGCTTCAGCAGGTAGAGGCGGAGCCGGCCGTGGGCGAAGACTGGGGGCATCTCAGCGCTCCTCGAGGACGATCGGTTCGGCGTCGGCCGGTGACGGCGGGCGGAGCAGGAGGGCGACGGGACCCGAGGCGCTGCCGGCGCGCAACCGCCCCGCGGAGTTGCCGTAGGTCCGGCGCAGGCTGTGCGCGCCCGGCCACGGGAAAGGGGAGGTCTTCTCGAAGTCGCAGGTGACCGCGGACGAGCTGCTCGCCTGCACCTCCGCGTCGACGGGCCGCGGCATCCGGACGGCCACCTCGCCCGTGACCGTGGTGAGTTCGACGTCGGTGGCGGCGTCCGGGGCGCGGCCGAGCTCGACGATGACGGCACCGCTTACCGAGTCGGCGCGGAGCGCGGAGCCGGCGTCCTCGACGGAGGTGAGGTCCCCGGAGACGGAGTGGAAGCGGAGCGAACCGCGGCGGCCCTGCGCCTCCACGCACCCGGAGACGGTGTGCGCCGAGACGGCGCCCGAGAGCCCGACGAGGGTCGCCTCCCCGGAGACGGACTGGAGCTCGGCCCGGCCCCGCAGCCCCGAGACGACGGCGTGCGCGGAGACGGCGCCGAGGCGGAGAGCCGAGGCTCGCGGCACGGAGAGGGTGAGGCGCGCGGAGCGGCGCGTGTCCTTGCGATCGAGCCAGTCGAGGAGGCCGTGCCAGGTGAGTTCGCCGTGGTTGATGGTGAGGCGGTCGCCGCTGCGGTCCACGCGGAGCGGCGGACCCTCGACGCTCTCCACCTCAAGCCTCGCGGTGCTCTCCTCGGTGCCGACGATGTTCACGGCGCCGTCGACGAGGCGGATGTCGACCGCGTCGACGGCCTCGAAGACGACCGTCTGCGGACCGTCGATCCACCGGCTCTGCTCGGCCATGGCGCTCCCCCTGGGCTCTGCGTACGACGCGTGGACGCGCAGGGGCCGACGGCGGTGGCCCGACTCGGCCGCCCCGCACGGGTTCCAAACAGGAGCCGGGACTCCCCGGCGCCGTCCGCAACCGCTGCGGGACACCTCCGTGCCACCGCGAGACGGCGACATATCGCATCCTCGCCAAGACACGATATGTCGCGTCGCCGACGGCCGCAACCCGCTCGCGTCCGCCACCGCGCGCGGCTCAACGCGCCGGTGAGCGCCCCGAGTTCACGTCCGCACCTTCACCGGCGTCCAGCCCCGAGGTCACTCGTCGTCCTCGTCCTCCAGCCGCGCCAGCCAGGTCGCCAGCCGCTCCACGGGCACCTCGAAGTCGGGGTTGAGGTCGACGAAGGCGCGAAGTTGGTCGGCCAGCCAGCCGAGGGTGACCTCCTCCTCGCCCCGCCGGTCGGCGAGCTCCTCGATGCCTCGGTCGGTGAAGTACACGGTGCTGCTCCTGTCGGGTACGACGTCTCTCGGACCCCCATTCTCCGCGCTGCCGGGAGCGCCTTTCACCGCCGCCCACCGGGCGGTACTCAGCCGCCGAGCGAGATCGCTCCGGGCACGCAGGGTGCGATGTCGATCTTCGTCACGAGCCCGGCCTCCAGGCGGAAGCGGATCAGCGCCCATGCGTGCCCGCCGGGCGCGACGACCGCGCCCGGGCGCCCGGGACCAGCACCGGAGCCGCGACGGCGATCCGCCCGGCGAATACCCTCGTCGCGCTCTCCCCGGCCCCGCCGACGCGGGTCCGCGCGCCCTCGGGGAGCAGCCGCGGATCGACCGTGCGGACGGCGCCGGGCGCGAGCAGCGCGACGAGCCGTGCGGGGTCGCCGCCGCGCGCGGCCGCGAGGAACGCCTCGACGACGGCGAGGTGCTCGGCGTCCGGGTCCGACGCGGCCGGCGGCGCCGCGTGCAGCCTGATGCGCGCACGGCTCGCGAGTTTCTTCGCCGCGCCCGCGCTGGTGCCGAGGACCTCCGCGACGTCGGCGAAGGGAAGGGCGGAGAGGAGGCCGCCCGCCGGCTCGGCGACAGTTCGTCGAGGAGGACGAGGAGCGCCCGCGACACCCGCTCGCGGCGGAGGAACGCCTCTTCCGCGTCGAGCCGCCCGTCCGGTATCTCCTCTGCGAGCAGGGGGAGTTCGCCGTGCCGCTCGCGGGCCCCGAGGAGGTCGGGGCAGACGCGTGCGGTGACGGTGGTGAACCAGCCGGCGGGGTTGGCCACCTCCGCCGCGCCGGCTGCCTGCGCCCTCGCCCAGGGTGCGGCGCCCGAGTGCTGGGAGGGTGCGGCTGAAGCACCCGCCCTGCTCTGGTTACTCAGTGTAGCGAGTGGCGAGGGTGGGGGCCTGGCCGCCGAAGGCAGCGAGGTCGGCGGTGAAGACGTCCTGGAGGAGCTGGTAGTCCTCGACGCCGGGGGCGCTGACGGTTTCGCCGAGTTCCAGGCCGCGCAGGGCGCCGGTGACGAGGTCGTCGGCGCTCATGCGGGGAACGGCGCTCATGTCCAGGCCCTGGGAGGAGTGGAATTCGGTGGCAACGACGCCGGGGCAGACCACGCCGACGGTGACGCCGGAGCCTTCGACCTCGGCGGCCAGGGTCTGGGTCATGGCGACCAGGTAGGCCAGGGTGCCGGCGTAGACGGCGCGGCGGGGCATGACGCTCTTGTCGGCGGGGCCGGAGAAGGCGATCATGCCGGCGACGTTGAGGATGGTGCCGGTGCCGCGCTGCTGCATGGGGCCCACTGCGGCGCGCATGAGCTGGGTGGCGGCGAGGACCTTGACGTTGACGAGTTCCTGGGCCTTGTCGGCGGGCAGGTCGGCCAGGGGCATGTAGTGGGAGACGCCGGCGTTGTTGACGAGCATGTCCAGCGGCTCGGTGGCGCAGATCCGCGCGAGAAGGTCGATGCCGTCGGCGGTGGAGAGGTCGGCGGTGACGGTGCGAACGGTCGTGCCGGGGTGGCTGTCGGCGAACTCCTGGAGGCGGTCTTGGCGGCGGCCGACGATGATCAGGTCGTAGCCGTCGCCGGCGAAGCGTTCGGCGAACGCCTTGCCGATGCCGGAGGTGGCGCCGGTGACGAGAGCGAGCTTGCTCATGAGGGGTGTGTCCTTTCGAAGCTCCGGCGTCAGGCGGCCGGGGCGGTGGGGGTCTGGTGCAGCCAGGTGGGCTCGCTGCGGGACTGCTCTGCGCCGTCGTCGGGCTGGTCGTCGCCGAGGTCGTCGCTGTCCAGTGGGTAGTCCAGGCGGTTGGTGAACCAGGACAGGAACCGGTGGGCGGGGGGCTCGGTGGTGTCCGGGTGCACCGTCGTGCCGGGTAGGACGGGGCTGGGGGTGTGCTTTTTGCAGGTGGAGGTGAGGGCGACGATGTGCCGTACCCCGTCCGCCTCGCGGCGGGAGCGGTACTGGGAGCGGCAGGAGGAGGCGAGGTCGGCCTCGACTCCGTCCACGCCGATGTGCCATCGGTGACCAGGGGCAGTTCGGCCGGCGCCCTCTCGCCGTCGACGTGGACGGTGGGCGGGCCGAGGCGATGCACGGCGATGTCGCCGCGCTCGGCCGTGGCCCGGGTGCGTGCGGTGCAGTCGGCGCCGCTGCCGGAAAACCAGCTCGTCCCGATGCGGCTGTCGGCGCTGCAGCGGGCGGCCGTCTGCTCGTACCAGCCGCGGTCCCTGCTCCGGCGTTCACGCAGGACGAGCTGGGTGGTCTCGTTGATGCTGTCCATGGCGGGGATCAGCTGTTCAGGCGGGTCAGCAGCGCGGGCAGGCCGCGGGCCCCGGACAGGCCCCGTTCGGTGACGTCGCCCGCTTCGACGCCGGCATCGGACATGGCCTGCTCGAACAGCTCCATGTCCAGTGCCTCCACCGCTGAGAGATGGTCGACGTTGTCGGGCCGGACCATCGTGTTCAAAAGGCTCAGCGCGGCGCTGGAGGCGCTGCCGAGCTCGAGGACGTCCACCAGCGCATCGAGGTCCACGTCCAGCTGGGCGGCGAGGGCGACGATGTCGGCGACGGAGCGCTGGTTGAGCATCAGCAGCGCGTTGTTGAACAGCTTCGCTGTCTGCCCCGCACCGGCGTGCCCGAGATGCACAACGTGCGCGGAGAACGCCTCGAACACCGGGCGGCACCGCTCGAACGCCGCATCCGGGCCGCCGGCCATGCAGGTCAGGCGCTTCTCCTCGGCCGCCGGGCGGCCCCCGCTGACCGGGGCGTCCAGCACGGCGACCTGATGCGGCGCACCACGTTCGGTCAGGCGTACGGCGGTTGCGGGGACGCCGGTGCCGTGGTTGGCGACGATCGCGCCCTCACGCAGATGGGGCAGCATCTGGGTGACGAGCCGTTCGACGTCCTCGTCCGTGCCCACGCACAGGGCGACGACGTCGCAGGAGGCCGCCAGTTCCTCGACCGAATCCGCCACCTGGTGGGGGACTCCGGCAAGGGGTTCCAGGGATGCGGGGCGCCGGGCCCACGCTGTCAAGGAGAAGCCGGCCTCGGCGACGGCGCGGGCCATCGGCAGGCCCTGGTCGCCCAGGCCGATGAATCCGGCGACAAGGGGAGCGTTCGATGCTGTGGTGGCGTTCATGAACACCAACGTCCGCATTATCGGGGTGATTAGGTAGTAGACGCGCTTTCCTGGGATTACCGGTACCAGGCTGAGTAAAAGCTGCTTCTGTCACCATGGCGGTATGCCTTCCACCGCTCTCGGCGAGGCCCTGCATGCCTGGCGTGATCGCGCCACACCCGACCAGGCCGGTCTGACCGGCACGGGCCGCAGACGCGCACCCGGGCTCCGGCGGGAGGAGCTTTCCCAGCTCGCCGGAATCTCCGCCGACTACATCATCCGCCTCGAACAGGGGCGAGCCCGCAACCCCTCCCCGCAGATCGTCGAAGCCCTCGCCCGCGCCCTGCGCCTGGACGACGACGAACGCGAGCACCTGTTCCGCCTCGCCGGGCTCGCCGTGCCCGGCCCCGGAACGGTGCCCCGGCACATCACCCCCGGTGTCCACCGCCTCCTCGACCGCCTGCACACCACGCCCGTCGCCGTCTACGACGCCACCTGGACCCAGCTCCTCGCCAACCCGCTGTACACCGCGCTGATAGGAGCGTTTTCGGGGCCGGACCTCAACGCCGCGTGGCGGGCGTTCGTCACCTCCACCACCCGCGTACGCCACACCCCCCAGTCCAACGGCGCCCTGCAAGAACTGCTCGCCGCCGACCTGCGCCGCACCAGTGCCCTCTACCCGCACGACGCAGCGCTGAGCGAGCTGATCACTCAACTGCGGCGGCGTAGCGGCCACTTCGCCGAACTATGGGAGACCGGCGCCACCGCAGAGCACCACTCGAGCCGCAAGACCATCGACCACCCCAGCGTGGGCACGCTCACCCTCGACTGCGATGTCCTGCACGTCGCCGGTAACCACCTGCGCATCATGGCCTATACCGCCCGACCCGACACCGAAGACGCCGAGCGCCTGGCCCTGCTCACCGTCGTAGGAACTCAGTCGCTCATCGGCTGAGACGGTCGGTCGACGGCGGCGTCCCTGGCCGGCCGCGGTGCGGACAGCCGATCAGGTCGGACGGTGCTGACATTCGTCAGTGTCTCCCGAACGGGGCGTGCCCGGCGGGTCGTTGGTGTCTCCCGCCTCCTGACGAGGGCAGCGCGTCTGGCAGAGAAGGCCCCTTCACTGCTTCCCGGTCGACGCGAAAACAGCCACCGGCTTACGCCCTGCCGATCGCTCTTCCCCCGCATCGACTTGATCGAGGAGTTCCCTTCCGATGCACGCCCACGCCAGGCCGATCAACTCCTGCCGCGCCTTGAACTCGGTCGCCGAAGTCGTGCTGCTCGCCGCGGTCTTCGCCTGCCTCATGGTCAACGCGTGCGAGGTGGCGGCGAAGACTGCGGAGGCTCCCCGCGCCAGGTGAGCGAGACGGAGAGCGCCGCCTTGCTCTCCCCGTCGGCGAGGAGCGCCACCGTGCGGCCGGGGCGCAGCGCGAGCTCCACGCCGAACGTTACGGTCACCTCGTGCGGCGCCGCGGCCGCCGCGGCGCCGCGTACCGCCGTACCCACGCCGGCGATCACCTCGTTGAGCTGCTCGACGCGGGCGGAGAGCCGGTCGACCGCGCCGACGTCGCGATACCCGAACCCGTCGTCCTCCGCGCCGTCCGGCAGCTCGGCGTCGTCCGGCACGGTCACCCTCGCCAGCACCCGCCCGCCTCCGGGGAGTTCGATCTCCTGGATGATCGGTTCCACACCGTCCTCCTCTCGGCGGCGGGCGGCCCGCCGCCGCCCGCGCCACGCGTCCCCATCCTTGCCCCTCGCGACCGCCGGCACCCTCCCGTCCGCGGAGTACCGGGACTAGCCTGTCCCTTCACGACGGCGGACGGGGGCGAGCACGGCGCATGGACGAGTGGTGGACGGCGGGCAGGGCGCGGCAGCGGTGCGCCCGTGCGCGATGACGTCGGGGGGAGGTCCCGCGGACATCCTCGGGGAGGCCGTGCGCCCCTCCGTGGTGCGGATCGGCGCGCCCGGCGAACCGGGCGGCGCCGCGGGGAAGTTCTGGGGCAGCGGCTTCTTCGTGGCACCGGGCTGGGTACTGACGGCGGGCCACGTCGCGGCCGCGGGCGGCGAGGAGACCTGGCGCGGAGCCGCACCGGTCGCCGTGACCACGGCCGAGGAGGAGGTGCTCGACGGTGAGCTCGTCTTCTCCCTCCCCGCCCCCGATGCGGTGCGCACCCGGGCCTGGCCCTTCCCCGACCTGGCCCTCGTGCGGGTCTCCGCCGCCTACCCGTTCGACCCCGAGTGCCTCTGGCTGAGCGACCGCTCCACCCTCGCGCCCGCGCCCGGCTGCGGCCTCTACGGATGGATCGAGGTGCCGGGCGGCGGGGTCGAGTTCCACCCCAGCGTCGGCTCGGTGAGCGGCGGCCGGGGCGGCCATCTCGTCGTGCAGGGCGGGCAGTTGCGTGCGGGCTGCTCCGGCGGCCCCGTCGTCGATCTGGAGCGGGGCGCGGTGATCGGCGTCTGCAAGGGCGCCGAATCGACGGGGAGCGTCGCCACCCCCGTCACCGCGCTGCGCGCACTCTGCGACGAGACCCCCGCGGGCGCGCGCGTCCTCCACGAGGTACTCGGCGCCCACGACAGGTACCACCGCGACCGGCTCCTCGCACCCGGCGAGTGCTGGCCCCGTATCCAGCCCCGACTCGGCCGCGGCAACGGGACGTTCACGCCCGAGCTGCGCACCGCGCTCTACGAACTCTTCGCCCGGCTCCCGGCCCCGCGCACCGCGGGCGAGGTGCTGGAGCTCGCCAACGAGGCCAGGGACGCGGTACTGCGTCCCTCGTACAACGTCCGCGAGTACCGGCCACGGAGCTGGCGCGAGGGCGCAGGACTTCTCTACGACGCGCACGACGGCCGCGTCCCGGGCGGCGCCGGCGCACCCGGGATGGAGCTGGAGGCCGTCGTCGTCTACGCGGCGAAGGTCTGCGCCGCGCTCGCCTGGGAGCAGCGCGGCCCCGCGGACGCGCTCGACGCGCTCGCCGCATGGGTGGAGGAGACGGGGCTGCGGGTGGAGAACGAGGTGATCCGCGGCCGCGTCGCCGATCTGCTCGCCGAGGACCCCAGGGCGGCGTCGGCGCGGGCCGACGTCCGCGTCGTCATCCACCCCGAGCTCTCCCAACCGGGCACGCACACCTGGCAGATCGAGCTGCTGCGGCCGCGCGGGCACCACCGCGTCCAGCAGGTCGGCGGTCGAGCCGTGGCGCGCTCCCGGCTGCGCGAGGCGATCTGCGCGGCGCTGCCGGCGGCGCTCGACCTGGGGGACGCCTTCACGCACCTCGCCGCCGTCGAGTTCGTGGTGCCGCGGCAGCTCTTCGACCTGCCCGTGGAGCGGTGGGAGGTACGGACGTCGGACGGCGGAGCGTGCGAGCGGCTCGGCCTCCACCGCAGCGTCGTGCTCCGCGACTGGCAGCGCACCGTCGGCAGCCCGGACCCGCCCGAGGAGGAGGCGGCGGTGCGCGAGGAGCGGTGGCAGGGGGTGAGCCGCGGCCCGATGGAGGCCCACCCGCTGCTCCCCGAGCGTGCCGGTCGGCGTCAGCCGGACGAACTTCCCGCGGCAGTAGGCGAGTTCGAGCCGCTCGACCGCCTCGCGCCGACGGCAGTCCCGCTCCACCACGCCGGGGTCTCCCAGGGCGCGGCGGCCCGCGCGGTGGACGCCGCGATGGACGCGGGGTACGCGGTCGCACTCTGGCTGCGCGAGGACCCGTCCGGGGCGCCCTCGACCGGGGGCGCGCAACTGGAGCTCGTGAGCAGTCTCCTCGACGAGTCGGTGCAGGCCGCAGGACTCCCCGCACGCGTACGGGAGTTGCGCAGACGCGGCGAGGAGGGGAACGGTACCGAGGCAGCCTGTGCACGGCGTCTCTCGCTCCTCTACGATCCGCCTCAGCGGCAGCGCCGCGGTGCGGGCCCGCTCGGTGAGCCGCGGCGGCGAGGGGGCCCGGGAGATCGGACGAGAACCGGTCGGTAGCCGCGTGGGCGGGTATCCACAGCGATGGAGGGGAAGCCCGCACGACGGCGGGCGACTTCGACGAGGCACGTGAGGAGCGAGCGTGAGCGACTGGCGCATCTACCGCGGCGTGGGCCTGCGGCACGACGACATCCGCCGCCTCCCCGACCCGCCGCCCTGGCGCGACTTCACCTCCCGCGACGACCCCCCGCAGGCCGACGACACCGCGGAGCCGGGCGGGCACGCCGACACCGGCGACACGGCGCGCCGTCTCGGGGCCGAGCGTGTGCGGCACCAGCTCGTCGAGAACCTCCATCCGCACCCGGAGGAGGTGGAGGCCGTCAATGCCGCCCTCTACCTGCGTCGCCCGCTTCTCGTCACCGGCAACCCGGGCACCGGCAAGTCCACCCTCGCGCACTCCGTGGCCCACGAGTTGGGGCTCGGCCGGGTGCTCCGCTGGCCGATCGTCAGCCGTACCGCGCTCGCCGACGGCCTCTACCACTACGACGCGCTCGGACGCCTGCAGGACGTCCAGCTCGACAGGGCGGTCCAGCAGGGCCCTGTGAGCCATCCGCCCCTCGGGTCCTACATCCGTCTCGGCCCGCTCGGCACCGCGCTGCTGCCCACCGCGGACGGGCTGCCCCGGGTGCTCCTCATCGACGAGCTGGACAAGTGCGACATCGATCTGCCCAACGACCTTCTCAACGTCCTGGAGGAGGGCCGGTTCGACATCCCCGAGCTGGAGCGCGTCGCCGACCGCGAGCCGGTCGCCGAGGTGCTCACGGACGACGGGGTGCGGGTGCCCGTCCGCGGGGGGCGCGTCGAGTGCAGCGTCTTCCCCTTCATCGTGATGACCTCCAACGGCGAGCGCGACTTCCCCGCCCCCATGCTCCGGCGCTGCATCCACCTGGAGCTGAAGCCGCCGGGAGAGCGGCAACTCGCCGCCATGGTCGCGGCGCACCTCGGCGAGGAAGCGCTCCGCGAGGGCGGCGAGCTGGTGCAGCGGTTCCTCGACCGCGATCCGGGCAGCCTCGTCGCCACCGACCAACTCCTCAACGCGCTCTACCTCACCCAGCAGGCCGAGGGGGCAGAGCGCCTCACCCGTGAGCGTCTCGCCGAGATGCTGCTCCGCCCCCTCGACCAGACGGAGTGACCCACGATGCCGACCGAGCCGGCGCCACCGCGTGCGGGCCCACGCGGACACCGTTCGGGCCCGTCGTGAGCGGCGAACCCCTCGCACCACTCGCCGAGTTGGCCACGCGGCTCGCCGCCCTCTCCTGGGAGCCGGACGCCGAGGCGCTCGCCGACGCCGTCTGGCTCGCCCGGCACGTCGCCCCCCGGCCGCCGGCGCCCCGGCCCGCGCCCGACGCGGCCGACGCACCCGAGACGGCAGGCCTCCCCGCACCGCTCCCGGACGCCCGCGTCGCCGCGCCCGAACCGCCGGCCCCCGGGGCCGCCGACGACGTCCCGCTCTTCATCCCGCCGTCCGCCGAGACGCACCCGCCCGACCTCTGCACGCCGCCGCGTCCCGAGGAGCCCGCGCCGCCGTCCGCGGGCGCCGAGAACGATCCCTCGCTCCAGCGGGTGCGTGCTCCCGCCGTCAGCGCCCTCTCCGGGCTCCTCCAATTCCAGCGCGCCCTGCGGCCGTTGGCCCGCTACCGCCCACCCGTCCCCGAGGTGCGCCGGCGCACGCATCGGCTCGACGAGCGGGCCTCCGCCGAGGCGAGCGCACGCTCCGGCGCGCTCACGCCCGTCTTCGCGCCGTCGCGCGCCCGCACGACGGAGATGCAGCTCGTGATGGACGCCTCGCCGACGTCCTCCGTGTGGCGGCTCGCCTTCGAGCAACTCCGGCAGAGCTGCGAGCAGTCCGGCGCCTTCCGGGACGTCCGCGCCTTCTACCTGCACCGCACCCCGGGCGGAACGCCTGCCGTGAGCACCTCGCCCCGGCTCGAGGACGGCGGGCTCCGCCCACCGGGGCAGTTCGGCGACGTCTCGGGCCGGCGGTTCACGCTGCTGCTCAGCGACTGCGCGGGGCGGCTCTGGGAGGAAGGCGCGGCGCAGCGGATGCTCCACGCCTGGTGCCGCGGCCCGGCCCCGGTCGCCCTCGTGCAGCCGCTGCCGCCGCGGCTGTGGCCGCGTACGGCGCTCCCCGCCGAGTCGGGGGAGCTGCGCCGCATGGAGGGCGGCGGCCGGGTCCTCTTCCGCGCCGACCGCGGGCCCGCCGCACGCCCCGGCGCGCACGCCGTCCCCGTCCTCCTCCCCGTGCCCGGCGCGCTGGCGAACTGGGCGCGCATGATGGGGAGTCGGGCACCGCAGACGACGAGGGGCGCCGCGGCCCGCGTCCACCAGGCCTACCCGCCCGTCCGCCCGCGCACCGGCGCCGTCGACGATCCGCACCGGCTCCTCGACGACTTCCTCGCCGGCGCCTCGCCCGGCGCCGTCGAACTCGCCGCCCACCTCACGGCCGTGCCGCTGCTGCCGCCCGTCATCGAACTCGTGCAACGCGCCATGCTCCCCGACACGGGGCCGATGGAGCTCGCCGAAGTCCTCCTCGGCGGCGTACTGGAGCGGCTGCCCGAGCGCGGTGGCGGTCCGCGCTACCGCTACGCCCCCGGCGTCGCCGAGCTCCTCGCGGACTCGCTCGACCGCGACACGTCGCTGCTCGTCCTCAAGCACGTCTCGGAGTACGTCACGCAGCACTTCGGGCGCGGGGTGCGCAACTTCCCGGCGCTCGCGGCGCTTCGGCTCGCGGGCGGCGACGAACCGTCGGAGGGGCAGGACGAGTGGGGCGCCGCCGCGTGGCGTCCGCCGGGCGGTGAGGAGCTGTTCGCGCAGGTGCCGGAGGCGGTCGTCGACCGGTTCCTCGGGACGGGGGCCGCCGGGTTCACCGCGTCCGGGGCCGCCGAGGAGCAGATGCTCGACGAGGTCGAGGAGGTGCTGCGGGAGCGCCCCGACCCGCGCTACGCGGAGGGCGCGCGCAGGCTGCGGCACGCGGTGGCGCTCGCGTCGAGCGTGCTCGACGCGCCGGAGGCGGCTCGCGGCGTGCACCGGCGCGCGCGTCTGCTGCTGGCGCGCACCCTCCGCACCCAGGCACACGCGCACGCGGACGCGCGCCCGGCACCGGAAGCGCCGACCCTCCTGTCCCGCGCGCTCGACCTGCTCCGCGACGACGACGCCGCCTCCGGACGCGAACGCGCCGCCGTCCACCACGCGTTGTGGCGAGCCACGTCCGGACGCGCACACCTCTTCGCCGCTCGCGACGAACTGCTGCGGCTCGGGGAGCACTCCGAGGGCGCCGACGCGCTCGCGCTCGCCCGCGTCCTCCTCGACCTCGCGCGCACGGCGGGCGACGCCCCGGAACGCCGCCAGTGGGGCGGGCAGGCCGTCGGGCTCTTCGCCGAGTACGCCGGGCACTCGGAGGCCCGCGGGCGCCTCTCCGCTGCGGCGCTCCTCGACCGCGCCGCCGCGCTGCGCGCGGCCGAGGCGCCCGAGACCGAACTCCTGCGCACCCTCGCCGAAGCCCGCGAGGCCGCCGGCGAGAACCACGCCCTCCGCTTCCATGCGGCCCTCGCCGAGGCGCGGACGCACCGCGCCGCCTCCCGCTGGCCCGACGCCGAACGCTGCTACGCCGAGGCCGAGCAGCACTGCGGGCGCTACTCGCTGCGGCGGTGCGAACTCCTCGCCGAATGGGGAGAGTTGAGGCTCGGCGAAATGGAGGAACCGCACCGCGCCGAGGGCCTCCTCCACGAAGCGCTGACGGGCGCACCGCAGGGCGCCGGTATCACCCTCCACCTCCAGCGCCTCCTCGCCGACGCGCTCCTGCGCCGCTACCGCACCGCCGCGTTCCTCCCCGACCTCTACGAGGCGACCCACCTCCTGCACAGCGCGGCCCACCAAGCGGAGGAACCGCTGCGCCGGGCCGAGTACTGGCGGCTGCTGGCCGAGGCGTACGGCGCCTTCCCGGAAGCGGAGCCGCCTCGTCAGCAGGCGGAGGAGGCGCTGGCGCGGGCGACCGCCGCCGCGTACGAGGCGTTGGACGACGCGACCGGCACGCCGGCGGACCTGCGCACCGCGCGGATCGAGCTCTTCCGTACCCTGCTGTCGCGCGGCCGCGCCACGGAGACCGCGGGCCGTCCGAGCGCCGCGCTCGACTGCTACCGCACGGCGGCCGAACAGGCGCGACTCCTCGCCGCGGAGCCAGGGCCCACCGGCTCGCCTCCCCGACTCAGCGCCGCCGAGACCGAGTTCGTACGGCGGCGCGTCCGCCTCCTCGAAGGCGACATCGACCCCTGGGGGTACGACTCGACGCGGTGAGCCGGAACCCGAGGCACGGCCCGGGCCCGGCCGAACGGGTTTTCTCATCTGGTGTAGGGGGAAGAAGTCAACAGCCGCGGGGGCCTTGGCAGCAGCGGCCGTCGGCGACCGCTGAAAGGGAAGGCGAGGATGGCGAAGGACACGGAAACGGCAGTCGGCGGGGGAGAGTTCCCCGAGGCCGCGCCTCCGCTCCCCGACCTCTCCGGCGTCGATCTCCGCACCCTGCGCCTGACTCCTCGGGCCCAGCTTCCCGGCCTCGCGGCGGCGGTCGACCACGTCCTCGCCAACCCGGCAGCGGAGAACGGCGGTTGGAACAACCACCCCGACCCCAACCCCAACCCGCTCCCCGGCACGTGACACCGCCGGCCCCCGCCAGGGCCGGGTCCTGACCGTGCCTGCCGCACCCGCGCCCCGCCGCGGCGCACCGCAGGGCGACCCGCGCCTCCACCTGCGCGCCGGCGCCGGCGCCGCGCAGCCGGCCGACCGGGCCCTCCTCCGCCGGCTCCTCCACCACCGCAGGCTCGTCCTGCTCCGTGCCCTGTGGGAGCGCACCGCCGAACTCGGGCCTCCGTCCCCGCACTTCACCGCGGCCTGGCGCCTCCTCGAAGCCGCCGAGCACCGGAGCCCGGCGGCCGTGCGGCGAGTCCTCCTCTATCCGACGGTCGGCCTCCGGCTCGCCGCCGCCCTCTCGGCGCCGGAGGGGCCCCGTGCGTCCGCGCTGGCCGGCTTCGGCGAAATCGCCTGCGCCGCCGCCGTCGCCGCCCGCGTGCCCGCCGTGCACCGGCTCGCGCCGCCGAGCGACTCGGCCGTACTCCCCGGGCTCGGTCGATTCACCGCGATCGGCGGCGAGTTGACGCTCCCGTACGCACGCGCCGCAGTGCGCCCGCGCAGGCTCCCCGGCGCGGCGGCCCGCCTCGACGACGTCGAGCCGCTCCACGCGGCCGACGGCACGCCCACCGGCGTACGCACCGACAGGCGCACCTGGTCGGCGAGGTTCGGCGCCGCGCTCGGCGCGCTCACGGCCGTCGACGCGGCGGGCGCGGCCGAGGTCCGCTCGCTCCTCCAGTGCGTGCTCCCGCTCCCCGAACCGCCGCGCGGCGGCGGCCACTCCAGCATGACGCTGCGCGCCGCACCCGGCGCCGTCTTCACCACGCTGCCCGCCGACGCGCACTCCTTCGCCGCCGTCCTCGTGCACGAGATCCAGCACACCAAGCTCGCCCTCCTCGACGTCCTCCGCCCGCTCCACACCGCCCGGAACCGCGAGCGGTACGAGGTCGGCTGGCGGAGCGATCCGCGCCCCGTCGAGGCGGCGCTCCAGGGGACGTTCGCGCACCTCGCCCTCGCCGAGCTCTGGCACCGCCTCGCGACGGGCCGGCCCCCGCGCGCGGCCGCCGTACCGCGCAGCCACGAGGCGTGGCAGCAGACCGCCCGGACGCTGGCGCAGCTTCGTGAGTCCGCCGAACTCACCTACGAGGGGCGGCAGTTCGTGCGCGGGATGGTGCTGAGGCATACTCGGCTGGGCCGTGGCCTACGGCGGCGACGCCCGGCAGGGGTCGCTCTCCCGGAGACTGTCATCGCCACGTGACCTACGGTAATCTTCCCGCTGGTTGGCCCGGTGACGGACCGCCGACGAACGCACCGAGGGAGAGCGGCGCATGAACGCTCAGCCGAAGCCGAAGAGCGCGCAGGCCCAGGGCCCCGAGCACGTCCTCGTCGTCTTCCCTGGCTACTACCGTCAGTGGGCCACCTGGATCTACCAGACGCTGGAGAGCCGCGGCCACAGCGTCAACATGCAGCGCTGGGACCCTCCCAGGGACGAACCGCTCGAACGCGGCCTCGGCGACCTCCTCCTCTCCGAGGGCCGTGTCCTCCTCGTCCTCAACGAGTGGTTCTTCGAGCTGGGCCCCCGCCCCGAGGGCGAGTGGGACGAGGTGCTGCGCGGCTTCGTCGCGGAGAACCGCCACAGGTTCGCCGCCGTCCACCTCACCGACCAGCCGCTCCCCGCGGCCACTTCGGTCCTCAGGCCCGCCGAGCTCTACGGCATCGGCGAGGAAGAGGCCGTGCACCGCCTCCTGGAGCGCCTCGAACTCCCCGCCGGCCGGCCGCGTCCGCGCCCCGGCGCGCTCCGCTTCCCCGGCGACCCCCCGCCCGTCTGGGGCGCGGTGCCCCGCCGCAACCACCAGTTCACCGGCAGGGACGACCTCCTCAACACCCTCCAGCACCGGCTCTCCGACGCCGTGCGCGACACCGCCGCCTGCGCCATCGTCGGCATGCCCGGCATCGGGAAGACCGAGCTCGCCGCCGAGTACGCCTACCGCTTCCGGCCGCAGTACGACGTCGTCTGGTGGGTCCCCGCCGACACCCGCAGCAGCCTCCGCGAGCGGTACAGCGAACTCGCCCCCCGGCTCGGCATCACCGCGGAGACGGGCGGCCCGGGCGAGCGCATCAGGACGCTCCGGGAGACGCTGCGCACGGGCGAGCCGTACCGCCGTTGGCTCGTCGTCTTCGACGGCTGGGACGACGTCGAGGGCGCCGAGCAGATCCTCCCCCAGGGCGAGGGGCACGTCCTGATCACCTCCCGTTACCGCTCCTGGTCCCAACTGGTGGATCAGATCGAGGTCCCCGGATTCGAGCGTGCCGAGTCCACCGGCTTCCTCATGCGCCGGGCCTCGCACCTCACCGCCGAGGAGGCCGACCGGGTCTCCGTCGAGTTCGAGGACCTGCCGCTCGCGCTCGTCCAGGCCGCCGCGCTGCTCGGCGAGTCGGGGATGCCGGCCGACGAGTACCTCTCCATGGTCCGCGAGCGCCCCTACCACGCGATGCCGCACCCGGACACCCCGAGCGAGTACCCGCAGTCCTCGCTCACCTCCTGGTCGATACTGATCAACCGGCTCCGCAGGGAGCAGCCCCGCACCGTCGAACTCCTCGCCCTCTGCTCGGCGTTCGCGCCGGGACGCATCCCGCTCGGACTCGTCCGCCAGGTGCCGGAGGCCGAACTCCCCGAGCAGCTTCGGTGGATCGCGCGGGACGGCTCCGGATGGGCGCGCGCCATCGACACCCTCGTCAACTTCTGCGTACTCCGCAGGGACGTCGACGAGCGCCAGAACCTCTCGGACGACGACCGCGGCGGCGAGACGGTCCGTATGCACCGTGTCGTGCACAGCATCATCAGCCGCCTCACCGCCGACGACAACCGCGAGGAGTACCGGCGGGCCGTACGCCGCGCCCTCGCCAGGGCCGACCCGGGCAACGCGCTCGACAGCCGCTCGTGGCCCAAGTACGCGGAGATCCGCGCGCACCTGGAGTCCTCGGGCGCCCTCGACTCGCGCAACCCGCGGGTCCGCGAGACGGTCGTCAACTGCCTGCGGTACTGCCTGCGCAGCGGCGAGTACATCTCCGGCAGCCAGCTCGCCGACCGCGTACGCCGCCACTGGACGGGCGTCGTCCCCGGGGACGACCGCCTCTGGATGCAGCTCACCAGCCAGCAGGGCGCCATCCTCCGCGAGAGCGGCGACTTCCACCGCGCGTACGAGCTCGACCAGGCGCTCTTCGAGGACCTCCAGTCGGCCGCACCGGTGGACGAGTACTCCCTCAACTTCGCCCGCAGCGCCCTCGCCGCCGACTACCGCAGCCTCGGCCGCTACCAGGAGGCGCTCGACGAGCAGCTCCAGTGCCTGGAGGACGCCGAACGCATCCTCGGCCCCGCCGACTTCAACACCCTCGTCGCCAGGGACAGCGTCGCCTTCTCGCTCCGCTTCCTCGGGCGCTACCAGGACGCGTACGAGGTCGACAAGCAAGTCCTGCGCCAGCGCGAGGAGGTGCTGCGCGAGCGCGCGCCCGCCACCCTGCACTCCGGCAACTCCTGCGCTCTCGACCTGCGTCTCCTCGGCCGCTTCCGGGAGGCCGCGGCGCGCCAGGAGCAGGGCATGCGCCTCCACCTCCAGGTCCTCGGCCCCGACCACCCGCAGACCCTCTGGGCCCGCCACCACCTCGCGCTCTGCCGCTACCGCGCCGGACTCGACCGCAGCGAGACGGCGGGCCAGCTCGCGGGGCTGCTGGAGCGCCGCCGGCAGGTCCACGGGCGTACCCACTTCGAAGCGCTCATCGTCGCCAACGACTACGGCAACTTCCTCCGCGAGCACGGCGACCTGGGCGAGTCCCGCGACCTCCTGACCGAGGCCGAGAGCGGTTTCCGCGAACTCCTCGGCCCCGCGCACCCGGTGGCGACAGGACTCCAGAGCAACGTCGGCCTGCTGCTCCAGGCGGAGGGGGCGCGCAACGAGGCGGTCGCCCTCTTCAAGCAGGCGTACAGCGGCCTCGCCGTCCTCCTCGGCGAGGAGCACCCGTGGACGCTCGGCTGCGCCCTCAACGCCGCAGGCGGCCACAACATCATCGGAGACCTCGACGAGGCAGCCGAGCTGAGCCGCAACACCCTCGGCCGCGCCCGCCGCGTCCTCGGCGACGACCACCCGCTGACGCTCTCCGCCCAGATCGCCCTCGCCGCCGATCTCCGCGCCCTCCGCCAACGCACCGAGGCGGGCAAGCTCGAGGAGGACGCCCTCGAACGCCTCACCCGCACCATGGGCGCCCAGCACCCGCACACCCTCAGCGCCCGCCAACGCATGCGCCCGCACTGGAACTTCGAGGCTTACCTGGGCTGAGGGCGGGCGCCGACGCCCTTTCGCGTCGCCCGCGAAGGGGCGTCCGTCACGCACGGAACGCGAACGCTCCCGGCAGCCACTGCCTTCTCGCCCGGCGCGCATTGCTGTTGTGGTCGTCCGCCTCCGGAAGCGGGGCGTTTGACCCCTGAACCGGCCCGGTCGGTTCGACGACGATGCGGGGCCCCTCGTGCCGCAGCCCGGTCCGAGACCGGCGAACCGCCGTCCGTATGGCGCTGAACCTGAACAGGGCCCGGACAAGCAAAAAGTGGGGCCGCCGCAGGCGCGGCGGCCCCACTCGGAGACTCAGCTCAAGGCCGAGCCCTCACAGTTCGAAGACGTCCGTGAGCAACTGTGCCTGCTCCTGCTCGTGCCGCTTGCCGGAGCCGACGGCGGGGGAGGAGGACGACGGGCGCGAGACCCGGCGCAGGCGGTCGGCGTCCGGGACGGGCTCGGAGCCGATGATCAGGTCGAGGTGGTCGACGAGGTTGAGGGCGATGAACGGCCATGCGCCCTGGTTCGCCGGCTCCTCCTGCGCCCAGACGTACTTCTGCGCGTTCGGGAACTTGGCGAGCTCCGCCTGGATCTCCTTGCCGGGCAGCGGGTAGAGCCGCTCCAGCCGGACGAGCGCCGTGTCGGTGACGCCGCGCTTGGTCCGCTCGGCGTCGAGGTCGTAGTAGACCTTGCCGGAGCAGAAGACGACCTTGCGGACGCCGGCCGGGTCCACCTTGCCCGACTCGACGAGCGAGTCCCCGATCACCGGACGGAAGCCGCCGGTGGTGAACTCCTCCGCCTTCGACGCCGCCGCCTTGAGCCGGAGCATCGACTTCGGCGTGAAGACGACGAGCGGCTTGTGGTGCGGGTTGTGCACCTGCCACCGCAGGAGGTGGAAGTAGTTCGACGGCAGCGACGGCATGGCGACGGTCATGCTGTTCTGCGCGCACAGTTGGAGGAACCGCTCGATCCGCGCCGAGGAGTGGTCGGGACCCTGGCCCTCGTAGCCGTGGGGGAGGAGCAGCGTGACGCCGGAGGTCTGGTTCCACTTCTGCTCCGCCGACGAGATGAACTCGTCGATCACCGTCTGCGCGCCGTTCATGAAGTCGCCGAACTGCGCCTCCCACATGACGAGCGCGTCGGGACGGGCGAGCGAGTAGCCGTACTCGAAGCCCATCGCGGCGTACTCGCTGAGCAGCGAGTCGTAGACGTTGAACCGCGCCTGGTCCTCGGAGAGGTAGAGGAGCGGGGTGTAGTCGTCGCCGGTGTTCTGGTCGAGGAGGACGGAGTGGCGCTGGCCGAAGGTGCCGCGCCGGGAGTCCTGTCCGGCGAGGCGGACGGGCGTGCCCTCCATCAGCAGCGAGCCGACGGCGAGGGTCTCGCCCATCGCCCAGTCGATGGTGCCGTCCTCGACCATCTGCGCCCTGCGCTGGAGCTGGGGCATCAGCCGCGGGTGGACGCTGATCCGCTCGGGGATGTTCACCTGCGACTCGGCGATCCGCTTGACGACCTCCTGGCTGATGGCCGTCTCGACGTGCACGGGGAACTCGGCCTGCGGGGCGGGGACTTCGGCCGGCGCGGGCGACGCGGTGGCGTCGCGGACGTCGGTGAAGACCTTCTCCAACTGGCCCTGGAAGTCCTGGAGCGCCTGCTCCGCCTCCTCCAGCGTGATGTCGCCCCGCCCGATGAGCGACTCGGTGTACAGCTTGCGCACCGAGCGCTTCTTGTCGATCAGGTTGTACATCAGCGGCTGCGTGAACTTCGGGTTGTCGCCCTCGTTGTGACCGCGCCTGCGGTAGCAGAGCATGTCGATCACGACGTCCTTGTTGAACGCCTGCCGGTACTCGAAGGCGAGCCGCGCCACCCGGACGACGGCCTCCGGGTCGTCGCCGTTGACGTGGAAGATCGGCGCCTCGATCATCCGCGCGACGTCGGTCGAGTACATCGAGGAGCGCGCGGACTCGGGCGGTGCCGTGTAGCCGACCTGGTTGTTGATGACGACGTGCACGGTGCCGCCGGTGCGGTAGCCGCGGAGCTGCGACATGTTGAGCGTCTCCGCGACGACGCCCTGGCCCGCGAAGGCCGCGTCGCCGTGGAGCTGGATCGGCAGGACGGTGAAGTCGGTGCCGCCCTTGCCGATGATGTCCTGCTTGGCGCGCGAGACGCCCTCCACGACCGGGTCGACGGCCTCCAGGTGCGACGGGTTGGCCGTGAGCGAGACCTTGATCTGCTCACCGTCGAGTCCCGTGAAGGTGCCCTCGGCGCCGAGGTGGTACTTGACGTCGCCCGAGCCGTGCATCGACTTCGGGTCGAGGTTCCCCTCGAACTCCCGGAAGATCTGCGCGTACGGCTTGCCGACGATGTTGGCGAGGACGTTGAGCCGGCCGCGGTGCGCCATGCCGACCACGCACTCGTCGAGCCGGGCTTCGGCCGCGGCGTCCATCACCGCGTCGAGGAGCGGAATGACGGACTCGCCGCCCTCCAGCGAGAACCGCTTCTGACCGACGTACTTGGTCTGGAGGAAGGTCTCGAACGCCTCGGCCGCATTGAGCCGGCGCAGGATGCGGAGCTGCTCCTCGCGCTCCGGCTTGGCGTTGGTGCGCTCGACCCGGTCCTGGATCCACTTGCGCTGCTTCGGGTCCTGGATGTGCATGTACTCGATGCCGGTGGTGCGGCAGTACGAGTCGCGGAGCACGCCGAGGATGTCGCGCAGCTTCATCATCGACTGGCCGGCGAAGCCGCCGACGGCGAACTCGCGCTCCAGGTCCCAGAGGGTGAGCCCGTGTTCGTTGATGTCGAGGTCGGGGTGCTTGCGCTGGTGGTACTCCAACGGGTCGGTGTCGGCCATGATGTGGCCGCGGACCCGGTAGGAGTGGATCAGGTCGAAGACCCGCGCCGCCTTGGTGACGTCGTCGTCGTGCGAGGCGTCGATGTCCTGCATCCAGCGGACGGGCTCGTACGGGATGCGCAGGGCCTTGAAGATGTCGTCGTAGAAGCCGTCCTCGCCGAGGAGGAGGTTGGCGACGATCTTCAGGAACTCGCCGGAGGCCGCACCCTGGACGACCCGGTGGTCGTAGGTGCTCGTCAGCGTCATCACCTTGGAGATGCCGAGGCGGTTGAGGGTGTCCTGCGAGGTGCCCTGGAACTCGGCCGGGTACTCCATGGCGCCGACGCCCATGATCACGCTCTGGCCCGGCATCAGCCGCGGCACCGAGTGGACGGTGCCGATACCGCCGGGGTTGGTGAGCGAGCAGGTGACGCCGGAGAAGTCGTCCATCGTCAGCTTGTTGTTCCGGGCCCGGCGGACGATGTCCTCGTACGCCTGCCAGAACTCGAAGAAGGTGAGTGTCTCCGCCTTCTTGATCGCTGCGACGACGAGCTGGCGGTCACCGTTGGGCTTGACGAGGTCGATCGCGAGGCCGAGGTTGACGTGGTCGGGCTTGACCAGCGTCGGCTTGCCGTCCTTCTCGGCGTACGCGTGGTTCATGGCGGGCATCGCCTTCATCGCCTGCACCATGGCGTAGCCGATGAGGTGGGTGAAGGAGACCTTCCCGCCCCTCGCCCGCTTCAGGTGGTTGTTGATGACGATGCGGTTGTCGAAGAGCAGCTTCACGGGGACCGCGCGGACGGAGGTCGCCGTCGGCAGCTCCAGCGAGGCGTTCATGTTCTTCGCGACGGCCGCCGACGGACCGCGGAGCTGGACGTACTCGGGGCCCTCGGGCGCCTGCTCCTGCTTCTGCTCGTCCTGCTTCGGCTGCGGGGAAGCGGGCGCAGCGGCCGGCTTGGCGTGCTTCGGCTGCGGTGCGGGCTTCGCCGGCTGCGCGGGCGCCGGTGCGCTCTGCTGCTTCGGCTGCTGCGGCGCGGGCTGCGCCGCCGGCTGGGCTGCGGGCTGCGCCGGGGCAGCGGTCTGCGTCGGCTGTGGGTTCGCTGGCTGTGGGGCCGCCGTGCTCTTCGGGGCCTGGGCGTCCGAAGCGCCCGGCTTGTAGTCGGCGAAGAAGTCCCACCAGGCTCGGTCTACCGAGTTCGGGTCCTGGAGGTACTGCTGGTAGATCTCGTCGACGAGCCACTCGTTGGTGCCGAACGCGGCGGACGGGTCGGCAGGAGCCTGATCCTGACCGGCCTTTTCGGCCGAGAGACTGGAGCTGTTGGGGGACTGAGACGACACGGCGGCAACCGCCCTCTTCCGCTTCCTCGGGTGGTGGACAGCGGGAATAAAGGCTACGCCTTCCGGGCCGGTTGGTGCAGTCCGGGCTGCCTGTTGGTCATACACGTCACATCCGACGCTCAGTTTCAGCATCGAATACGACGGGAATCACCCACAGTTTCGCTCGGAAAAGGAACTGTCGGCGACGCCGCTGCGTCACCGCCGACTGCCGTGCCCATGATCGAGGTTACGTCACACGTGCGGCCTGCGGTTCTCCAGGGAGGCTCACCCGTATCCGGCACCCGATCTCGGACTCGGCCACCCTGATCCGGCCGCCGTGCAGATCGACGGCCCAGTGCGCGATCGCGAGCCCGAGGCCCGTACCGCCGTCGCCCGCGCCCTGGCCCCGCTGCTCCGTCCGCCCTTCGCTCTTCCTGCCGCGGACCGCGGCCTGGGCGCCCTTGGCCCGGCTGAACCGCTCGAAGACGCGCTGCCGTTCCTCCTCCGGGATTCCGGGCCCTTCATCCAGGACTTCGACCTCCAGGCTGCCGTCCGTCTCGCCCTGGTAGGCGCGCACCGTGACGCGGCCGTGCGGGGGGCTGTGCTTCACGGCGTTGTCGATCAGGTTCGTCGCCACCTGGTGCAGCCGCTCGGCGTCCGCGTAGGCGACGAGTTCGGGCGGCGAGACGTCGAGATGGAGGTGGACATCGGTACGGGAGTGCCCGGGCCCCTTGCTCATGTTCGACTCCTTCAGCACGCCCGCGAGGTACGGCCACACCTCGAACCGGCGCGCGTGCAGCGGTACGACGCCGTTGTCGAGCCGCGAGAGGTCGAGCAGGTGCGCGACGAGGCGGCCGAGCCGCTCGGTCTGGGCCAGCGCGGTCCGCATCGTCTCCGGGTCCGCGTCGGAGACGCCGTCGACGACGTTCTCCAGCACGGCCCGCAGCGCGGCGATCGGCGTGCGCAGCTCGTGCGAGACGTTGGCGACGAGCTCCTTGCGGTGCTGGTCGACCGATTCGAGGTCGGCCGCCATGCGGTTGAAGGTGTCGGCGAGCTCCCCGAACTCGTCCCTGCGCGCGACGTCGACGCGGCGCGAGTAGTCGCCGTGCGCCATCGAGCGCGCCGCGTCCTTCATCTCGTCGAGCGGGGCGGTGAGGGACTGCGCGACGAACTGGGTCACCAGGAGTGAGGCGATGATCGAAATGATCGTGATCACGCGCAGTTCGGTCGCGGAGTGGACGGCGAAGAGCGCGAGCAGCGTCGTGATCGCCACCGAGACGATCACGAGGAAACCCAGCGCGGCCTTGATCGAGCGGTAGGGGTCGAGCGGGCGGAGTCCCTCCCACAGGCGGTCCCCCGCGTACGCGAAGCGGTACCGCAACGAGCGCAGCGCGCGCTGTGCCGGGGCGCCGTCCGCGGGGTCGCCGTGCTGGAGGGCGCGCAGCCTGCGCAGGCGCAGGTCGCGCAGCCGCAGCCGTCTGGAGCGCAGCCGCCCGCGTATCCGCTCCATCCCGCGGCCCGCGCCGGCGCGCACCCGCAGGGCGCGGGCGCGGAGCGGGTGCCGGGGAGGTGCACTTCCGCGTTCGGCCGTCGTCTCCTCGGGCATGGTGCTCAGCCGTCGGCCTGCGCGGCCGCCGTCGGTGTCTCCAGCGCGTACCCGACGCCGTGGACGGTGCGGATGCGGTCGGCGCCGATCTTGCGGCGGAGCGCCTTGATGTGGCTGTCGACGGTGCGCGTCCCCGAGGCGTCGGCCCAGTCCCACACCTCGGCGAGGAGCTGCTCCCTGGAGAGCACGGCGCGCGGGGAGTTGGCGAGGCAGACCAGCAGGTCGAACTCGGTCGGCGTGAGGTGCACGTCGGAGCCGGAGACGCGGACGCGGCGCTGCGCGTGGTCGACCTCCAGCTCGCCGAGCCTGAGGATGCCGCTGCGCGGGGTGTGCGCGGCGAGCGAGGCGCGCTCCACCCGGCGCAGCAGCACGTGCACGCGTGCGGCGACCTCGCGCATCGAGAAGGGCTTGGTCATGTAGTCGTCGGCGCCGACGCCGAGGCCGACGAGCATGTCCGTCTCGTCGTCGCGCGCCGTCAGCATCAGCACCGGGACCGGGCGGTGGGACTGCACCCTGCGGCAGACCTCCAGCCCGTCGAAGCCCGGCAGCATGACGTCGAGGACGAGGAGGTCGGGCTCGAACGCCTCGGCGGCCTCGACGGCTGCGGGGCCGTCGGCGGCCGTCTGCACCTGGAAGCCCTCGGCGCGCAGGCGGCGCGTCACGGCGTCGGAGATGGTGGGGTCGTCCTCCACCACGAGTATGCGGCGCTGCGCGCCCGGTGTGCTGGCGGAGGCCGGTCCGCCGGTCGTCTGTGTGGTGTTCCTGTGGTCCATTGCCCGCCCCTGCGTTGCCCCGCGGCTGTCGTCAACGTGTCTGCTGTGTCTGCGTCTTCTGCGGGCAGCGGCGACCTCGTCGTCCCCGGGTGTACGGCCACCCCGAGCTGCTCGCAGGAGCAGCGTAGGCCCCAGGGTTGACAACGGGCTACGCTCGGCGCCCGAAGTGGACGGCGTCCGGGACGCCCCGGGCGACCTGCACTTCATCCGTCCTTACACGGTCGAACCCGGCATTCCGCATCGCCGTTTCGAAGGCCGCCGAAGGCCGGGCCGACCACACGGCGAGGACGCCTCCCGGTGCGAGCCGCTCCCGGCAGAGCGCCAGCCCCTCCGGGGTGTAAAGGTCGGCGTTGCCTTCGGTGACGGTCCAGTCGGGGCCGTTGTCGATGTCGAGCGCCATGACGTCGAAGACGGAGGAGGCGGCGCCGCCGCCGGCAGTCTCGCCCCAACTCCCGCTTGCTGCAAGGTGGTCGCCCCGCAGATACTCCACGAGGTCTCCCACCACCAGCTCGGTCCGCGGGTCCGCGAGCGCCTGCGCCGTCACGGGGGCGAGCGGCCGGCCGCCCGCGGTGTGCCACTCGACGATCGCGGGCTCCCGCTCCACGGTCGTGACGCGCGCCCACCGCGGCTCCGCCGCCGCTTCGGCGAGCGAGAAGCCGACGCCGAGTCCGCCGAGCAGCAGCGTCGGGTCCGGGCGCTCCCCGAGTTCGGCGAGCGCGGCGCGGACGAGGAGGCGTTCGGAGCGGCCGTCCGAACTGTCCATGAGGAAGCAGCCGTTGGCGATGATCTCGTGCACCTCGCCGCGCCTGCGCAGCACCACCTCGCCGTACGGCCCGTCCCTGCGGTCGAGGGTCAGCGGCGGCGCGGGGTGCGGGTACGCGGTGTCCATGGCCGCCATCCTCGGCACTACCGCCGCGTACGGTCCAGCGACGTTCCTGGTCGGCGGAACACTGCGACGTCCGCCGGGGTTTTCCGGGGGCGCACGGCGCCGCGGACCCCGTGATCGCTCACGGCGAACACGCTCCGGGGAACATCTCTCGGCCTCCCGTCATTGAGTGGGTATAGCTCAACTTGCCTGCCTAGGGAGAGATCATGGCTTCGATGTCCACACCGCTCACCCTGCCCGTGGTGCCGCTCGGCCAGCCCGACACCGACATCGTGCTGCCGGGAATGGTGGTCCCGCTGGACCTGTCGCAGGAGGAGGTCCGCACCGCCGTCGAGGCGGCGAGGGAGGCCGCGGGAACGGGGAAGCCCGAGGTGGTGCTGGTGCCGCGGGTCCACGAGGCCGAAGGCGGCCAAGGAGCGGTCGCCTACGGGGAGATCGGCGTCGTGGGCCGCGTCGAGCAGGTGGGCCGGCTCGCCGGCGGCGACCCGGGCGCGCTCATCCGCGCGCTGCGCCGGGTGCGCGTTCCCGCGGTGACCGAGAGCGCCGAGCCCCTGCTCACCGCGGAGGTGCGGGAGCTCGACGCCGTGTTCCCCGAGCCCCCTCCTGAGGAGGCGGCGGAGCTCGTCAAGGAGTACAAGGCGCTCGCCACGCAGTGGCTGCGGGAGCGCGGCGCCTGGCAGGTCGTCGACCG